>JAHDHW010000007.1:0-48974 GCA_020631105.1 Saprospiraceae bacterium | reverse complement strand
TCAACTTTTGCCAACACTGCTCTGATTTTTTTCGCCAAATCTTCGGTCGGGATCGTCACGGATAATTCAATACGACGATTTCTTAATTTACCTTCCGAAGTTGCGTTAGAACCTCTTGGTGAGAATTCTCCTTTAGCAGAAAGGGTCAATTGATTAGCACTAACATCATATTCATCCACCAAAGCTCTTACAATAGTTGCTGCTTGTAAAGCACTAAAATTCCAGTTATCACCATATCTTTTTTTATCTCGTGGAGGTTCAGTATCTGTGTGTCCAATCACCTGAACATTGATACTTGGGAACTTTTGAAAAATCCCTGAAAACTTTTCCAGGATCGTATTACCATTCTCATTTAATCTGGTAGCACTTCCTTTTCTAAACAGGAAGGATTCAAGAATATTAATCGTTGCAAAATCAAAGCCCAGACTAACGTCAATGTCATCCGGATAATCCTGTGCTATAAAATTAAGATCTCCGGTAATGCTTTTTATTAATGCTTCGTGCTCAAGGATCGACTGGTCTACTTCCGCTAGTAAATTTTTTAGTCTTTTTATTTCCGCTTCTTTATTGGAAAGATTTGAACTTAACGCCTTTTGGGCTGAGGAAGAGTTACTGCTTAAAGTCTCGATTTGAGTTTCAAGCTCCCCTACCTTAGAAATTAATTCTTCCCGAAGCATAAGCAGGATATTATTTTCGCCTATGCGCTCCGCAATAGTTAAATTGCGATCAGTAATAGTTTGGGTTGCAGTATCTAATGCTTCTTGCAATTGAGCAAGCTCTTCCGCATGCTTGACATTGATCATATCAACAGCTGCTAAGTGCTTTTTATTACTAATACAGGAAGAAAAAAACAGGGCGAGACAAAGAAAGAAAAAGTGTCGCATTTTTGGGTTGTTTTGCTAAGTCCGCATGTGCAATAGCTCAACTATTACACATGCGGCATATCGGTTTAAACTAGCGAAGTCGGAAGTTACTTGATCCAAGTATTCCGATATCAGTATATACAGTTACGCGGTAAAATCCACGCTTTAATTTTTCGTCTAAATCATGTGTAAAAGAAATACGCTGATTAGCTCCAATGTTTACTTCTTTTTGTGCAATAGCGAGAATATCCGTTGCCTGATCGTTCACCATTACCTGAGCTTTAATCGGGTTTTCCATTTTGATTGGAGAGGACGTCTCATCCGTAACCACCAAATATAATGGGCGAACGCCTTGATATTTATCCGGTACATCCGTTAGATCAAAGCTTGCTTTTAATCGTTTTGCACGACGACTCTTTGCCGTTGCTTTGTTATTCTTTTTCTCCAGCTCTACCTGAAAGGCAGTTGCCTTAAAATTAGTGAGTGTCAGGTTATCAATCTCTCCCTGCATGGACCGGTTGAGATTAGCTAGTGCAGCATTATCATCTCTTGCCTTGGTTAAATCCTGCTCTAATGCTCCAGCTCTTTCTCTTAATGCGGTATTTTCTTCTTGTAAAGAAGTAATCTGTGACTGTAGCGCATTCTTTTCTTCTAACAGTTGAGAGATCTGAACCGAAAGGCTTTCGCTTTTCAAATCTCCGGCTTCCATATCTGCCCGAAGTTTAGAGATCGTCCGTCTGTCACGAGACACTTTTTTATTAGCTGAAGCCAAAGAATTCGCAAGCGAATCATTAACAAGCGTTAATCCTTCGAACTCATTCTGCAGGCTATCAATTTCTGTTTCAAGGCTAGCCTTGAGCGTTTCTAAATCGGAAAGCTCTGTATTTAACGCAGAGTTTTTTGTCTCGAGACTTTGAATCTCTTTTGACTTTTCCATGCCGTTCCAAAGCGACCAGCAGAACAGCAATAAGAGAAGAACTGCAATGACCGCCAAAACATTTCTGACCGTGTTATTCATTTTAAATTTTTAAAAGGTTGAGTAAAGTTAATGTTTAACGTTTGCCTATCGACGATTCGTATTCATCGTAGGCTCTGAGATTCGGCTAGGGATTCAGTACGTAAAATTAGTAAAATTGATATAGGAATTGAAATTGAAGTAGAGGAGAGTCGAAATAAACCACATTAGGCTCATGGTTTAATTCATAAATATTAAAGTTAACAATACTTATACTTATTGGGGCTGATACCTATCAAGTGATTCAAGTTGTGAAGAATGAGGGCTATTTTCTCTGGATATAGAAAATAGTATTTGCTTAACTATTTGGCTTTTTAATCGTGAAATAGAAAGTTGTTCCTTTACCTGCGACAGAATCTACCCAGATTTCGCCTTCATGCTGATCAACTATTTTTTTGACCATTGCCAATCCGATCCCCGTTCCTTCAAATTTTTCTTTGGTATGAAGTCTTTTGAAAATCATAAAGATCTTATCATGAAACTCAGGATCTATACCTATCCCGTTATCTTGTACGGAAAGCAGCCACTGTTTTTCTTGCTCCACACAATTTATTTCAACTATAGGTTTGGTATCTTCTGTTGAGAACTTAACCGCATTTGAAATGAGGTTTTGCAGTAACTGTTTCAACTTTATGGCATCAGCCTGAATTATCGTCGGAACATTTGGAAAATTAACAACGGCATCCTTTTCATTGATCTCCTCTCTTAACTCCTGACTCAATTCTGTAAGTAGGTCTTTTAAACATACTTCTTCAATGTTAATATCAGCGGAGTTCACCTTAGAATAAGAAAGAATATCCATGACCAGGTTTCGCATATTTTTGGTAGAGCCGATAATAAAGTCCATGTACTCTTCTTCGGACTCCGAAAGTTTTCCACGTAAACTTCTCCTCAACAGTTGGGTAAAACTTATAATCCCTCTTAGGGGCGTTTGTAAATCATGCGATGCGAAGTAGGCAAAATTTTCTAATTGCAGATTAGCCTCGATATAAGATTGTAATTCTTTATTTTTTTCGTTGATCTTTAGCTCACTATTATATTCGTTGGTAATATCCCTAACAAAAGAAATGAGTTTCGGGTATTTAGGGTCACTATCATCCAACATGATAACCACAATAGCTCGGATGATTTCCCCAGTCTGTTTTTTCAACCAAAAGGATAATTCCGCCTTACCATGTTTCGCTGCTTCCTTTATCTTGGAAATAAAAACCTCCTGCGGTCCTAAACCATTAATAATATCATCTTTAATGAAATCCTGCGGTTTTAATTTTTTTAAGTCTTCAAAGGTATCCACTCCGAATAACTGCAATGCTTTGTCATTACACATGAGTCGCTCCTTGGTATTCAAATCTGTATAAATGATTCCTTCGTGTGAATTTTGGTAGATCTGCTTATACCTTTTTTCCGCTGCTAACTTTGCTTGCTTTTGTAATACTCGCTTCGTGCTATCCTGGAAAATTATATAAGCTTCACCGATCGAGCGAAAGGTCGGAATTACATTAGCATGAACGATAATATGACCTCCTCCATTTTTTACAAAAATCCCGGGCGTCTTGAATGCTTCGCCTTTCATTACTCTTTGGCCATGATCTTTGGTCTCTTCGTGAAAATCTATATCTGGAAAAACCTTAGAATACTGTGGTACAAACTGGAATCGGTTGACCTTTAAAAGATCGTCCTTATTTTCGTAACCAAAAATCTTCAAGGCTGAAGTATTACAATCAATTATTCTTTCCTGATTATAGTCATATATCATTAGCCCATCCACGATATTATCATAAAGAGCGTCATACATGGATTTGGCTATAGTTAGCTCTTCCATTTTCTTGACCCTCGAAGTAGAGTTTCGGGATGCTCCGATTAAATATATCGAGTCTTCTGTTTTCTTATGAATACTAATGTGTAAAGAGAAGTAGGTTTCCTGCCCATCCGTCAGGTTCATTTGTAGATTATCACTAAAATTGCTTTGTGTTCCTTTTTTCATGGCTTCCAAGCCATGTTCTAGCTTCTTCCTGTCCTTCGGTTTAATAAAGTTATATATCGAATGCCCTATTACATCATTAGATATTTCGTTTATTAACTCAATAAAAGACTTATTTGCATAGGTAATGATGTCATTCTCTAAGTAAATTAACCCCGCCTCATTATACCTTACCATCTGTTCATATGGTATATCTACCATATTTTTTGGAGCAGTATAGATACTTGACTTCATCTACTGGTTATTTAGTCATTAAATAGGACATTCTTTGGTATAAGCGCTATATTTTAACTTAATTGATTCAAACACAAGAAAAGTTTACTTGGATTTGAAAGATGGGTTTCTCATTTCTATGATTATTCTATTACAAGCACCAAGCCATTTAGTGTAATATTTTTGGATATTTTTGGCAAAAGTCAACTTAACCACCTGAATATCAATCTCTTAAAATTTGCTTCTGTGTTAATCATTATACCTTTATAAAACAATAAATCATTGGATGTCAAACAAAAACAAAGTAAATAAATTATTTATATGTAAATAATTAACAAGTCTAAATCTTTGAGGAACGAAGGATTAGCCGGGAAGGGGAAAACAAAAATGTTCAGCCCTTGCACACAAGGGCTGAACAGCAACTTTAATCTAACAACAATTCTCTGTCTTGGTTTAGAAATCTGATTAAATTATATATATTTTTCTAAAACCAACCCATAGTTATTTTTAATTCTGGTATTGAATCTAATCTTTAATTCTTTTCTTTTCATCCTCCAAACCAGTACTTCGACGTCTTGATTTAACTTGATTATTTCCAAAACTATACGAGAAGTTTATACTCACTCTCTGGCTGTCCCAGCCTCCAGAAGCACGAATATATAAGTCTCCAAACGTACTCCTAACATCCCAGTTATTCGTATTCAGCACATCACTAAAAGCCACTCTGAGATTCCCTCTGCCATCTAATATTTTTTTCCCTAGTCCTACGTCCATTGATCCCTGGGGGCGCGACCGGAAGTTCCCTTCCCATACAGAAGCCGTATTAAACCATCCGGATACTTCAAAAGATAAATCCCAAGGTAGTGTAAAGGTATGTTGACTATAAACATTCATCGAAGGCTGGCTAATATCAATCCGTTTGCCATCTTCGAAGTCCGCTCGGTTATCTAGGTAATAACCTGTAATATTCGTATAACTATTCCACCATTTCGTTACTGGAACCGATCCACTCACATTAATGCTATAGCTTCGTTGGTCAGCAAGATTCAACCAGGTAATGGTCGTAGCATTTATGTCCGCAATATCTGTAATTCGAGATATCAAATCTGTGGTATGACTGTAAGAAATACTTGTATTCAAAAAGTAATTAAAGGTATGTGTCAACTGGAATGACTGTGTATACTCTGGATTCAAAAACGGATTTCCTCGCTCAAAAGTTAACTCATCTAATTTGTCTTCAAACGGATTCAAATCCTGATAAGAAGGCCGATTGATTCGGCGACTGTAAGTCAACTGAAAGCTGTTCTTAGCATTTAGCTGATAGGTTAAACCAGCAGATGGAAAAAAGTCTAAATAGTTTCTTTTAACATTGTTATCATTCGAAGTAACAAAACTTGTAAGGTTACCTTCTGAGTTCGTTTGCTCCATACGTAATCCTGCCTGGACTCCAAACTTTTCAAACTGACGATTAAAGTTCAAATATGCTGCATTGACATTTTCAGTATAAGCAAAAGTATTACTCCTGTTAATATCCAATACATCTCCGGTGCTAAAAGCATTATAAAAATCAAAAGTATTATTCGTTTCAACCAAGGCTACCTTAGCACCATAGCCTAATTTACCTTCAAGGAATGGTTGTTCGACATCTACCTTAGCAGTATAAATATCAATATCTGTTGGAGTGTTATTCCGATAGTTTCGAACACTCAACACTTCCAAACCACTGGCATCTTTGTAAGTATTAGGTTGAAATGCCATTGCATCATTTCTAAATCTGCCATGATCAAAATCAATATTCACGGTACTTCCTTTACCATTATCAAATTGATAGTTGAGATTTAGATTCAAGTTCGAACTTTCTTCATCACTTCGATTCTCAGCGATCAACAAACTGTCTACCTTATTATCTTCCATCATCCCGATTTCAGTACGACTCACATTTGCCCAGTCATCAACGCCCACATTACCATTTACCATTACTCCTATAGTGTGTTTTTTATTGATAAAGTAATCGGCTCCGGCTTTGAAGTTATGCCCACTCCATCCACCTTCTGAATCAGAATACTGATCAAAAAACAAACTATTCTGTTCTCTATATATTTTATTAAAATTGGTATTCGCACCATCATAATAACTGTAGTTACCAAAGAGATTAAATTGTTTAGAGCGATAGTTTGAGGTAATGCCTCCATTATACCGATGCCTCTCTCCCTGGCTATAGCTCATATTTACACTTGCATTGGTACCATGACGCTTGTCCTTTTTCATTTTGATATTAATAATACCGCCGCTTCCTTCCGCATCATACTTTGCAGAAGGGTTCGTAATGATTTCGATATTATCAATCTCAGAGGCCTGAATAGTTTTTAGATAAGAAGCCAATTCTTCTCCAGTCAAAGGCGAAGGCTTACCATCAATATAGATCCGTACGCCGCTTTTCCCAAGCATGGTAATCCGATCATTATTATCTACAATAACTCCCGGAGCTTTCCGCAATAGTTGAAGGGCATCATTACCGCTAGCATTAATACTCCCTTCTACATTAAACACCATCTTGTCAGGTTTCACCTCCAGTAACGGACGCTTAGCAACAACAGTGACTTCCTCCAGTTCCACATTACTCGCTTCTAATTTTAAAGCCCCCATCTCATAGTCTTCTTGTAAATCAAAAACCTCGGAAGTATAACTAGGCATTCCGACGTAACTTACTTCCAACCAATAATTCGCTTGCTGAAGCTGATCAATTTTAAATTTACCATCATCATCACTTAATTCTACTTTGACTAAGCTACTATCCGTAGCATTATACAAAGCAATATTAGCGTAAGCGACTGGCTCAGATTGAGTATCGAGGACGGTACCACGCACAGTTTGTGCAAACAAAGAAATACTTGAATAAAGGCATAGCGCTGCCAGGAGTACGATGTGACGTTTCATACTAGATTTTTTTAAAGTCGAAAAATGTTTTCTTTTGATTAGTTCGAGTTGCGATAACTCACAACTCAAATTGATTAGTCGGTCAGGTCAAAATGTATCTCCCTGACTGTCTACACAAAGGTGACGCTTATAAAGATTGCTTTGTTACAGCAGCGTTGCACCCCTTCGTCGAAAGATTATGTGCGTTCGTCGGAAGTCGCTCATCCAGGGTAATATTAATGTAATATCTGCACCCTCACTTCAGTATTTTCTACGGGAATAGTACATTGCAGAAGTATCTTTGTAGTATTAAGAAAAGACACTCAGATACTGATTTATAATTATTGGTTTCAACTCAAATTTTTAATAGTCATGGCCGTATCCTATTTAAAAGCACTACACATCGTTGGTTTTGTAGCCTGGTTTGCCGGACTTTTTTATCTGGTTCGTATGTTTGTCTATCATGAAGAAGCCTTTGACAAAGGAGAGCCTGACCGGTCGATCTTATCCAAGCAGTATAATATTATGCAATGGCGTGTTTACAAGATTATTTGTAATCCGGCTATGATGATCACTTTCATTGGGGGCTTCGGGATGCTTTATGTTCAGCCAGCTTACTTACAGATGGGATGGATACATTTTAAACTCGCTTTAGTTTTTCTACTCCTGGCTTACCACCTTTATTCCAAATCCCTCATCAAAAAACTGGAACGTGGCGAAAGAATCTATACTTCTTTTCAATATCGTTTGATGAATGAAGTCCCAACTTTGTTTCTCGTTTCTATTGTGCTATTGGCAGTGTTAAAAAATGGGCTGAATACACTCTATGCATTCGCTGGCGTTATAGCTTTTGGAGTGGTGCTTTTCATAGCAACCAAACTGTACAAACGTAACAGAGAACAGAAAACCCAAAAATCATGATCCCCCTTCGCTTCTTTTTAGCTTCCGTACTGGTGTTAGTAGTCAGCGCTTGTTGGACACAAGAATCAAAAGAAAAAACCATTGTACAGGTCGGAGGCCCTTGTCAAGGATGCGAAGCAATACATGAATACGGAGATCATTTACTCTCCTCCGTAGATACCCTTCCTGACTTTGACATCAATACTCCTAAAATAAAATTAACGGGTACGGTATACCACATCGATGGAACAAGTCCCGCAGCGAATGTTATCATTTACGCTTACCAAACCAATCGAGAAGGGATCTATCAAAGCAAACCTAGTGCAAAAGGATGGGCAAACCGACATGGTTATATTCGTGGCTGGACAAAAACGAATGAGGATGGTCAATATACTTTCTATACGTTTCGCCCTGGCGCCTACCCAAATCAAAACGCACCTGAGCATATTCACCTTACCGTTTTGGAGCCTGGCAAAAGTGAATACTATATAGACAACGTGGTATTCGACGATGATCCTTTACTGAGCAAAGAAGAACGACATTCCTTCTCCAATCGGGGTGGCTCAGGCATCGTTACATTAGCGCCTCAAAATGATCTCCTTGTTGCACACCGCGATATTATATTAGGGAAAAACATCCCGGATTACCCAAAGTAAAACTGTAATCTCATTTCTTCCTTTTTCATTATCTTGCTTGTAAATACTTACAATATGAAATCGCATCGTATACCTCGACGCCAATTTATGCGACAAAGTGCACTAGCAGGTGCAGGCCTTTCATTATTATCACTTTCAAACATTCGTTGTATGCTCGGTTCTGATCATCCTTATCTTGATACTATTGGCTTACAAGTTTATACCGTTCGGGATCAATTAGAACAAGATCCTAATGGCACCCTTAAAGCTATTGCAGATTTTGGTTATCAACAAGTTGAGCTGATGGATACCCGACAACTCGCTACGCTTAAGCCCATCGCGAATGATCTTGGAATGGAGGTAAACAGTAGCTTTATGCTTTGGACGAGCCTGACTGGTAATTGGCACTTGGTCCCAGATGAAAAAGATCAGCAGTATAATTTTGACCGGGTTTTAGAGGATGCTAGCAAAGCCGGAATTAATCATCTGGTATTTGGGTATTTGAACAAAGGCGAAAGAGATACACTTGATCAATATAAATCACATTGCGACAAACTTAATGAAGCAGGAGCCAAAGCGAAAGCTGCGGGCATTCAATTATGTTATCATAATCACTCCTTTGAATTCGAGCCTATTGAAGGGAAGGTACCTTTTGAATTATTGATCGAACGGCTTGATCCTTCTGCAGTGCAATTTGAACTAGATGTTTTTTGGGCTGCCTTAGGAGGATACGATCCTGTGCAACTACTAGAACGAATCGGTGATCGGACTCGCCTACTTCACCTCAAGGATCTTCAGGCAGGTACGCCAACGATTTATGATGAAGGGGCCGTTCCGAAGGATGCGTTTAAGGAATTGGGGAATGGTAATATTAACCTAAAGGAAGTCATTGCGATGGCACAAAAGGTAGATATTAAATACTGCTTTGTGGAACAAGATCAATCTCCTGATCCGATTAACAGTATTGGGGAGAGTATTCACTACATGCAGCTTGGTTAAGCAGCTTTCTAACACGGATTATTTCATTATACAAGTGTTGACCTTATCCCTTCAAATTCTATTGTAGAATAAATAATCTCAAATTTTATGCGCTCAGGAATGCGCTCTTTGAGTTCGTTTTTAAAGTATTCGCGGATCCCTGCGGCTCGCTGATCATTATCCCGCTCTGGGAGTTCCAGCCAAAGTAAAAACGTCACGCAGTCGGGGCGATCCTTTAACTCGACTGCCTTCGTCCAGAATCCCAGGTCTGAAGTAATCTTTGACTTACGCAAAAACGGAAGGTAGATCTTTCGATACCACCATTTTCGATGATAATATTGCTGGATGATATTTAGCAGACTCAAAGAGTCTTCTAACTTTCTGAGGTATCGTTCGGCCTGTTCTTTTACTGTATTTAATAAATACTCCATCGGGTCATAAGTATCGAGAGATACCCGGTCCGCATAGTTTTTTACTTCGATCAAATAAAGCGACTCCCCCTTTACCCCGATGAAATCAACACCTTTAAGGCCAGAGCCACTGACATAGCGATAGAACCTATGCTCATCATATTTAAAGACGATCCAGTCTTCCGGAAACCGAAATGACAATCCACTTTCAGTAAAAACGGAATCACCTATCATCACTTTAAGATATAAAATGTCAAGGAGCCGTACTTTTAAATATTCTCCTTACAGGATTGAAAACATATAAGTCTGGTATTTTGTTAAAAAAACCTAACTTAGCTCGCACTATATTGTCCTAATTAATTAACCCAACTGAATTAGAGAAATGATTAATCTCACAAGTAACGACTCTACCGAACTGAACAATCTAAAACGTAAAGTAGCAACTTATAAAGAAGTAGTTGCTAATACACGAGCATACCGGGATATCTGGAAAGAAAGCTTACGTGAAAAAATTCTCACCTTATTAAACACCATGATTGAAGGTTGCGAATTAGATGCAACTGTAGAAGTAAAGGAAGGAATGGAAAACCTCGAAGCTATTGTTCTTAGCCTCGGTGATGTCAAAAGTGGAATGTGGCAAGAGATCAATAGTAATATCAAACGCCACTTGATCAAACATAATGGTTCGTTGATTTACCAACAGTTATTCAACGGAAAAATTATTGTGTTGATCAATTACCCGTTCATAGAAAATTATGGTCAGCCGCGACCACCAAAGACTATTGGCATCTATCGCCCAGAAGAAATGAAAGAACCTTTCTTTGTTCGTCATATGGAAGAGTTTATCAATGACATCACCAACTGGGAAGATTATGATGATGATGAACCAAGTAAGAAAATTGGTTTTGACATTAACTTTAGCAACATGAATGTCACTGAAGAATAATGAGGTCCTTACTTATTTTAATTTGTCTTTTTACACTCCATTCACTCATGGCTCAAGACAAGAGTAAATTAATTTATTTCGCTGATCCGATGTGCTCCTGGTGCTATGGGTTCTCTCCGGAACTCACCAAAGTAAAGGAGCAACTTAGCGACGATATGGAATTCACCATGGTGATGGGAGGTCTTCGACCGTATAACACGGAGACCATGACGCAGCTCGGCGAATTCTTAAAAGGACACTGGAGTGAAGTTAACAGCAGAAGCGGCCAACCATTCTCCTATGATATTTTACAGGATGAAAGCTTTGTCTATGATACGGAGCCCGCTTGTCGTGCCGTAGCACTCATGAGAAAAATAAAAGAGGAGCAAGCATTCGATTTCTTCAAAGCCATCCAAAAAGCTTTTTATAAGGAAAATAAAAACACTAATCTCACAGACACCTATGTTGATTTAGCGGGAGAATTTGGAGTTGATCCTAATACATTCAGAACTGCTTTCGAATCTGATGAAATGAAAGCTTTGATTAAAGAGGACTTTAATCTGTCCGGGCAGTTAGGTGTGTCCGGTTTCCCAACTTTGGTACTCCAACACGGAGAGAAATATTATCTCATATCAAATGGGTATATGAAAGCTGAACAAGTGTTAGGCCGTATTAATCAAACTCTTCAAAACATTGCAAGTCCACAAGACTAATACTGTAGATTCAAGTTTTCTTGAACTTGAAAAATTATTAGATCATGAGCTCCAGGATGAGTTTCCGGGAGAAATGGAAGCATACGCTCCTCATAATAAGTTTAAAAGCCCGATTAAAGCCATTGTAATTTCGCTTGATCAAATACCAGTAGCTTGTGGGGCCTTCAAAGAAATTCAGGATCATGTTGAGATCAAACGCATGTTTGTTCATCCTGATCATCGTGGCAAGGGCCTGAGCAAAACGGTGCTAACTCAATTAGAGCAGTGGGCAAGCACACTAGGCTATCAATATGCTATTTTAGAAACAGGTGACAGCCTGTTCAAAGCTATTCAATTGTACACTAGTACAGGCTACCAAAAAATCCCAAATTATCCACCTTATACCCACCTCAGTCGTAGTGTTTGTTTCAAAAAGCACATTTAAACTTTTTGTTTATTTTTTTTTATTTTAAAACTTTTTATTTATCTTGTTTGGATTTTTACGTTAGTAACTCCAAACTTCTGAAAATATGAGTGCATTAATCATCCCTACCATGTGTTATAAAGATGCTGCTGCAGCGATCGAATTCCTATGTAATGCCTTTGGGTTTTCTCGTCACCTTGTCTCTCAAGAAGAGGACGGTAGTGTGCCACATGCACAGCTCACTTTTGGTAATTCAATGATTATGCTTAATTCAGAAAAAGACAATGATTATGGAAAGCTCGTAACTACTCCTGCCGGGAACGGAGGAATGAATACTATGTCTCCATACCTCATTCTTTCTGATAGCGAGATCGACCAACATTACGAAAAGGCAAAAGCAGCAGGCGCTGAAATTGTTTACGAGTTACAAGTACAAGAGTATGGCGGTAAAGCCTATAGTTGTAAGGATCCTGAAGGATATTTATGGAACTTTGGCTCCTATACTCCCTGGAAATAATAAAACCAATTTTTCAATAACAAACTAAACAAACATGGAAGACTTTAATTTTTACATTTTACTATTAGCAGCTTTAATTCCTTTAGCCGTTGGTGCGGTATACTATAATCCAAAGGTTTTTGGAACCGTCTGGATGAAAGCATCCGGTGTTACGGAGGAGCAGATACAATCTGGTAATATGCTCGTCATTTTTGGGCTTAGTTATTTATTTGGACTGTTCATCACCTTTGTTATGGTAGGTCTTTCGATTCATCAATCTGGGATACCTTCTCTTTTTATGGGGGCCGAAGAATTTGGAATTAGTGCCGCAGATGCAGAAATTTTAACGAATGATTTTATGGATAAATATGGTGCCTTGCACCGTTCCTTTAAGCATGGGTTCGCACATGGTATTTTTGCAACTATCTTTTTCGCTTTTCCAATAATCGCTATTAATGCACTTTTTGAAAGAAGAGGCTGGAAATACATTTGGGTGCATAGTGGATACTGGTTAATTACACTAGCTCTGATGGGTGGCGTAATTTGCGCCTTTTTATAAGATTAATACTTTATGACAAATCACGCTGATTTACCCCTACACTATGGAAGGGTTCCTAAATGGCTCGCCTCAAGAATGACAACGCTTGGGCGAGCCATTGTCGAATCTATTGTTTTGGAATACGGTCGAAGCGAAGTAATCCAGAGACTTAGTGATCCACTATGGTTTCAATCTTTTGGAGCTGTTCTTGGGATGGATTGGCATTCTTCTGGTATAACGACCTCAGTGATTGGCGCACTCAAACGCGGTTTGAATCCTATCGCCAAAGATCTGGGTATTTATATCTGTGGTGGTAGAGGTCGCTACAGCAGGGCAACCCCAAGAGAATTATATGAAGTTGGCGAGAAAACAGGCCTTGATGGAAAGGCCCTTGCACGAAGTAGTCGCTTAACCGCTAAGATTGATAACACCGCAATTCAGGATGGCTTTCAGATTTATCTTCACTCCTTTATCGTTACAGCTGACGGAGAATGGACCGTCGTTCAACAAGGGATGAATGATACAAATGGTTATGCACGACGATACCATTGGCATTCGGAAACCTTTAGCTCTTACATCAGCGATCCGCACACATCAATTTGCGGACTCAATCAAGGTCTGATTCTTAATTTGACAGATCAAGATGCAGGCATAACCCAAAATGGAATTATACAGGTTGCAAATCAGCACCCTACAATGATGATTCAGGAAATCCAGAAAATAAAAATGCCTGCGCATCATGATGTAAAAGCTAAAGACGTGGATCTTAAACGCTTGGGAAGTATTATTGCAATGGCCTATGATCAGGATCTTCGTGACTTTGAGTCACTACTTTTACTGGAAGGATTAGGTCCGCGAACCTTACAATCATTGACTTTAGTAAGTGAAGTTATTCATGGTACACCTTCGAGATTTAAAGATCCTGCGAGGTACTCCTTCGCACATGGTGGCAAGGATGGACACCCCTTCCCTGTTCCTACCAAAGTTTATGATGAAACAATCGCTACCCTTCGACATGCGGTTAATCGTGCAAAGATTGGGCATAGCGATAAACAAAAAGCAATCAAAAGTTTACATGAAAATGCGAAGCGCATTGAAAAGAACTTTGTTCCGAATGACCGATATGAGGAATTAATTGACAAAGAATGGGAAATGTCAAACACCTTAGGTGGGCGCACAGTATTTGACAGTCAGAGTATGCTGGATAACGAACGTAGAAAGCGAAAAAAACAAAAGAATAAAAAGCAGTTATCACTTTTTTAATCTTCCTGATCTCGCATCACGACGTCTTCCTTCATTTCATCTGTATCGATAAAGTAAGTTCCGGAGTAAATGTAATTGAATAACAGTTTTTCACGTACCGCTTCAAACTGACCTTCATTTTCTACATTATCAGCGATCCAGTCAATCGCTTCCAACCTTGTTTCAAAAATCTTTTTCATGGCGAATAACGTTTCTTATTAGATCGTTTTTACCGTCAAAAGTTCATTTAAAACAGGCGTATTAACATAAGATTAATACATAGCTGGTCATTTATTCGACAAATGGCTAATATTCTTAATCTCGCTTGAATTGTTCTGTATCTACTCCTTGTATCAGCTTCAATGCATTCTTGTAATAGAGTTTCTCTAAAATATGATCCGGTAAATCCAGACCATACATTTTCCAAAAAGCATGATATCTTTTGTAATAAGGAAAGTACTCATCATCTGATTCCAACACTCTAAAGTAGGTCGGATACTCTGCAGGCTTATACGAATCCTTACCAAATAAAACCCGATCCTGGTACTTTTCTAAAAAGCGGTTAGCCATTCTTGGCTGTCTTCCTAGCTCTGCAATAACAGCCCCAATTTCTACATACATGTTAGGCATTTCATCTAACAACTCTCCAAGTTTTTTCAAATCATTCGGAAACCATCCCATATGAGCGGCGATGAAATTCGTATTCGGATGTTTTTTAATAATATGGTGCTGCTCTCCGATTATTGTTTCCCAAGGTGCAGGATTATCCGGACCTCGCTTCCGATTTGGGCGCGTCTTTAGCTCTAGCCAGCGTTCGTTATTCTCGTCATGAGGCGCCCAAAAAGATTTTGGATCAGCGGAGTGAATAAGAATTGGCATTCCTAGTTCACCGCATCTTGCCCAGATAGGGTCAATCCGTGGATCATCTATTTTGATCCGGTTACCTTTTGAATCCAAATTGGTCATTCCCTGACTTTTATAAATCTTAAGCCCCTTTGCTCCGTTTTTATAATCGTACTCGATCTGCTTTAGCGTTTCCTCTGTCCAGTCTGGTTCATCAATACTCCGTAATTCGATATTCGTAAAAAGGACAATTCGATCCTCATAACCATATTTTTTGATATTATCCATCATTGCTTTGAGACGCTCTCCACCCCGACCACTGAGATTAACAATGACTTGCATATTCATGCTGTCCATCTGCCGAATTAATTTATCCAGGTCTTGTTCAGCCATACGCCAATGGTGGCTATGCACATCCAAAAAAGGAAACTTAGCGCTAAGGATTTCATGTTCCGGTACCACTAAAGTCGACGGTGGATCATAATCCTCAAAGTCCATTCTCAGCTCTGGTTCGGTATTCTCATCATTTTGACCAAAGGCCAATACACAAAACAATAGGGGTAGTATACTTAAATAAAATTTCATGTTGTTTCTTTATTTATTACTGCTGTAAGGTAGCAAGTTTGTTGGAATTTGTAGCTAAGCCCCCTCGTATCACAAGGTATCCCAAAGGACAATTATATAAATGTACACATCTCAAGAGTAGATAACTTAGCGCAAAAAAGAATCATAAATCACTTGATGAATATCCGGTCGTACATTCAATTGATAAATTTTTCGATTTTCTCGGGTCGGGTAAACACGATTAGAAAAGAAAATATAAATTAATTCATGCTCCGGATCTACCCAGGTAAAAGTACCTGTATACCCCGAATGACCAAATGAAGCAGGACTCGCATCTTTTGCGACCGAGCTCTTTTGAGGGTGATATTCAATCAATGGTTTATCAAAGCCAAGTCCCCTTCGGTTTCCTTCATCACAATACTGACAACGCGTAAACTCTTGCACAGAAACACTATCAATTAATTGTTCTCCGCCATAAGTCCCTTCATTAAGATACAGTTGCATTAGTTTTGCCAAATCATTCGCAGAACCAAACAAGCCAGCATTTGCTGAAACACCGCCCATCATTACCGCTCCCTCATCATGCACTTTACCATGGATTTGAACTTGCCGAAAAAAAGTATCCTTCTCTGTCGGAGGAATGCGATCCAACGAAAATCGATCCATAGGATTGTACCCAATCGTTGCCGCTCCAATTGGCTTATAAAAAGAATTTTGTAAATAAGACTCGTAAGGTGCTCCCGTGAGATCAGCGACAATTTTTGGCCAGAGATAAAAAACTAATCCGGAGTAAACATACCCTTCCTTTTCATTAAGCGGTGAATCTTTAATGGCTTTGTAGATCCGTTTTTTGTACTTTTTATGCAAATACAGATTATCCGTGATATGCACAGGGAATCGACGGGATTGCTTAGACTTAAAGGTCCGCCATTTGAATTTCCCATTTTTCTTTTTGGTACTTCTCCAGTAAGGTATCCAAGGTTTTAATCGGGCATGATGTGCAAGTATAGGTCGCATTTGGAGATGCCCTTTATTCGATTTTTCAAAAGCTGGAAAATAGGTTTTCAAAGGGACATCCAAGTCAAATTCCCCCTCTCCATGTAATTTCATTAAAGCAGGCAAAGCCGAAGTAACTTTCGTAACGGAGGCAAAATCATAGATATCAGATCGACTAACCTCTCGGGCATTATCATAAGTGTGATATCCCCAGGTCTCGTGATAAACCACTTGTCCTTCCTTCACAACTAACACCTGACACCCCGGAAAAGCAGCAGAATCTACTGCCGTTTGAGCAAGCCGTCCAATATTGTCTTTCAACAGTTTTCGATTCATTCCTTTTAACTCAGGCGGCCCATACGAAAGTCGTATTCCACCTTCTGTATCAAATCCAGCCCCTGCTCCAAATCCATTCGTCCAATCCTGGGCAAGTCGCCCCTTAGCTTCCTGTCCACCAAATAACACTTGCATGGCTAAGGATTGTTCTAAGCCCGTTTTCCCATTCACATAGATCAGATGAGCCGATTTCCCTAACGGTAACCTACTTTGAATACCTCCTGCCTTAGCATCAAAGGCTATAACTATCGTTCCAGCTGTTTTTATCCAAGAGCTAATGAGCAACTCCCAGCCTTCATCTTCTATCGTTTCGGATAAATCCAGTGTTAATATTTTTGGAGCCTTCGTAAGCTTTTTATCTTTAGGCGAAAGACCAAGTATCTTAGTACTTGGAATAGGATAATATCGTTCAATTTCTCTTGCTAAGTTTGAAGTCATATTGCCCCAATGGTAATGTTCCGCAACAAGCGCATCAGCATTTGATAATGGAATTTTTACCGATTCATTCTTTAGTACTACAACCGATTGTAAAGTTTTTTTATAATGCTCAGGGCTAACATCCCAAAGGTCTTGCCCTGACAAACGGGGGGCAATACTAATAAACAACAAAAACAGAACTAATGCTTTCCAAAATTTCATATCTGATATTTATGCGTAATAATTTACAGCCGCTGAATCATTTAAAAATAAGCCATTTCCTACAATTGGTACTTCTTGCGGGTATTTTTTTATTTGGATCCTGTAGCGGCACCAAAAAATCTAAGTCCTCTGGTCCTCTTTCATACGATCAGATGATCGAAACTTCTCCAACCTTTGAACGGGCTTATACTGGTTTTATGCTTTTTGATCCAAACGAAGGGAAGGTGCTTTATGAAAAAAATGCTAAACGATACTTTACACCAGCATCAAACACCAAAATATTTACCCTTTATACCGCACTACAAATCCTAGGCGATTCCATTCCCGGAATTCGCTACATTGAAAAAGGGGATTCTCTCATCTTTTGGGGGACTGGAGACCCTTCGCTCCGCAACCCAAATCTCTCTGAAAACAATATCCTAATCAACTTCTTAAAAAATACTGATAAACAACTATTCTTTGATCCGTCAAACTTCGAAGACACTCGTTATGGCGCTGGTTGGTCCTGGGATGATTATTACTATTATTTTCAGCCAGAAAAATCTCCACTCCCCTATCACGGTAATGTTATCAAAGTAAAAAAAGATGCAGATGATCCTTATTTTCGGGTAGAGCCAGGATACTTCTCCAGTAGTTTTTCTGCTAACGAAAAAATCCAAAGCAGGTATCTCAAAAGAGTACAAGATTATAACCTCTTCGAATACAACCCAGGTATTCAGTCAAAGAAATACGACAATGAGCATCCATTCCTAACCTCGAACGAGTTATTAATCACTCTACTCAATGAAACGACTGGAAAGAACATCCGATTATTAAGCTCACCTATTGAATCTCCGCTCAATAAAAAAACAGTATTCTCTATCTCTGCCGATACCTTGTACCGGCAAATGATGCAGGCTAGCGACAACTTCGTAGCCGAACAATTACTCTTAGTTTGTAATGACCAGCTATTCAATAATCTCAACACCAATCAAATTATCGATTACGCAGTAGATAGCTTAATGCAAAAGTTCCCGGATGAACCTATATGGGCAGATGGCTCTGGCTTATCACGATATAATTTATTTACCCCCCGAACGATTGTACACCTCCTTCATCAACTTTTTCAGCAAGTCCCGCAAGAACGTTTACTTCATATTTTTCCGGCAGGTGGCGTATCTGGCACTATAGAGGATTGGTACGCTGGCCCTACAGAGCCATACGTTTTTGCAAAAACAGGTACACTAAGTAACAATCATTGTTTAAGTGGCTACTTACGGACGGACAAAGGAAAATTTTTAATCTTTAGCTTCATGCATAACAATTACAAAGGCGGTTCCCGCCCATTCAAAGAAGAGATGCAAAAAGTACTGGAAGAAATTCGCAAAAAATTCTAGGCCTACATGAGTACGCCATTTTTTGCCTGAATACCGGGAGGCAGATCCGTTTCGCCGAGCATCTCCCTAAGATCTATTTCTATAGTTCGGCAAAGCGCCAGCATAGGAATATCATTACCTAATCCTTCAAATGGATTTTCGGAGTAATCCCCCACCAGCTCCATCATAATATAGACCCAGGATACTAGCACCGTAAACGGAATAGATAACCATGCTCCAAAGTCCCCGAGTTTATGAAACTCCGCAACCATCCCAAGCGGCAACAAAAAGATGAATATCCCAACAAAGATAAAACTGCTACTCCCATACTGTCGAGGCAGCGGGAATTTTTTGATTCGCTCACACTTCCCCTGATGGACGTAGAATTCATTTAGCATGTCTTGCATACTGATGTGTCGAAAATCATCAATAATATTCTTTGCTCTTAAAGTCTTTAGATCTTGAGACTGTTGGTCAATAATCTGCGTCGCCGTATTCTTATAATTAATAAGCCGTTCATATTCATCAGGTGGTAGAAAATTTTGTAACTCCGCACTCGTAACGTCGTCATCAAGTAAGCCTACTCCAAACCGTGCTCTCCTTTTCTCCGTAGCCTTTCTTATATGTCTGCCTTGTGTTATATGCTCCCATGAAGTTGGGATCAGCAATTGACTGCGCAAAGCATACAGCCAGCCAATATGGCGATACATTAGTTTTTTATAAATCGACTGAAGTTCCGCTTCCTCATAAGGCGTAGAAGTAACAAACTCATTACTGATATAGCCCTTCACCATACTTCCCCACGCACGACTACTGTTTACAATTGCTCCCCATATCTTTCGAGCTTCCCAAAGACGGTCGTAAGCTTGATTGTTTTTGAAACCAATATAGAATGCTACTGCTGTACCAATCACACTTAATGGCAACCAGGGAATATGCAACCATTCCCAATGCGTAAATTCAAATATAGCAGCAACCAAAGTTGCCCAAGCTGTGATCCAGACAATATGACCACCGGTAAAGCGCATTACCTCAACAAAAGAAAAATTCTTATTAACGTACATAATTGATCGTTAGATTTAGAAAGGAAGGATATCCAACGATAAAAATAAAAAAAGGAATTAAATCTTTAAAGTCATTTCGTACTGCCCGATAGTTCGTTCGAAGTTTAGATGCTGGAAGAATGAAAGGCTCGGCGTATGAGCGGCATCTACATTAATAACTTTCAAGGGAACAGATTTTCCTGATTCAGCAATTTCAAATAAATAACGTCCTACTCCTTGTTGCCGAAAATCTGGATGCACGCCAAACTGATAGATATCACCACGATCTATTCGGGCATCAAAAAGTATATATCCTACAAGTTCATTTTTCAAAAAAGCACCTACTGCTTTTACCTGTTCGCCTAATAAGTCCATTCGGGCATCATCATTCTGATAAGTAGGCTGCCATGAACGTAATTGATGAAAGGCCGACCAATCATATGGTCTATTTAGTATTCGCTGAGCTAGCTCTTTCTTCGGGCGAGCGACGTCTTTGATCGTTCCTCCCGTGGATGGCGTAGCCTTCGCACGAAAGCAATCCAGGGTGCGAACAATTTCAAATCCTTTTTTCTGGTAGGTATGGATAGCCGGGTCATTTCCAATGATCACTTCTAAAACAGATCGCTCGTAACCTCGCTCCTTTAACATCGGCAGGATATAATCATAAAGCTTACCGGTAATCCCCTTTCCACGTTGATCAGGTACTACTCCCGTCCCTCCATTCCAAATTACGGTCTTTCCTTCGCGCCACCCCAGTCCGTGCCAGATAAAACCTACCAACTTATCATCAACTACTGCCCCGGGAGATAAGTCCAGTTGGATATTAGCCGTTCGGAGTTTTTCAGCAAGTTGATCTTCTGTAATTTTGAAGGGAACAATGTAATCTGAAAAAGCTACATTAAATGTTTCCGTTAATTCAGCTACGGAAAAGTTAGAGAGTTGAGTTATTGTCATCACGGTGAACTAGTAAAGTGGTGTCTATAAACTTTCGTAAAACTGACACTGAAGTTGCTCAAGACTTAGGTTTTTAATTCCGTATTCCGCGTTTGAATTCATTGATATTTGTGGATATACTGAAGTGATTCATTCCTCCGGCGAGGTGATAAAAAGCTCGACCGTATTCTATCCGAAAGCGTTTTATTTTAAATCCTATACCCATTGAAAACCCTGCTAAACTACGCAGATTTTCAACGGATAATTCCTTACGTTGAAAATGATTATAAGCAAATCGCAATCGTAGATTTTCCGCTTTCCCAAGAAGAAACTCTCCGCTGAATATTATATGCCTAAAGAAATTATCCACAACCTGACCAAAGCGATTATCAGATGCTTCCTGCAACTCCCCGAAGAAAATAGAGGATTGCTCTGCATTAGGGTCATCGTACAAGATATTCCAGCGATGCAAGTTATGGTAAACCATCGAAACCCGAAACGGTAAATATCTAAGTCGACGAGATATCCCTATCTGTAAGTCAAATGGTAATGGCTCCCGTTGATCAGCGAACGTAGTGATCTGAGTACCCATATTTTTTAAAACTAGCCCAATGGTTAGCAAGCCTGAGGTATCCTGATAGTAAGCCCCAAGATCAGCCGCCACCCCTAAAGAGTTATAATCTTCTAATTGAGATGTGATCATTTTCAGATTTGCTCCTACAGATAGCTTATCATATAACTGCCTGGATGCACCTACATTAAACGCATATTCAGAAGCATCAAAGGTTCCCTGTAATTGCCCAAACTCATCAGCTCGATCAAAGGTTCCATAACTCAAATACTGTAATCCACCGTGGAAAGTAGTTTCTAGTTTTTTAGAATGGTAACCATAAGCGGCATAACCATTATTGATCCCAGCTACAAAAAAATTATGATTGAAAGAAAGCTGATTATGCATCCGCTCATTCAAAGTAGCAGGATTCATCAGACCTAATACTACATCATCATCCGAAACAGAAATCAAGGTTCCACCAAGTGCAGTAGTACGAGCAGATGGTGATAAGCCAAGGAATTCATAAACTTCCTCTCCTCCAATTGGCTGAGCACCGATCGGTGCCCATATCACAAGAGAAAGACAAAAACTGCACAGTATAGTTATCCAGGTAAATTTATTCATTCGCATGCTTTAACTTTTGCATAATCAATTATTCCTTAAAGATAATAACTACTCTTGCTTTACATCGCCATCTTCAAGGGTCCATATCGTCCGGCAGACGCCCATATCGCAATTCATCTTCTTAATTAGGGTACCTTCCTCATTATAAAGGCTCAATAGGCCATGTTCTCGAGGGCGATTCATATCCGTATCAAATCCATTATAAGTACCTACCGCTTTCTTATTCCCATTCTCATAAAATTCTTCAAAGGGGCCGTTTTCTTCATTTTCGACAAGCGTGACATTTTCCATGAGCTGACCATTAGCATAGTATTTTTTCCATTGTCCCGTCGCAACATTATTGTCATAGGCTCCTTCCTGCTTTAAAGTTCCATCCTCATAAAATGATTTGTAAGGAGAAGTAAAGTTACCCATGTTGTAATTTTCTATTACTTCGACATTACCATTTTCGTAATATAATTTTCGTTCTCCATGTAATACATCATTTTCGTAACTAGCCTCTTCATAAGGGGTACCATTAGGAAAGAGAGAAACATATTTTCCCTGCTTAGCGTAATCGGTTTTGCTACGAGTGTATTTTATTGTATAGCCAAACTCATTTTTAGTTTCTACGGTTTCAAGATTACTTGAACAGGCAATGAAGAGCACTGGAATAATTAATATTAAGAATCGCATGATAAATAGGTTTGTCGGTTAGTATTCAACGTTTGAGATCACGCTAAGGTATATCTTTTAACATTCAAAATTAATTCTTTGACGGGAGATTGACTTGATTGGAACAGCCGAAAACTGGGTAAGTTTAATTATTAGTAGAATAGCTGGGGTATAAAAGCAAAAAAGCCACTGGAATAATCCAGCAGCTTTTAAGTATCTTATCTAAAGGAAAAGTGATTAGCTTACACCATTCGCTCCTCCGTGGTATCCATTAATTTTGGTTTTAACACCTACCGGTGCACGACCAATACTTTCATAATGTACTCCTAATTCCTCCATTTTACTTAGATCATATAAGTTACGACCGTCGAAAATTGCTTTTTCTTTAAGAGCACTAGCTACCTTATTGAAATCAGGTGTTCGGAATACACTCCACTCCGTAACAATTGCCAACACATCTGCACCATCAAGCGCATCGTACTGGTTGTCTACCAAAGTGATTCGGTCTCCATACATTGATCGGATATGCTCCATTGCTTCAGGGTCAAATGCTCTGATGTTTGCGCCTGCCTCTAGAAGCTCATCCATAATATATAGTGCTGGTGCTTCACGAATATCATCTGTATTCGGCTTGAAAGCTAATCCCCAAAGAGCGATTGTCTTTCCAGCTACATCACCATCAAAATAATTTTTAATCTTCTTAGCTAATACAGTCTTTTGAATGGTATTAACATTCATGACAGAGTTCAAAATCTTGAAATCATAGTCAAACTCGTTAGCTGTTTTGTATAATGCTTGTACATCCTTCGGGAAACAGCTTCCACCGTATCCAACACCTGGGAATAAAAATCTCTTACCAATTCGATTATCACTACCCATTCCTTTACGGACCATATCTACATCAGCTCCTGCAAGCTCACAAAGGTTTGCGATCTCGTTCATAAACGAAATACGTGCAGCCAAGTATGAATTAGCAGCATACTTAGTCATCTCAGCAGAACGCTCATCCATAAAGATGATTGGATTCCCTTGGCGTACAAATGGTTCATATAACTGCTTCATCACCTTTTGTGCTTTCTCAGAATTAGTTCCAATAACCACACGGTCAGGCTTCAAGAAATCATCAACAGCAACCCCTTCACGTAAAAATTCAGGATTAGAAACTACATCAAAAAGGTGCTCATCAAGGTTAGCTACTAATTTCGCATGAACCCGCTCAGCAGTACCTACAGGTACCGTACTTTTATCAACAATAACTTTATAATCTGTAATTATTTTTGAAAGGTCATCTGCCACCCCAAGAATATAAGATAAATCAGCAGATCCGTCTTCTCCCGGAGGAGTCGGTAAAGCCAAGAAGATAATTTCAGCATCTTCGATTGCTTCTGCCAAATTTGTTGTAAAACTTAATCGACCTTGTTTGGTGTTTCGTTCAAACAAAACATCAAGACCAGGCTCATAAATGGGTACTTCCCCTTGGCGCATTTTGTTAACCTTGTTCTCGTCGATGTCGACACAGATAACATTATTACCTGTTTCAGCAAAACAAGTTCCGGTCACAAGACCTACGTAACCAGTACCGACTACTGCAATATTCATGTTTATAAAATTTTATAGTTACCTAATGAAAGAGTTCTTATAACGCTTTTTAAATAGAGTTTATCTTAACGTAGCTACAATTGAGTGTAATTAATAATGACAGGAAATATAATTGTGGCTACTTATTATCTTTCTCTCTGCAAGATGGATACCAAAAAGTACGAACGTCACATCAAGAGTGACAAATTTTTAATTTGTTGGTAAAGTAGAGATTCGGCAGTAATAGTTTTCTCCAAACCTTCGTCAATGATTTAACGAAGGTTTGGAGAAACATTCAACAATAATTGAATGCGATATTGGGTAGGTATGTACGAATTAGGTGTAAACCTAAAATTAATAAAACTTAGAGCGTCCGTCTTTCACATCCGCACCCTTTTTCATAGCAGGGATCAATGCTCCAGTAATTTGCGTTCTCGCTGCTTGTGACTCCTGACGTCGTAATCCTGGTATATCAGAAACGACTCCAGCCGGAGATTTAGAGTTTAATTGTACAACATAAACTCCAGTGTTTCCAACTACAGGTGCAGAGACTTGGCTTGGTTGTAGATTGAATGCAGCTCCAACCACACTTGGCTCATTTCCAAGGTTAGCGATAAAGCTTGAGCTAAAGTTAGCTGCAACTACCGTATCCACTTTTGTTGAAAAAGAGGATGCTATTGCAGATAATTGATTTCCGCTAATCTGACTCTTAATTAGTTCTGCTTTCTTTTGATTATAAACTAAAGGTTCGATTTCTTCTTTTACACCAGCCAGGCTAGCATTTCCTGCTTCTTGAATGTTTTTCAATCCAACAACTACATATTTAGCATCATAATATTCTACAGGGTCTTGGTAAACAAAAACCTCGGGAGCAACATCACCAGTACTAGTGCTGCTTTTGAAGCCCCAGCGGATAATGTCTCTAGATGTAGTTCCGGATCCTAAAGTTCCAAACAAGAAATCATTCGCTTTCAAAGGAGCTGAAGTTTCGACTTGGTATCCTTTTGCTGCTGCATCTTCTTGAAGCGAGCTAAGTCCGCGGTTATTTGCCATAAAATCCTGTGCAATAGTATTAACTGCAACTTGAGTATCGTCACTTGGTACAATTGGTCTGTTTATAACAGCGATACGAACTCGCTCTGAACCATTTGAATCTTCTGCATATTTACGGCTTAATGGCTCAATTAAGTGAATACCAAACTGGCTTCGAACAGAATACAATTTTCCGATATCACCACTAAAGAAGATAACATCATTATATTCTGGTACAAAAGTATTAGGTGTGATGTTTTCATACAGTCCTCCTTTACTTGCACTTCCTTGATCCTGGCTAAACTTAACTGCTAAGGTATCAAAAGGAACAGAACCTGATTCGATAACTCTCTTAAAGCTATCAATCCGAACTTGAGCAGCTGCAAATTCTGCAGGAGTTGCTGCGTTGATTAAGATATGTCGAGAAGTTGCAGAGTCTGGTAAAACACGACGATCAATCAATTTGGCAATTTTCATCTGGTTTCCATCCACTACAGGACCTACGATAGATCCAATCTCCGCAGTAAATAATTCATCTGCCAATACTTGCGTCAAAACACTGGCACCGATATCATCTTTTGAAAGTAATCTTGGATCAAGCACACCGCCTTCAGTTTCTACAAATGCAGTATCACTAAGTTCAGTTTTAGCGAAGTTATCCGCGATTAATTGTAAATCCTGGCTTATTGCCAGCGTATCACTTGATGTAGGCAGTACTTCGAAAACAACATAATCCAGTTTACGTGTTTGTTCTGTCTGATAGTATTTTGCCTTATTCGCAGCAAGGTAAGCTTTCAAATCACTGTCCTCAACGGTGACATCTCCGTTAGGGATGTTATCAAAAGGTATTTTTACATAATTGAAAGAGGCAGTTTGATTTCTTTCCGCATGCGTCTGCTCTACCATCCAAGTAGGCGTATAAACAGCCTTATTAATTAAGGTACTTAAACGAGACTGCAATTGCTCCTTTTCTGCTTCACGAGTTTGCTGGTTCCAGCTAGCTAAAAATTTTGGGTTAATCTCTCCAGATTCTAATGCAGCTTTCACCTGTGGAATTTGACTTCGGTCTACCTGTCCTGTATTAGGATCAGTAAAAAACTGACGAATCTTTGGATGAAGGTTAGTGCCAAAAAAGAGTTCTTCTTTTTCAGTGTCACTCACTGCCAAGCCTAACTCTTTAGCTTCATTCTTAACTAAAGCATCTTCAACAAAGAAGTTCCAGATATAATTACGGGTTGAGTAAATATCTCCTCCGCTGTAAGCCTCTTCTGCAGATTGAAAATCTCTCCAGTCTACTTCTTCTCCATTAATTTTTCCAACCGACGTTTGTGAATCTAGGAAAGGTATTTGGTTCCCCACAAACATACTGGTAATGATGAATAATGCCAGACCAAGACCGATGAAGATGATCAACAACCAGCTGTTTTTTCTAATCGTTCCTATTAGAGCCATTTAATTAGATTGTTTATTATAGTGTACGTAACAAATAATTGAAAGTTAACTCAAAAGCATAAATCCCTGATCCTTAATATTTTACCAACGATATAAAGGGGATTATTGTTAGATGATTCAGAATAAGTAAATCTACTTTCGAGAAAATCCATGCAAAGGTAACAGCTTTGAGCATCAAAATCAAAAAAATAGCGCTTTTGAAGCAAATTATGTTTATCTCTTTTTGCCTTTGACAAATTCAGCTGCAGCATCCAGCTCTTCATAAAACGCTAATCCATATTTGCGTACTAAAGCGTCTTTAGCAAATTGATAAACAGCGATTTGAGTCTCTTTTCCTTTAGCACAGGCTGCCGAGCAAATATCCCATCGATCATAGTTTAATGCTTCAAAAAAACCATTTTCATCCTTATTTACCCGGATAGGATACAAGTGACAGGAGATAGGTTTTTTGAAATCCACTACACCTTCTTTGTATGCTCTTTCAATACCACATTGAGCGACACCATTCTCATCATAAGTCATATAAGCACAAGCACCATTCGCTAATAGCGGGGTTCCATACTCCTGGGGCTCTTCAAAATAGGTGTATTTCCCTTTCTCTTCTATAACTTTTTTCCCCTCCTCTGTCAGATAAGGAGTTAATTGATCATAGATACGATTCAGCGTCTTCAGCTCTGCCTCCTCCAAAGGAGCACCAAAATCTCCTTCCCAACAGCAGGCTCCTTTACAAGCCTTAAGATTGCACATAAACTGTTGTTCAATGACATCATCGCTTACCAATATTTCTTGTACCATTAACATGTTGGCAAAGTTAAACTTTTTCCTTTGTTAGACGCTTTCGTTAAATATTAGTTATCCTTATTAACAAGGATTGGTTTTACAGCCTTTTTTGTTTAAATTTCGACAAAACAATAATAGTATCAAAAAGGGGCATTAATAAAAGATACAAAGTTGTATTTTAGCTCCTCGTTAAACGAAAATCAAATTTTATATGAAAAAGATATTTTTAAGCTTCTTTGCTTTAGCCTTGACTATTAGTGTTTTTGCTCAAGCAAACACAGAGGCACAAACTGTAACTAACGAATTGATTAAAGAGTACGGCCTTGATAATCAGCAAGCAGCTCAAATGCTTGTTATCCAGGAACGTAAAGTGCGTAATATGGCTGAGATTGAATCTCTAAAAAACAGTGATACCAAAAAGTATCGTCATAAAAAGAGATCTATTAAGCAAGGTACTGATGCTTCCATCCGTCGAGTGCTCAATGAAGAGCAAATGAAAATCTATCAACAAAAAAGATTGGAGTGGCGAAAAGAACGAGCCGAAAAAATTGCAGCGCTGAAAGACAGCGGTATGACTATGGAAGAAATTGAAGATACTTTACTGGACGAAGGATACTAGATAATTATCTTTTCCAAGACAAAAGCGGTTTGAGACAAAATTCTCAAACCGCTTTTTGCTTTATAGGCAAAACTATTTCTCTTACATCTCGTTAAAATTTCCAGGATACGTCAGGACTAGCGAATACTAATTAAAAACAAGAGAGTATCGCCAAATTTTCGTACATTTATGCGCCTTTTCACCAACAAAAGATTGTAGTAAGGCGTTTATATTTTGCAGCTTCTTCATTCCTTTTATGTATGGAGCATTTTTCATTAATCGCTATCTAATTAAATAATCTGAACATAATAAATGGATCCTCTTAAACAAAAATTTCTCGAAAAGTCTTCAGCTTTAAAAACTAACATTAAAGAAATACTTAAAGAGCAAGGCGCCCGCAAAGTAGACGAAGTAAATCTTAAACAAGTATTCGGCGGAATGCGTGGTGTAAAAAGTATGATTTGGGAAACATCTCAACTCGATCCGATTGATGGTATTCGTTTTAGAGGACATTCTATTCCTGAACTTAGAGATGCATTGCCTAAAGTTCCCGGAGGAAAAGAACCTCTTCCTGAAGGTCTGTTCTGGTTAATGTTGGTAGGAGAAGTCCCCACAGAAGAGGAAGTCAAATGGCTGACAGAGCAGTGGAAGAATCGCGCTAATGTACCTGATCATACTTTTAAGGTGTTAGATGCTTTATCAACTGATACACACCCTATGACACAATTGTCCATTGCAATCACATCAATGCAAACGACAAGTGTCTTCTCTCGCCGTTATGCGGAGGGTTTAAATAAGAGTGAATACTCTGATGCTACGTACGAAGATACCATGAACTTAATAGCGCGTTTACCCCGAGTAGCCGCTTATATTTACAGAAGAACTTACCATCAAAGCAAACACATAAATCCTGACTTCTCTTTGGATTGGGGTGCAAACTTTGCACACATGCTAGGCATTGAGGGGGAAGACTTCAAAAGCTTTATGCGTTTATACCTTACTATCCATGCTGATCATGAAGGAGGAAATGCATCTGCCCACGCCACTCATTTAGTAGGATCGACATTAAGTGACTCCTATTATTCTCTTGCTGGAGGTATGAGTGCCTTGGCTGGTCCATTACATGGCCTTGCTAATCAAGAAGTCATTAAGTGGATTTTCCGAATGCTTGACACACTCGGCACTAAGCGACCGTCTAAAGAGCAAATAGCGGACTATGTAAACAGTACTTTAGCTTCAGGACAAGTTATACCTGGATATGGTCACGCTGTTCTTCGACAACCGGACCCTCGTTTTATTGCTCAGAAAAGATTTGCTGCGGATTACATCCATGACTCTGACATTATTAATGTAGTCTGGAAATGTTTCGAAGTAATTCCACCAATCCTTAAAGGTTTAGGTAAAGTTAAAAACCCATGGCCTAACGTAGATGCTCACTCAGGAGCAATCCTTGTTCATTATGGCTTAACGGAGTATAGTTATTACACTGTACTATTTGGTGTTAGTCGTGCACTTGGTGTTCTGGCTCAGCTTTGTTGGTCCCGTGCACTTGGTTTCCCACTCGAGCGACCAAAGTCCGTAACGACTGATTGGGTATTAAATTATTTAAAAGAAGAAAACAGTGTCCCTGCCAACAACTAGGAGACACGGTTCACATAAATTGAAAAAGGCGCCGCTTCATTGAAGTGGCGCCTTTTTCGTTGGTTTTTTATTTTGCACTTGTTCAGCTGTACGCTTGGTTTTTAGATTTTAGTCATTTACCCAAAACTGCTTGTAGAAGGATTACGACTCTTACAAAAAAAGGATTTTTTTCTTAGTCTACCTAATTTTACCCTTCCAATTTTCGATGTGCTAAAATAATCAATATCGTTTTTAGAAAAAAACTGGAATTTCGTTTATTTTGGGCCGGAATTGATCAGCGTGTATACGCATAACCTAACTAAACATTACATCATGAGCTTTCCATCAGATTTAAAGTACACCAAAGAGCACGAATGGGTTCGTATGGAAAAAGATAATATTGCTGTTGTAGGCATCACAGATTTCGCACAAGGAGAGCTTGGCGAACTCGTATATGTTGAGATTGATACCGTTGGTGAAACACTCGATAAAGATGAGGTATTCGGAACAGTTGAAGCTGTAAAAACTACATCTGATTTGTTTATGCCCCTTAGTGGAACCGTAAAAGCGTTCAATCCTGCCTTAGATGAAAACGAAGGAGATAATCCAACATTGGTAAATGACGATGCATATGGTGAAGGGTGGATTGTCAAAATCGAAGTATCTGACTTATCAGAACTAGAAGATTTGATGGATGCTGATGCTTACAAAGAATTAGTTAGCTAATTTTTTTGTCGGCCGCACACCAAAAATAATACCCCTCGCATCTTACTAATATAACGTACTTTGAAATACTATTTTCCGGCCATCATTTGCACAATCGCGATACTCTGGCTTTCGACATTATCGAGCTCCAGTTTACCGGAATCACTTATGGACCTGTTCTCTTTTGATAAATTAGGACATGCCATAGCTTACGGAACCCTAACCGGGCTTTATTATTGGGCCAGGTTTAAGAACATAGGAGTAGTTACAAATAAGTGGTTTCTATACATCGCAATTGGTACAACAGGATATGGTATTTTAATGGAAATCATCCAATATACCTTTTTCCCAAACCGGTATTTTGAAGTATTGGATATTTTGGCTAATATTATGGGTATTCTTGTATCCTACTTAATATGTAAATTTTTCTTTTTGTTTGACAAGTCGCGTGAAGAAGGCGAAGCGCCAAAAATAAGCGGCTTTTAAGCTCTCAAAGCACGAGATTTGTCAAAGAATTATTTTTTAATATAAAACTACGGCACCATGATTTTTTTAGTCAACATTGCTTTGCCAGGTGCACAAACAGCGCTAGCCATAGCTGGTATTTTTCTGCTGATCGTAGCCTTGATCGTTTTTTTCCGGGTCAAGTTTAGCAGAACAGAAAATATCGAAGCTACTAGCTCTAAATCTGTTCTTAAGAACAGAAACAAATACGAACAAGTCAATGCTTTTGGGTTTTCTTTCCCAATGCTTTTATTTGGTTGTGTTTGTTCCTTCCTGATCACTATCCTTGCGTTCAACTGGACGTCTTATGAAGAGGAAGTGTTCATCCCGGAAGATGCCCTGGAAATGGAGGAGGATATCCTGCAGGCACCACCGCCTACAGCTGAGCCACCACCACCGCCACCACCACCACCGCCACCGGTGATTGAGGAGGTACCAGAAGAAGAAATTGAAGAAGAAGACGAGCCGGTTTTCGAAGATCAAGAAATTGATGTTGAAACGGAAATCGAAGCTCCAGAACCAGTAGTGGAAGAGGCTCCACCGCCCCCTCCACCGCCACCACCACCACCAGAACCAGAAGTGGAAGAAATTTTCCAAGTGGTGGAAGAAATGCCTCGCTTCCCAGGTTGTGAAAACAAAGCTGAAGCGGAGCGTAAAGCTTGTGCTGATAAAAAGATGTTAGAGTTTATCTACAAAAACATCAAATATCCGCCTATCGCTCGTGAAAATGGTGTTGAAGGTACAGTCGTTGTAACTTTCGTAGTTGAAAAAGACGGTTCCGTTACTGACGCAAGAATCCTTAGGGATATCGGAGCTCAGTGTGGTTCAGAAGGTTTACGCGTAGTACAAATGATGAACAACATGTCTCAGAAATGGTCTCCAGGTAAACAACGTGGAAAACCAGTACGGGTACAGTTCAACCTTCCAATTAAATTTAGACTCGAGTAAAATCGATCTCAAATTATACCAAACGGCTACTCTCCTCAGAGAGTGGCCGTTTGTGTTTTGGGCAACTTTTGGCCCGATATTGCGTTTTTTATACGTATTTCGCGCAATCTTACTTTAAACGAATTGCTCTATGTTATCCATGAATCGATTATTGACTAATCTTCCCGGTTTTAGCTTATCTACCTTAGCTCTGGCAGCTTTAATATTATTGCCACTAAGTGCTATGGCTCAGCCTGAATCCAAACTCGCTCAGCAATATTTCAATAGCGGAGAGTTTGAGAAGGCTGCCACTTTGTACGAAAAGCTCCATAAAAAAAATAGCAATAACGATTATTACTTTGATCGTTACATGGACTGTCTGATAGCTTTGGAAGATTTCCAAAACGCAGAGGGTATTCTAAAGAAGCAAATCAAAAAAAAGCCTAAAGATGTTCAGCTTTATGTTACTTACGGTAATTTATATGAGCGTCAACTAAAAAACGATAAGGCAGAAGCTCAATATCAAAAAGCAATAGACAAACTGGACGCAGATCAATTTATTATTACTCGCTTAGCTAACGCCTTTAGAAATCTAACCAAATACGATTACGCCATTGCCACCTATGAAAAAGGCGGCAAATTACTTAACGACAAAACCGTTTTCTCTTATAATCTGGGAGATCTTTATCGTAGAAAAGGAGAGAGCGTTAAAATGATTGAGAACTACCTCAATAGCCTGGATGCTAATGCTGCCAGAATGAATTCTCTTCAAGCTATCTTTCAACGTTATCTGACCGAAGAAGAATTCGATGAGCTAAAAGGGCAGCTCTATACTCGTATTGGCGATCACCCCGAAGCAGTTCAATATCCTGAACTTTTGGCTTGGGTCTTTATTCAAGAGAAAGATTACAGAAATGCTCTACGACAAGTTACTTCTCTTGACCGGACACTAGATGAAACCGGAGCCAGAGTATTTGACTTAGGTGAAACTGCCGAACGAGGTAAAGATTATGAAACAGCCATCCGTGCTTATGATTACATTGTCGAAGAAAAAGGTCTAGCCTCTGGATTTTACATTGATGCTAAAAAAGCATCTTTGGGTTGTAAACGCAAAAAACTTGTCCAAGGCTTTGACTACACTGAAGAAGACCTTAGGACATTAGAAGCAGAGTATGAAGTTTTTATTGATGAATTTGGTCGTAATAAAACTACAGCCCCAATTATTGCCGAACTGGCAAGCCTGGAAGCTTTCTATCTTAATGATCGAAAAAAGGCAATCTCCTTACTTGATGAATTGATAAATTTCCCTGGCCTGAATCGGTATGTTCTCGCTAATGCAAAACTAAGCCTGGCTGACTTCTATTTAATGGATGGTGAAATCTGGGAAGCAACCCTACTCTATTCACAGGTAGATAAAGAGTTTATGGAGGATTACCTGGGTCATGAAGCTCGTTATCGTAATGCGAAGCTTTATTATTACGCCGGTGATTTTGAATATGCACAGGCACAGTTTGACGTGCTCAAAGCATCTACCTCAAAGTTAATCTCCAATGATGCCCTGGATTTATCTGTATTCATCATGGACAATCTCGGACTAGATACGACAACCCGAGCTCTTACACTTTACTCTGAAGCTGACTTACTAGTGTTCCAAAATCGATTTGATGAAGCTTTTCTCAAATTAGATTCCTTACAAACCCTCTTTCCTGAGCACTCATTGGAGGACGATATTTTTTATACCAAATCAAAAATTTATTACAAAAAAAGAGAGTTCGAGCGTTCTGCCGAAATGCTCCAGGCAATAATCGATAAGTATCCGGAAGGTGTCCGAACGGATAATGCCCTCTACGAATTAGCACAGCTTAATGAGACGCATCTCAACAATATAGATCGCGCCAAAGAGCTTTATGAAAAAATATTTATAGAATATTCAGCAAGTACTTTTGCTGTCGATGCTCGTAAACGATTTCGTATATTACGCGGAGATGATATCTGATCCGCATTATGCCATCAAACAAACCACTCCGTCAAAAATTAGCTTTTTGGATTTGTGTTGCCCTAATCGTTGCACTGCTTTATTCCAAATTTGTTTTGACCCTTGGGATGATCGGGCTGGTGCTTTTAAGTATACTCGATGAGCAAGACCATAAATTAAGCTTAGCCTCAACCACTACCCTTAAAGACCGTTGGTTTACTTTTCTTAGAAGGAAAGATTTCCTTGTCATCACGTTTTTCTTTTTCATTGTATTATGCTCTGGTATCTATTCTTCAGACCTTGAATACTGGGCCGAAAGGCTCCGCATCAAACTACCCTTTTTACTACTGCCTTTTGCCTTCGCCAGTTTGCCGGCTTTCAGCTATCGCCAATATGCAGGATTATTCTACTGCTTTCTCATTACTGTTAGCATTAGCACCATACCAGTAGGACTTAATTATGCCCTCAACTTTGAAGCCATCAACCAAAGTATCGGCATGGGCAAAGCAATCCCTACCCCAATCAATCACATCCGATATAGCCTTTTACTTTCTTTTGCGGTCTTGAGTGGTATCATTTTGTGGTGGCGGAAATTTCACTGGCGAAATCAACGAGAGCGTACTTTAATTCTTTGCCTTAGCCTATACTTATTCGTTTTTCTACATTTACTCTCCGTCCGCAGTGGGCTAGTTGTCCTCTACATTTCTATATTGGTCCTTGGCTTACGTTTTATTTTTTATTCGCGGAGGTACCTCTTGGGAACATTCTTGATGCTTTGCTTGGCAGCATTACCAATCATTGCCTTCTACACTATTCCAAGTCTTCAGCAAAAGATAAGGTACACTCTTTATGATTACGATCAATATCGCAAAGGTAATATTGATAATCTTTCAGATTCTGAGCGCTTAATTTCTATAGAAGCAGGCTTGGTTTTAGCTAGTCAAAATCCCCTTTGGGGAAAAGGGGCAGGAGACCTAAAAAAAGAAGTCAAGAGGTATTATCAAACCTTTTATCCAAATATCTCACACCCTAAACTACCTCACAATCAATTTGTCTCCGTACTTGCCGGAACGGGCATCATTGGGTTTACGTTTTTCTTATTTGCTTTTTTATTTCCTTTAAAATATCATCACAATTATCGAGATGATTTTCTATTGGTACTACATGTCATTGTTTTCTTTTCTTTCTTAGTAGAGAATACGATAGAGAATGCAATAGGTGTAGCATTCTATGCTTTATTCCTCTTAGTTGGTTTAAATCAAAAAAATTCTTCCACTAAAATAACAACGGAGTAATTCCAAGTTTGAAACTACTCCGTTATGATACAAGCATTATTTTAGGTCAGTCAAAATCTCTATACAAAATCATTTTTTGTTCTCCACCTTGGTGGTTCCTTTGGCTTAGTATCCCGAGCAAAGAAACCGGCAATCACTCCAAATACAAACCCGCCGATATGTGCCCACCAAGCTGTTCCGCCACTTGATGCCGCATCGGCGCCTAATGATCCTACTCCAAAAAACAATTGCTGTGCAATCCAGAATCCCAGGAATAAAAATGCTGGTACTTCTATAAAAAAGTAAAACACTAAAGTCTTCACCTTCGACTTCGGAAACATCACCAGGTAAGCACCAAGCACAGCGGAGATTGCACCACTCGCTCCAACGCTTGGAATAGATCCGGGACAAAGCGCAGCACCTTCGGTACAGCCGGTACAAAGCTCACAACAATTTACTATATCAAATGAAGATCCATTACTCAAAAATATGTGCAAGGCAGAAGCTGCCAGTGCTCCGAGAATGTAAAAACCTGCGAATGAAAAATTACCTACTGTCGCTTCTATATTATCTCCGAATACCCAGAGAAAAACCATATTCCCGATAAGGTGCATCCATCCTCCATGCATAAAAGTACTCGTGAGCAAGGTAATGTAATCATCTCCTCTCAAGATGTTATTCGGGACGGAGCCATAGTCACAAACCAATAAATTAGGGTCTGAAAGCTGATAGATAAATGCCAATACATTTAACACAATGAAGGCATAAGTTACATAGGGAAACACCCCTCCTTTAACTTGGGTATCACCAATAGGAAAAATCATACGTTTTGTTTTTAGTGATTCGCGTAAGCCGCGAAAAATTTACACTCTTCTATTATATCCTGATAAAAATTGGTCTGGTGGTAATTCTCATTTAGCAACTGATAATATCTGCGATACTCCGGAGGGATCACAGGTATTGTATTCAAGTAGGAATTATATCGACTCTGACTGCTCACAAAAAAAGAATTCAGCTCGCACCTCGCAGCCATAAATGCAGCTCTTGCAGCAAGCTCCGGATTTTTTGCCTCAGCTCGTGATTGCTCAAAATACGACAATGCAATCGATAAATCATGATTTTCGCGATTTCCAAATGGACTAGAAGCATAAGGAAACACCCGATCTTTATCAAAGGACCAGTTCGCGCCACTTCGAAAATAGTCTATCGCATCCCAGGCATAGCCGAAGTAAGACATGTTATAATAAGCATTTCCTAGTTGATAATGATAAATCGCACTATTCTCGTAATCAGATTTGGCTTTATACTCCAGCTCAAATATTTTTTGAATAATCTCAACTTTGGTAAACAACTCTGTACTATCCGGTATCGGGCAATGGACACAAGGTCCCAGGCGCTCCAGGAAAGGATTGAACTTGTACAACTCCCAATCATTCCGCGGGATTCGTTTCAGCACCTCCAGCGCTGCTTCCATTTTTCCCATTGCCATGTAGCGGGTGCCCTTCATATCCATCAGGTCACTTTCGATAGTCACGTCAGCATCCTTTTTTATAAGGGCCCGCTCAAATTTAGTAGGCTCTGCTTCCCGACAAATTTTTAATAAATCCTCTACTATCTCTGTCTGCGGATTTGGTTTGAGTGCAGCGAAAGGATGTCTTACTCTAAAAGCTTTTCCCGGGTTACCTTGGTTTTTATAAACGAAACTCAAACGATCATTCATGAAATCAGGAAAGTCTTTATACTTTTTGTAAAGTGGATTTTCTTCGATTATGTCCGCAATCTCCGTTTCATCTTCACTATCGAAATTCTCCCAACGATTCATCTTTAAGGCTAACCGAAAAACTGCCAACTGCTCTTTAAGTGCTTCAGTTGTAATCTCCTCATCTATTTTTTCAAAAGTCAAATCTGCAGCATAATAATCCCCGGCTAAAAATTCTAAGTATCCATCTGCAATTTTCCAAAGCTCCAGGTTTTTCACCTGTGCCTCTTCTACAACCTTTTGAACTAACTTATGCAAACTAATCACATAATCCCCTCTTTTTTTTCTCGGGTATCCATAGAACCTTAGATTTGACTTGACCTTATCATTAAAATCAATACCTAATAAATCCTTTTCCAGTTTTTTCATCTCCTTCACCAAAAGGAGCTCAAGTTGTGGACTCTCCGGAAAAAGTGCATAAATTTTTTCCATCTCCTCTGCCGCTCTTGCACTATTTTGACTTGCCCGTATGGCGTACAAAGTAGAGCGCTCCTGGTCATCCTGACACATTAAGAGTAGCTCATCCCATTGCTCCTGATCTGTAATTTTAAAACTACGATAAGCCGTCTCCCGTTTGCTTGGACATTGGGCGAAGATCAGCGAATACAAATAAGATGCCTCGACATTTTTACCCTGAGCCCTTAATGCTCCCGCACGATGCCCCATTATCCAGTAGTTAAGGATACTGTCAAATTGATTAATCTTAGGTAAAAGAAAATCATGCAACCTCAACGTTTGAGCATAATTCTTCTTATAGTGTGCAAGTCGAATAATTTGATACGCATATCGTAGCTTAATATAATGCGATTTGCTCTGGCGAAATTCTTTTAGTCCTCGTTCAATAAGAGACTGCATTTCGATTGTATCTTTTTGAGGCCGATCCCAGTCGTCATAATAAGTAACATGAGGTTCACAGTCTTTTGCATAGAGTAAATAATCAACGGTATACTCACATTTATTAGACTTGAGATGTTGCGCAAAACTATTCCTGGTCAATCGTCCCTGCAATGGATATTTCTCATTTTGAATTGCTGTGCGCAGCAGCTTGATATCAGCAGCTGAAGCATCATAAACGACTTGACCGATCTGAGTAATAGATGCCTGCTCGCAAAACATTTGTTGCCATTCCAATAAATTCTCATTTACCTGAATCTGTTTTACTTCCTGAAAATGTTCGTAATAATCTTCAAAGCCATAGAAGTATGGGCTATAAAGGGAATCCTTTTGAATAATATCCGAATGAATAAATGAATAACCATCAAAAAACAATTCTGGCCCACAGCCCTCAGCAGTCCGAGCCGGTGTAAGCAGGAATGTTCCACTAATCAAAAGTACGATAAACAGTTTCCAATACTTCATTCGAATAATTGGTAATTAAGCTTGAATCAAGATGATAAAAAATGACGTGGCGATCCTCGCTTGAAAGTTCCTTCGCTAATAACTGAGCAGCCTCTATTAAAACCTCTTCACTAATACTTTCTGTCCGAATTCGATCTCCTTTGTACAAATAATAGCCTTCAAGATACATACTTTTGCGAAGCTCGAATTGATTTTTGCCTAATTTTAAAAACGCTGAAGTATCCCTCAGCATACTACGATCTAATCCATTAATCAAGCGAACAAATCGATCTCCTTGAAATACTACCCCCCAGCGAAAAACAGGCAGAGCTATATCCAAAGAAAGAGGATAGGTATCAAATTGATATAAGTAAGTTTTGGCGGTAGCTAAATTCAAAATTGAATTGAGGACAGAAGGATCATCAACGGCTTCTGTATTATAGAACATCAGCACCCCACGGTCAACATTTGGAACACCCGTTTTTTGGTAATACTTAATTTGATGTAAACGTATCGTTGCACTTAGGTTTTTGCCTTGTCCGGAAAAACCTTCCTTCAAAATATCCAGTAGCCGGAAATATTTCTCTTGAGATTTTGGGGACCAGTCACAGTCTATTTGCACTTCTGGAAATTTCATTTCGAAAGCAGCACTTAGCTCATTTACTTTTTTGACAATTCGATTTGCCAGCACCCCGATTTCTTTATCATTAGCATTGAGTATAGTTCGATTAGTGATAAAGATGACCGGTACGACTTCTATGGAATCCGGCAAGGAATTTTGCACACTCAAAATTGAAAGAGGCACTGCTTTTTCATTCTGCCAGTCGACATCAAAAAAACGGAGATACACTCTTTTAACCGATAAAGATTGGAGGTAATCAATTTCGAATGCATTGAGACTTAGCTCTTGTTGCCAATGGTAAAAAGATGGAGATACTTTCTTTTGATCTTGCTGCTGACAACTTAAAAATAAGCAAAGTCCGAATAGTAGGATTCTCATATCAATCCTTCTCGTATCAAGTCATGTAAATGAATTACCCCTAAATATTTACCTTCATCCGCAACCACCAATTGTGTGATGCTATACTGGCGAAGTTGCTCCAATGCTTTTACTGCTAAGGTGTCCGGGGGAATAGTTTTGGGAGTAGGAGTCATAATATCAATTGCACTCAATTTAGAAATATCTTTATTCTTCTCGAGCATTCTTCGTAAATCTCCATCTGTTATAATCCCTAAAACGTTTTTTTGCTGATCAACAACTGCTGTCATCCCCAATCGCTTAGACGTCATTTCCAGAATCACCTCGCGTAAGGTCGCAGCAGGTAAAATAGCAGGACTAGCGTTATTTGGATAAATATCTCTCACTCTTAAGTAGAGTTGCTTCCCTAATATCCCTCCCGGGTGAAACTGGGCAAAATCTCTTGGCGAAAAACCACGTAGTGCTAGTAAAGACGTTGCCATAGCATCACCCATTGCCAATTGTGCAGTAGTGCTGGCGGTCGGGGCCAAATTATTGGGATCGGCTTCCTGTGCAACAGGAACGTAGATAAGATGATCAGCATTCTTTGCCAAATACGAATCTATATTACTAAACATTCCTATAATTGGAACTTCGATATTCCTAAGCAAGGGTATTAATACTTTTATCTCTGAAGTTGCTCCGCTCTTCGACAAACACAAAACTGTATCTTCCGCTTGTATCATTCCTAAATCCCCATGAATAGCATCCGCCGCATGCATAAACATCGAGGGCGTACCTGTAGAATTAAAAGTCGCTACCATTTTTTGTGCGATAATTGCACTTTTGCCAACACCTGTGACAATAAGCCTTCCTTTACGTCTAAATATAGCTTCGACGGCCTCAACAAAGCCGGCGTCAATGTGTTCAGTAAGGGTACGAATTGTATCCGCCTCGATCGCTAAAGTGCGTCGTGCAATTGACTTAATTTTAGTTGCGATATTCACAATCCTTTTTGTATTTTTGTGGGCTTTTCAACGAAAAGCACCGATTTCTATGGGATTTCTACTGAATTCATGTATTTGAATTCTACTATTTAATTCCTGCCACTATTCATTCCCCCGTAACTAAATCTGAATTCGTTCGGCACTTATACTTTCTTTTCAAAAAGAAACGTTAAGTAGGCCGAAAAACCCAATAAATTGCTTAAATTTAAAGGTAAAGTTTTTAGCCATGAAGGAAAATTAAACTGCATATTTTTGCGTATTCATCTGCGCCTCCCTTCTTTCTCTAACCTTTGCCACATCGAAGTATTTTCTGCTTTAGAACACGTGTATTTACATCGTAAATTAATTTGATAACATTCATTGAAAAGACAATGGTAGCAGCTAACGAAAGATTACAAGACGCTTTACAAACATACTTTGGATTTGATAGCTTTAAAGGAGACCAAGAAGCCATTATTCAAAGTGTGCTCGACAAACAGGATACTTTTGTCATTATGCCGACTGGTGGAGGGAAATCCCTTTGTTACCAGCTTCCTGCAATGATGATGGAAGGCACTGCTATAGTGATTTCCCCTCTTATCGCTCTAATGAAAAATCAAGTAGACTCTATACGAGGCTACAGCCAAAATAATAATATCGCTCACTTTTTAAATTCTTCTTTGACAAAATCACAAATGAAAATTGTCAAAGAGGATATCATGAATGGCGATACTAAATTACTCTTTATCGCTCCTGAAACGTTAACCAAACAAGAGAACATTGACTTCTTCAAGCAAGTTAATATTTCCTTTGTTGCCGTTGATGAAGCCCACTGTATTTCTGAGTGGGGGCATGACTTCCGGCCAGAGTACAGACGGATTCGAACAATGATCGACGAAATCGGAAAGGATATTCCGGTGATTGCGCTTACAGCCACTGCAACTCCAAAAGTGCAATCTGATATCGTGAAGAACCTAAACATGGATGATCTTAATCATTTTGTTTCTTCATTTAATAGAGACAATTTGTTTTACGAAGTCCATCCGAAAGGTAAAAAAGAACAGACCGTTCGCAATATTGTTAAGATCATCAAGAGTATGCCTGGGCAGTCAGGTATCATCTATGTCCAAAGTAGAAAGTCTGCTGAAGAGATTGCTAAGCTATTAGTTGTAAACGATATCATTGCCGCTCCTTATCATGCTGGCCTGGATGCAAAGACCCGTTCCAACACACAGGATCAATTCCTTATGGAAGATGTTCATGTCATTGTAGCAACTATTGCTTTTGGAATGGGAATTGACAAACCAGATGTCCGATTCGTTATTCACTATGATGTACCAAAGAGTATTGAAAATTATTACCAGGAGACGGGACGTGCCGGACGTGATGGACTCGAAGGACGATGTGTTACTTTTTATTCCCACCGGGATATCCATAAGTTAGAAAAATTCCTTCGGGACAAACCCGTCGCAGAAAGAGAAATGGGTGCGCAGCTCATGCAAGAAATAATGGCTTACGCTGAGACCACTTCTTGCCGCCGTAAATTTTTATTACACTACTTCGGAGAATCTTACAACGAAGAGGATTGTAATAAAATGTGTGACAACTGTAAGCACCCAAAGGAAAAAATTAATGTCACTACAGAGATGCGTCAAGCATTAGAGGCTATTACACAATTGAATGAAAATTATGTTACCAAGACTTTAGTTGACTTTATGCGAGGAGAAGAAACGCAGGAAATGATCAGTTTTCAGCACAACAAACTAAGTCACTTTGGAATAGGTAAAGATAAAGATGATAATTTTTGGAATTCTATCTTTCGTCATGCACTCCTCAATAATCTTGTCTATAAAGATATTGAGAACTACGGTTTGCTAAAAATGACGCCGAAGGGAAATGATTTTATGCAGACTCCTTTTAATCTGGAGATTCCACTAAATCATAATTACGACATTGAGACACTAGAAGACAATACTGCTTCAAATGGTAAAACTGCGGTGCTCGACAAAACGCTAATGCAGATGTTAAAAGACCTGCGTAAACGTATTGCAAAAGAAAAGAAAGTACCACCTTTTGTAGTTTTCCAAGATCCTTCACTCGAACACATGGCAACCATGTACCCAATTTCTATAGAAGAAATGGGCAACATTACTGGTGTAAGTAAAGGCAAAGCTCTACGTTACGGAAAGCCATTTAGTGAGATGATTTCTGATTATGTAGAAGCAAATGATATAGATCGCCCTACGGATTTCGTCGTTAAGCAAGTAGCCAACAAGTCCAAAGTAAAAGTTAATATTATTCAGGGAATTGATCGTAAAATTCCACTAGGAGATATTGCATCTTCTAACAACTTAAGTCTAGAAGAGCTCCTACACGAGCTTGATATGATTGTAGCATCTGGGACTAAAGTTGACATTAACTATTACCTCGATGAAAATGTTGACGAGTACTCAAGAGAAGACATTTATGATTATTTTATGGAAGCAGATTCGGATTCTGTCGAAGAAGCATTTGCAGAATTAAAAGAAGATGATATTACCTTAGAAGAAATTCAGTTGATCAGAATCAAGTTTTTATCTGATATGGCTAACTAAAATTTCTTTCTAAATATTTAAAGCCGAAAGAGGTAAAATCTTTTTCGGCTTTTCTATTTTTATGAAAAACTCTTTATGAAATTCATAATTATAAATGGCCCGAATCTCAATCTACTTGGCAAAAGAGAACCAGAGATTTACGGAAGCACAACTTTTGAAGATTATTTGATAGAACTACGTTCCAGGTATCCTCAAATAGAAATCGAATACTACCAATCTAACCACGAAGGCGCTATCATTGACAAGCTACATGACATTGGTTTTAGCTATGACGGTATTGTAATCAATGGAGGCGCTTATACGCACACTTCTATTGCGATCGCTGACGCATTGGGTGCAATCGCAACCCCCGCTGTAGAAATTCACATTTCAGATATCCATGCAAGAGAAGAATTCCGCAAGCATTCCTACTTCACACCTAAGTGTGTAGGTTTTTTTACCGGCCACGGCTTAAAAGGCTATGACATGTCCATTGAAAAATTAATAGATCATCTAAAAGCGTAATCAAAATATTGTGGAGTTCTCATTCGTTTAAATTACATTAAACATTTTTTTAATATTTGGTTTGAATTTTGTTACGATAATACCATAAAACACCCTAAAATATGACTACTCGTATAATTGCTACGCTTTTACTTCCTGTTTGGTATTTATCTTCATTCTCTGGCCTTACAAGTCAGCTTGAAACCAACGTAACAACAAATATTGAGCAGACAGTCATACAAAACCTTGAAGAAGTTTTTCAGGAACAGATCGACGATGGGGATTTACTTAGACCAATAGGAGATTCCGCTTATGATACTTACCAGTCAGTCCTGGAAGAGTATCCTACTGAAGAAACTATACATCGAAAACTCAAGCGATCTTTAATCGCAGCCTTAGTAAGCACTTCTGATGAGGCACTCACAGCCTATTTTGATCAGGGAGGAACTTTCATCCAAGCCATGAATCAGGCCCAAGCAATAGATCAATACTATGCGGTTGCTGCCCAACTAGTAGGCGAAGATCATTTTCTTCATTCCGGGCTCATGGCAAAAGCTTATTTTATTGATGCTTTGAGTGCTAAATATATCGAAAACACGGATCTTAATACTGTAAATACCATCCTGCAAGAATCCCTTTCTCTTGATCCATATGCCTCTTATACTTATAACGAAATAGGACAAACTTATCTCGAATTGGGAGATTATCAAAAGGCATGTGAATTCTTCAAAAGTGCAATCCAATGGAACCCAAATTGGAATTCTGCGAAAGAAAACTTAAGAATTGCCGAAGCAGCCTTGATAAAAAGATAAAAAAAGTAGTATTTTTAAATAACTGTTTAAAGATTAATAGTCTAAAGCAATTCTTTCCCCAAGCAACACACAAACTATTCATACCTCTTCTTTGGTTAGAGTAAGGACTTTTATTCTTCCCCAACTTATTATACTCACAGTATAAAGCCACGTATAAGGTAATGCTTATTCGGTGCTCTATGCCCTATAATTTTTCACTAATATTGCATCAGGCTATATTCTTATCTATTTAAGTATAAACCCCTCAAGACAAAAAACCGTCAAAATGAATACTTTACAATTAAGACCAGTTATCAGTTTTTTCCTTGCTTTTTTGTTCCTGGCTCAAGCTTCATTTGCGAATGCTTTTGATGACAAACCTCGAAAATTAGCTTTAGTAATCGGTATATCCGATTACCCCAACATTAAAAAACTCCAGTTTGCCGATAAGGATGCGAAAGACTTTGCCTCTTATTTAACAGATAAGAAAGGTATGAATCTTCCAAAGGAAAATGTAAAACTTTACGTCAACTCAAAAGCGACCAGAGCTACCATCCTCTACGAAGGCCTCAATTGGTTAGCAGAAGAACTAAGGCCAGGAGATGAAGCCTACATTTTCTTCTCCGGTCACGGAGACGTTACAAATATGGATGCCCAACAAGATATCCTAAAAACTGGCTACTTACTTACTTACGAAAGCGAAAAGGATAAATACGAGACTACCGCACTCAAGATGGAAGACTTCCTGAAAGAATTTCACTTGATTGCCTCCAAGAAAAAAGCAACCGTTCGGGTGATTATGGATGTTTGCCACTCTGGAATAGGGATGAAATCTGGCGGCATATTAAGCATGATGGAGATGGTAGGTCAATTTGATCCAGACAAACAAATCCTCATTACCTCTTGTAAATACGATCAACTCTCTTACGAATATGAAAGTCTTCAAAATGGTGTATTCACATATTTCCTTATGCAAGGTTTGAAAGGTGCCGCGGATGAAGATGGTGATGAGATCGTTACTTTGGATGAGTTGACATCCTACTCTTCAAAAAATGTCAAACGCTATGTAAAAAAGAGAAACAATACCCTACAATCTCCAGAGTTTAAAGGAAAAGATTCTCACTGGTTAGGCTTTATACCAGAAGGTTATGAAGGAGAGGCTGATTTGGACAGGATACATAGCGGAGGGTCCTCTGATAAAGGCGTCAAAAAAGGAGTGGACCGAAGCACTTTAAAAACAGACCCAAAGGTAGCTCAGCTAATTAAAGATATTGAGCACAACGGTATCTCCAGTGCGGAGATCGAGAAAGCATTCAACGTGTACAATAACTACCCTCAAAATACGCCCGGACAAGCAGCAACTAAGCGAAAAATGAAAAGAGATTTAGTGGCATTGATGGTAAGTAGTGCTGACAAAGCCATTACTTCTTATTTTCAAAAAGAAGGTGCTGTAATGAAAAGAGATTATTACAAACCCGTCTCAGAGTATTATCTAAAATCTGCTAAACTCCTGGGTGAGGATCATTACCAGTATAATACCGTATTAGCAAAGTATTTCTTCACAGAAGCTTTGCTACTAAAGACAATCTACCCTAATGATCCTAAAATATTAGATAAACTCCAGACTTCGCTTACGCTTCAGCCTTCCACTTCGTACACACTTAATGAAATCGGTAATATTTACTTTGCTAGAGGGGATTACAAAAAAGCTTTAAACTATTATGAAAAAGCTTCCCGTATTTCTCCTACCTGGGGTAAGAATATCATCAAAGCAAATAACAAGCTCGAGCCTAACAGACCGAGGAGCTACGCGAATAATTCTCCAAAAAGAATCAATACCTCCGATGGCAGTAGAAATGCTGTAGCAATTAAAAATCAGGTTTTCAGAATTCAACTTTCCGCCGCAGGCGAAGTACACCGGGAGCAATTCAAAAAAATCGAAGACCTCGCTCCTGTAGTACCAGAGTACAACCCAGAGAAAAATGTTATAAATACATGGATGGGACCTTTCGAAACCGACAAAGAAGCTAATGCTGTTTTGAAGAAAGTCAAGCAGCGAGGCTTCAAAGATGCTTTTGTAGTTGTCGCTCAGAAAGATGATACTTTCGAAAAGAAGCTGATTGAAAAAGAAGCTGAACTTAAAAAAGAAATGGCAGCTACCAGCCCTTATCAAATCCGGATTGCAGCAGTCAAGAAGTTTAATAAAGCTGATTTTGCCAATCTGGATAATATTGAAGCATTACCCATAACAGTAAAAGGCAAAAGCATGTACCGTGTGGTGATACCAGCAAAGCAAAAGCAAGAAGCAAATTTATTGCTCAAAAAAGTGAAAGCTGCTGGCTATAAAGATGCTTATGTTTATAAAAACCCCACGCAATCAACTAATCCGGGCAGTGAACTTGTTCCCACAAATTATGCTGCCGTTGTAAAAGCAGACTTCTGTATCCAAATTGCATCGGTCTCAAAATTAATCGAAGGGCAATTCTCTAATCTTGAGCATCTTGGGCAAGTATACATTGATGTTGTTCCCGAGAAAGATATTATTAGAGTATACCTTGGTGATTACACCAACAAGCCTAAAGCCACAACAGTATTAAAACAAGTAAAGAATTTAGGCTATAAAGATGCCTTCATTCGTTCGAAGAAATAATACGAAAGATCATTCTATACTTTCAAAAGCCTGCGTTTAACTCGTGGGCTTTTTTATTCGCTGATCCTAAACATTGTTCGCATTACACTCACAATGGCCGTCCTCTGAAATGCGGTCTTTATATTAAGCTTTTACGCTAAAAAAACACTTTCAATTGGTTGTAGAGTAAGCCCAGACCACTAATCAACATAAAGAGAATCAACCATTGCCGGAAGGTACTGCTCTTCATATTTGACAAGAAACGCTTCCCAATGACATTACCCAGAGTCGCCCCCAGACCAAGTGCAATTCCGTAAATCCATAAATCCCGGGTCAGCAATCCGAAAAAAGTATAGCTCCCCAACTGAGAGATTCCCATCAGAAAAGAATTAGCAGTTTTCGTCGCAATGAGCTCTTCTTTATCTAATCCTGCATTAAGATAAAAAGGGTTGAGTACTGGGCCCATTGCACCAACCAAAGTACCAAGTATAGATATCATTAAACCCAAAGGAATGAAGTACCAAAGTTCTACTTGAAAGGATTTCGCTTTTTTTCCGAAGCGATACTGGATGACGGTACTCACTAAGAACAAACCAACAAAAATCTGTAACCAGCCGATTTTGATACTAGAAAAAAACCAGGCACCTAAAGCTGCTCCAATCATCGCCGCAGGAGTATAATAAGTAACTACCCTCCAGTTAATATGACTCCAAAAAAGAAAAAGTCGTGATGGCCTGCCCAGAAATGATCCCAAATTCAGCACAGGTGCCGTATTACTCACACCTAACAAACCATTTAAAGCAGGAACAAGTATAAGTGCTCCGCCACCACCAGCTATGGTCGAAATAACAAAAGCAATTGCACCACAAAAAAACAGTATACTTAAAAGACCAAGATCCTCAAAAAGAAAAGAAAACTCCATTAAGGTTTATTTGTTCGAACCCTACTAGATCATGGTCCGAAAGAAGGATTAATCATAGTAAGATCAAGCATCCGTAGACGTCGTTTCTTACCAATCTTATACTTTTTATACTTAAATATTTTTTGAATCAAAAATCCAGTCAATACTGCCGACCCCGCAACGATAACAGTATCCCAGCCAAACTCCCAGCCAACCAGGGTCCCCCCCGCAGAAAATAGTAACCACCCTCCTGCGAAGTTATACAGCTGCCGTCCCATTGGCTTGGACCAGGTCTTACGCTCTCGAATAATTTCAATGTCATTGATTCGCAAATAGCGCTCTTGTAGCAGGATGATCTCCTCATCAATTAAGAGATCCTGAATAACGCCTGTATACCAGGTTTTATCTCCTTTTAAACGGTAATTGATCTCTTCGCCGATAAAGATTTTCTTTGTTTTTGCACTTCCAAATCGTTCAATCTGTAAGACCTTTTGTGCAGAGCATACCGTAACACCAAAAGTAACCAATAAGAATAAAAACCAAACCTTCATTATTTTCATTTTTTATGACTCCCTTATCTAAGGTACCCAATATAATGGCAGGCGTTGGTTCACGATTACTTTTTAACAGTTTTCAAAAAGCGCTTAATCCACTTTTGAGTAGCCTTTTCTATATCAATATAGGGAAGTTCTTCCTTGCCGACGTAAACTGCCATTATTGCATAATTGAATTCACTATCGGACATACCCTCATAAAGTAAATGTTTATGCAATCGGTAAGCTTCCCGCATTCGTCGGCGTAGTCGATTACGATCAACAGCCTTCGGAAAACGACGTTTTGGAACAGATAATGCAAATTGAACAGGAGATAAAGGAGCTTGTTCTTTGTCCTGAGGAATCCAGGAAACCCGGAGCGGATATACTAACATCGCTTCGCCTTCCTTGAAAAGCCGGCTAATCGTCTTTCGACTCTTTAGTCGTTCTGAATGGTGGAAAGTATACGAAGGCAAGGGCAGTAGTTTTTTGTTAATACACCAAAGCCCGACTTGCTGACGCAAAGCCGGGCTTTGATAAGGTTATCAACTAACCTTTATGTTATTTCAAACGTCTTTCGTCAGAAACAGTCAATTTAGCACGGCCTTTAGCGCGACGACGTGCCAATAATTTACGACCATTTTTGCTGCTCATTCGAGAACGAAATCCGTGTTTGTTAGCTCTTTTTCTTCTTGATGGTTGATAAGTACGTTTCATTACTTTAGTTTTTTAATGCTCTATTCAAAAGCCCGGCAAAGATAAGGGTATTTCATTGTTTTTACAAACTCT
>JAHDHW010000109.1 GCA_020631105.1 Saprospiraceae bacterium | reverse complement strand
CCACCTGTAATTTCTCCTGCTTCAGGTTGGTTTCTGGTAACAGTAATAGAATTAGAAAGATCAAAACATCCTTCAAAGTCAGCAACATTGCCACCTTCAGCTAATCCGGTCATGCCATCATCATAGCTTAAAAACCAAATTAGACATACTCCTGCACCTGCTCCTTCTAAATCAAAAGGCGGAGCTGGTGGTAAACCAAGAATGTTTAAGTTTTGGTCGGTGATAACCCATGCGCCATTCATTCCAACATTGTCCGTTAGGATTACATTGAAAGCATCTGAATCACCATCACCTGCACAAATCGTTTTTTCAGTCATTCCATCATCAGTCGTAAGATTGCCACCTTCTGCAAAGCAATTCGGTGCAGCATCATTCTCCTGACAAATACTTGGTGCACTTACTGCCCAATCTCCTGAGGAATCTCCCATTCCATCATAAGATAGACTTTCTCCAGCGTCGAAAGTTGGACCAAAGTCACCTTCTGTCCAGATCCCCGCTGCAATTGCTACAGAGGAACGTGTATGTCCAGTAGAACCCCATTCTACATAATCAAGAATGGCATCGGAACTACTAAAGCTGCTTGAGCTGTACAAGCCCATTTCACCATCGTCTCCTGCGATAGTAGTAAAGTTATCGACTGCCAGGATCTCTCCTGCGCCGAGCATCATGTCTCCACAAATCACATTTGAATTTTCAATTTGTTGATATGCGGGAAAATCACATAACCAATAGCTGGCTACATTAACTGTAGAATTACCGATGTTTTTTAATTCTACGGTACCATTTGCTTGGATTTCGTTAATAATTACTTGACCTTTCAGGCTTAGAGAGACTAGCCAAAAACTCAAGATAAAGAGGAGTGCTCGTTTCATAAAATTGTTTTTATTGGTTAATAAAAAGCTGTTCTTAGTTTGCAGTCGCTAAAGTATTTTTTAAGTATCCCCACGTCGTAACAGAGAAATCACAAAACTATCACAGTGGCCAATTCAATGACAAGCCCACGACGTTTAATGTAAATAGCTTAATTTTGCAACTATGAATTTTGTGAAAAAAGTGGTGGTAACAGGCCCGGAATCCACGGGGAAAACAACCTTAGCATTGGAGCTCTCGAGCTATTTCCAGACCGCATTGGTATCAGAGTATGCTCGAAAATATATTGATGAACTGGACAGAGTGTATCGCGAAGAGGATCTTTTAGTGATCGCAAAAGGTCAGCTAGCGAATGAAGAAAAAAAAATAGCCTCGGCAAATAAACTACTGATTTGTGATACGGACCTGATTACGATTAAAATCTGGTCAATGGTTAAGTACGAAAGATGTTCACCTTTTATTTTACAGGAGATTGCTAAGCGAGACTATGATCTTTATCTACTCTGTAAACCAGATATACCCTGGGAGCCAGATCCACAACGAGAGCATCCGGAGCAAAGAGATCAACTCTACGATCGCTATAAAAAAGAGCTTGAATATTACGCAAAACCTTTTATTGAGCTCGGTGGATCAAAAGAAAAACGATTAGCAGAAGCAACTTTACATATTTCCTCAATTATTCAGTAAGTTTGCAGCCTCTTTTGGGGTGCCCTCTATAAAGGACCAAAAGGTTTAGCTTTTCAAGCTTCACTTTTACTTCTTTTTATGGCTGAGATTATACCCATTGAACCTGGCCGGGTAATTCCGGTAAGGAAAAGGACAGCCAATTGGCCTGTTCTGGGTCGATGAAGTAAAACGGGACCTTACCCCAAGGTGCCCTGTATTATTTCAAATTTGCAATTATTTATTCATGCGATGTTTTTTGATTTTAATTACAGTATTGCTGTTTAGTACCACCAGCTATGCACAAAGATCTATGGGCGGAAGAATTCTTGATGTAGATGGAAACGCTTTGATTGGTGCTAATGTCCAATTACTAAAGACTAAGAAAGGAGCTATTACCACAATTGATGGTCGATACAATCTGGAGGATGTCCCTTCAGGTGAGTTCACGCTCCGAGTATCTTACTTGGGCTATCGAACGGTAAGCCGGAAAATTACCATCCCGGAAAGTGTACCGCGCTATGTACTCAACATTCAAATGATTGAAGAGGTCCTTGAACTGGACGAACTCATTGTCAAATCGACAAGAGCCGGGGCAAAAACTCCAATGACCTATACTAATTTGGATAAAGAAACCCTAGAAGCTGCCAATTTAGGGCAGGATGTTCCATACCTTATTCGATGGACGCCCTCTACAGTAGTAACTTCAGATGCCGGTACAGGTATTGGATATACTGGAATCCGAATCCGGGGTACTGATCCTACCAGAATCAATGTGACGATCAATGGTATCCCTTTGAATGATGCAGAGTCTCAAGGGACCTTTTGGGTAGATTTACCAGATTTCGTTAGTTCAACCAATGATATACAGATTCAAAGAGGAGTGGGAACTTCCACCAATGGAGCGGGAGCTTTTGGAGCTTCTATCAATCTTAATACAAACAAGCTCCGCGAAATGGCCTATGGGAGTATAAGTACTTCTCTGGGGTCCTTCGAAACCCGGAAAGCTAACGCAAGCTTCGGGACGGGACTTATTAATGATAAGTTTAGTTTTGATGGTAGACTTTCCCGAATTAATTCAGAAGGATATATCGATCGAGGAAGTGCGGATCTGGAATCCTTTTATTTATCAGGAGCGTATATGGGGAAGAAAAGCTCTTTGCGATTAAACGTTTTTAGTGGGCATGAGGTAACCTATCAGGCATGGAATGGTGTACCCGCTCAGTATATTGAGGACGAAGATCTTCGGAAGTTTAATACCGCTGGTACAGAAAAATCTGGTGAGCCGTACGATCGGGAGGTTGATGATTATACGCAGACACACTATCAGGCATTTTTTAATCATCAGCTTAATCGAAATGTTCATTTTAATCTTGCATTACACTATACCAAAGGATTAGGCTATTTCGAACAATATAAAGCAGGGGAGGACTTAGTTGATTATGGCCTCTCCGATGTAAATATTGGAGACTCAGTGATTAGTCAAACCGATTTGATCCGTCGCCGTTGGTTGGATAACGATTTTTACGGGACCACCTTTTCTTTTGATTACTTAAGTACAGACAGAAAAGTAGGTTTGACTTTTGGTGGAGGATGGAACCAATACGATGGCGGACACTTTGGAGAAGTGATCTGGGCAAGATATGCCAGCGATAGTGAAATCAGGGATCGATATTATGATAATGATGCCACAAAAAAGGATTTCAACATCTTTGGAAAACTTAATTATCAACTGACCAGCGTCCTTAACGGATATTTAGATTTACAATATCGTAATGTTGATTATACCTTCATAGGTTTTGATAATGACGGGACCAATATAGAGCAAGATGATCAACTACACTTCTTTAATCCTAAGGTTGGACTTTTTTACCAGATTGATAATGAATCGGAAGCTTATGCTTCCTTCGCTGTAGCAAATCGCGAACCTAATCGAACAGACTATACCGAATCAACTCCTGCCAGCCGACCAAAGCATGAGTCCTTATATAATGTGGAAGCGGGTTATCGAAAGTCATTTCAGAAAGCTGCTTTTGGTGCGAATGTATATTATATGTACTACCGTAATCAATTGGCGCTGACGGGACAGTTGAATGATGTCGGAGAATATACCCGTCGGAATATCCCGGAAAGTTATCGATTGGGCTTAGAATTAATTGGTGGGGTAGAGTTGGCCAAAGGTTTAGACTTCAATGCAACCGCTACCTTCAGCCAAAATAAGATCAATACTTTTACAGAGTATGTTGACAATTGGGATACCTGGGGGCAAGAAACTATTGTACACACAGATACGGACCTTGCTTTTTCTCCGAATGTGATTGCTAGCGGAGAATTGACTTACGAGCTATTACAAGATAAGCCAGATGCCTCCATTCGACTTTCTCTTTTGAATAAATATGTAGGAGATCAGTTTATCGATAATACCTCAAATGAAAATACCATACTAGATGCTTATTTCTTCACAGATTTTAGAGTCAATATTGACATTAGAAATAAATGGGTAAAAAACATAGGCCTGACTTTGCTGGTGCGTAATTTATTTGATAGCCGGTTTTCTACCAATGCCTGGACTTACCGGTATATTTCTGCGGGCTATGATGGCCGGCCGGATGATCCATATACCCGCTTGGAAACTGGAGATACCTATAATTTGACTGGATTCTACCCACAGGCTGGGCGCAATTATTTAGTTGGCTTACAGTTGGATTTTTAGAGCAGTAAATATTAGACCATATTAAATGTGTTGGAAAGTGTTACTATCCTGTTAAAATTTCGTCTGAATTAGCAAACACGATTTTTACACAAAAACTCATTTAAAATGGAAATCTTTACAGAACGATTAGGCACACTAGCAGATGAATTATTAGCATGGGCTCCAAAGGTAGTTGGTGCAATATTGGTCCTTTTGATTGGACTTTGGATTATTAGCGGAATCATGGGAATGATTCGAAAAGGAATGGAGCGCTCAGGGTTGGATAAGGATGTAATCCCTTTCCTTTCTTCTATGATTAGTGTTTTATTGAAAGTTATGCTTGTCTTGAGTGTAGCGGGAATGGTAGGTATCGAAACCACTTCCTTTATAGCATTAATCGGTATGGCCGGTTTAGCAATTGGAATGGCATTACAAGGAACTTTAGGTCATTTTGCTTCTGGTGTGATGATTTTAATCTTTAAACCATACCGGGTTGGAGATTTAGTTGATGTACAGGGACAGGTTGGTCATGTTCAGGAAATCCAGGTATTTAATACTATAATCAAAACACTTGACAACAAAAAAGTAATCATTCCTAATGGTCAGGCTACCAGTGGAATCATCACAAACCTTTCAGCACACAATTTATTACGTGTTGATCTTAATGTAGCGATGCCATACGAAGAAGACTTTGAAAAAGTTCAAGGTATTATAATGGATGCTTTACAAAGTACAGATAAGGCATTATTTGCTCCAAAACCAACGATAGAAATAGAGAAGTTTAATGAGCATAATTTATTACTGGCTGTACGTCCATACGCAACGCCAGAAGATTATTGGGATGTTTATTTCGGGGCATACCGAAATATCAAAGCAGCACTTGGAAAACACAATATCAAAGTTGCTTACCCAAAAAGAGAAATTGCTATTATGAACGGTGCTGCAATTTCCGCTTCTTAAATCTCTTAAGACAAATGCACTGGTATAGCAAAAGGGGAATCACATTTGTGATTCCCCTTGTTGTTTTATGCTTTTTGTATGTACTTAAATCTTAGAAATTATAGGTAAATCCGATTCGTATCTCAATTGGCACTCTGCTTTCGTCTTCTTCCATGAAGTTATATAGACCCATGATCTCATATCCAAAGCCATTACCCAAAGCTGAATTATATCCAACACCGGCGTAAAAGTTTTCGTCACTTCCTCCGAATTCGTAACCGAAGTCACTAATTTCTTTCACATTAAGTACTTCATATTCAATATGAGCAAATATCGACGGAGAGAATTTTGCTCTACCAAATGCACCTATACCTAACTCTCTGATTTTGAGATTAGGCCCTGGGAAGTATCCTTCGATGTAGTTGAAGGTGACTCGGGGACCAAAGGAGACAAAATCATTGACCTTATAGCCGACCATTGGGCTAATACCTAGTAAAAGAGTATTACCACCATTACCTCCACTAATCTGAAAGTTAACCATACCACCATACCAAAGGCGATGGGCAAAGCCACCACTTTCGTCAAAGTAGTCATCAGTTTTTTCAGTTTTTTCTTTTTTCTTTTTCTTTTTTTTCTTGCTTCCGTAGTTCTGTGCGTCAACATTTCCAATACTAATGGCAAAAGCGAGCAGGAAGAGGAAGGAGATTCTCAAAATGTTTTTCATAAAATAGAATTTTAGTCTTCGCAAAATATGGATATTTCGCCGGATTTGGGCGATTTAAATATAATCCATTTACAGTACAACGTATAAAAAGGAAAGTTTACTCTGAAAGATTTGTTATGTAAATCTTAATATAGGAAAGAAATGACTCTAAAATGTCTATTTGTAGACTTATTCTTCTAGAACGAGGTTAAATGAAGGTGGTAATGTGATATTAGGACTTACTAAGCCCTTTTCTTCTAGATACTCTTGCCAGGCAATTGCTCTCTTGGTACTGGAGAAGCTATAGAAGGTCTGAGATTCATTCAGTTTTTCATGGAAACCTAAGCGAGTATCAAAGTGAGACTCTAATAGTTTGATGATTCCATAGATGTACCAGTCGCGTTTTCCACCGGTTTCTCCAACGAAGGGAGAGACATTGTCAAAGCTTAATATGCGATAAATCTTTTGGAAGTCAAGCTGATCGTTCCCGATAAATATCTCTAGCCCAAACGCTTGAAGATAATGTTTGTAAAAATCATATTCTGATAGCTTATTGTGTAATTGGACAAATTCTTCCTGTTCTTTCATCGTACTAAAAGAAAAGATCGGAATTCCAAAATCCTTGGAGAGGAAGTCATATGTATTTGCACCTAAAATTTCTAATAAAGGGTCAAATCGATCGGCAACCAGTGGAATATCCTCATAGCTAACCGTTGCAATGATTGATTTCAGTACTTTAGCTTTAGCCGCTTTATCTATTTGAAGCTGTAGGGTGCCATCAATTTTTTCTTGTACTGATCTTCCCATAAATTGCAATTGAGCAATATTTAATAAGGTGACCTGCTCTTCGTATTCACTCATGAACTCACTCTCTGTCAGGTAAGTTTCTAAGGTAGCTTTGATGGCGTCTGCCATTTGTTGATCCATCAATCCTTTGCTAATGTACTGACCTAGCCACGGTGCTCTAAAAAGATTATTATAAAATGATCCTTTTTCATTGATATCAAATGTTGCTGATTTCTCCTCAATGAATGCCAGCATAATGTCCGCATCATTATCTTTTACTTCAAATAACTTAGGGATATCATCTAGTTCTTTATATGTGAAAACAAAGTTTTCGAAGTACTTTAAATCCGTTTTTACTACGAGCTTCGGCTCAATAGATAAGCGCCTGATATTTCGCAAAGGTTTAATCTTTGGTAAGTGCTCCAGGATACTGCTTTTATAATCTTCGCTGTAATAATCAGATTCTGTTAAGGCATTGAGTTGTGATATCTTGAGTTTGTCAAAGTATTTCAGACTGTCCAGTTTTTCTTCGAAAAAACGTTGTTCCCATTTGTCAAAATTTGCGCCATCCTCTTTCCATAGTGCTCGCCATTGTTGAGTAGCGAAAGCTTGATCTGACATCGGTTCAAAGTTTTGACCATAGACATTTTCTACAATTGGAATGACATTATCCGCAACAGAAACAGTTAAGTTGGACCGTTGTGTTACAATCCTTTGATCATCAATTAAGTTGAATAACTCCGGGATATATTCAATATCCGGGTGCAACCAGAGATAAGCAAAAAACTTCTTAATGATTTCAGGATCTTCCTCTGTTCGAATTAAACCGACGATTTCTTTTACATCTTTATTCGTTGGCTTTGGAAGAGTCTTTAAGTCTCTTTTGTTAAAAATCAATGGATCATCCAGAAATTCAGAGATGTTGTACTCTGTATAGCTTTTCTCCTTTTCTTCACTTTGTGCAATCAAAATACTAATCTGATGTAGTATGTCCTCATCAGATTCTATCCGACCTATGCTTTCGATTAAAGCACGCTGATCAGCATCATGAATGTCAAACTTGTTTAGATAACTGTTGCAATTACCACTGATGCCGATAGCTTCGAAGAGGTATGATTTTTTTAGATATAATCTGACCAGATCCCGGTTGCTAATGATTTTATCCCAGTTTTTGGAGTAGCTCCAGTCTAATATTCTACCAACGCTAAAAGTTAATGCTTCGTTTTTAGCTTTGATACATGACCAGTATTCGATTGCGGTAAGGTCCTGGACTTTCAATAAATTTATTAGTTCGTTTTCTATAGCAAAACGCTCTTGCTCTGTTTCAGCCTTTAGTAGTTTTCCTAAAAATTTAGCGACTTTTTTGTCAACCTTATAAGAGATTTCATTCAATCGGCAATACGCCGTTAGCTGAGAAAGCTGCTCCAAATATTTATACTTTAGTTCTGGGAGGCTTTTATTTTGATTGCGTAATAATTGACGATACTTTTTGGCCAGGCTTTTTATCTCTAAAGGATCGCCCTCCGAAAGTTGTACAAACGAATGGAGCGCAATAGTGTCATTTCTTGAATTTAGACGACGGAATAGTCGTTCGTAATTTTGCGTTTTTGCTAAAGTCTCCAGTTTGTTTGTGTAGATCTGCCGATTCTTATCCCACTCGTAATCATTATAGTGGCTAGCCCAATATAAAAAGTAGTTGAGCATTGCTGTTTTATCCTGGCTTGGTTCGAATATAGTTTTACCACTTTTGTCCTTTACACCAATTTCAACATTGGTTATAGACTTAAGCAGGTCGAGGTAATCAATGTCAATGCTCTCCGGATTGTCTTTCCAATTGCGATACCAATTAGCTGCAATATAGAATAGTGCTCTGGGGTGCTGCGACCGCTGAAGATCTAAAAGAGCATTATGCTGAATCCACGAATAGGATTCTGAGCGACCGAGCATTTTTCCATAATAGTCAACAGGGAATTGAAAGAAATTAACTTTGAAGTTGAAAATCTTTTCGTAGCCATGACTTCGTAAATCAGGGAATGTTTCTAAAGAATCGATCAGGTAGGAAAAGTACTCGAGGTTGTCGTCGAATATATAACCCAGATCAGGCGCATTATTAGTTGTATTAGTAAGGAATGCTTCTGTGAAAGCAGGATCACAAAATCCCCCTTCCGCCATTTGTATTCCAATCTCAACGATTTCCATATCTGCCAAAGGCTCTAGGGCCGTAAGTATAGACTGATAAATATCTTGTTGAGCAGTACTTGGGATATCGAAGATCCGAGGGTCTCTGAGTAAGTTTAAATATAGCTCCCGGTCAGGAACTTCCAGTTCTACGATTTGATGAACAGTGGACTGCGCCTCGGTATATTCCCCTTCATCCAGCTGGTCGTTCAGATCACTCATCAAGCGTCTGGCTAGCGTCGCATTCTGATTCGTTTGCTGCTCATCATGATATTTAATCTCAAAATCTACTTTTTGTTGCTCCACCGGAGTGATATAAAAAGCATTAAGTATTTCTGAATATTTTATGCGACTGGTATTATCATAGTAAAAGGCCATAAGCTCTTCCTTTGTAGCCGCCCTTAGATCTATTTCTTTTGTAGTGAAAAAGGTATATTGTTGAAGAATTCTTCGAATTTCTTTTTGGTATCCTTTCTCATCGCTCAGACTGATTAAATCTCTAAGCGTTCGATGATTACCACTTTTAACATCTTGTGATAGGGTCTGTAGAAGGGTAGGAATATCCGCTCCACCTCCGGTTTGGGCCGGTAGGGAAAAACAACTGACGAATGCCAATAGTATTATGAACGAAAACCTCATTAAATAATACTTTCCTTTTTGTTACTGTTATTCTGAAAAAGAAGGCTTTGCCCGGCTTTTCAAGATATTCTTAATGGTACTTAAATTGAAAAGCTGGTTTAATATATGATAGCAAAAACTAAACCGAAAGTGGACGACTTATTAGAGTGAAAGACTACAAGGCAAAAGGGTTTTACCCGTTTCCAGCGTATGGATCAGCGATACTCCGATTATGATCGGAGGTTTGTCAGCGAATAATAGGTTTATTCTTCCGTTTTAAGCTCCTCGGCAGTGTATAATTCCTTAAAAACGGGGAGGTAGTATTTTCCGTTAAAATAAGCGATATCCTGAAACGCACCGAATAGTTGATCGCCAAAATCCTCGTTAACGGCCATTGCAGTCGTTTTGGTAAATTCCGAGTCAACAATTCTAAACGGAGAGAAAATAGTCTGCTGCGTAAGAATCTGATCATTTATGATCTCAATAGCGAATAGATTAAATAACTCACTTCCCACTTCAACCGGTTCATAGATCAGACCATTGTCATTTGATACGAACAACTCATTTCCCGTTCCGAGGGTCATATGTACTTTGTTTTCATAAAGAAAAACATCGAAAACCCATTCTTCAGAAATCTGTATTGCGCTTCCGGTATTAGGATTGATTCGGACGGCTCCGTCTCTTGAGGTGGCGTAAAAATAGCCATTGATATACTTAACATTTTGCAGATTATTTTGATCTGCGGGAAAGTCTTCCAGGTCAATTCTATGCTTGAGATCAATAGAAATAAAATCTTTCTGATCTCCACTTAATTTGATGTCAAACAACAAAAATGTATAGTATTCATTAGGGATTTGTATGACTGGAACAATAAATTGCTTGCCATCACTGCTATAAGTCCCGCCATTACGAGCCTCGTCTTCACCCCGAAACCCAAACTCTCCCGGGCTGGCAAGATCATTTAACTGGATCGTATAAATTTCATTTTGATCCTGAACCAAATAAAAGTTTGCCTGAAGAGAATCACTATCATTTCTAATCATTTGAAAGAAAGTATTATCCGAAACCGCGGGTCTGCCATAAAATCGAATCGGTAACTCCAGGGCTCGTTTTTCGACAAGCTCATTATCGTTGTTTATACGGGCAAACTCCGCATCAGAAAGGATATATAATTCCTCCGGAGTAGTATGAAGAATACGGATATTGGTATTAGATAAAAAGTCTTCTACCTTGGTCCAGGGTTCTGGTTCTACTTCAGCTGGCTTGATTAGACAAGCGGTCGTGCTGACAATGATAATAAAGGATAAAAGTATAGTGATACGTCCCATGTTATTTCTTTGTGTAGTTTTTGACCTTTTAGGCCTTGACCTGCATACAAAAGCAACTTTTAACTTTGTTATGCTACTAAAATTTTAGGATGATCATCGTTTGACGATAATCAATATGGTGATGTGTGTATCCTGTATACCTGCAAAATTAATGCAATAAATTATACAAGGGAAGAGCTAAGCCGATATTAAAGCATTATTTTTAAAAAATCTTCCTTTTTTGACGTACGATCCAAATAAGAGAGATGTAAGTATATATGTCGATCTGGGCCCTGTTTTATGGATTGAACCTCTCGGTTTTTTAAAGGCAGGTTCCAGTATTTGGTTAAACCTTCCGACGTCCAGCCATAAAGCGATAACTGATTAGTACAACGTACAGAATTGCTCAATCGCTTGCTATACACTAAAAGTTGTTCTTCCTTTCCGATGACAAATACCTTACCCTTTAGCAGATATTCAGTATCGTTCTCCTGATGAATTAATTTGGTTTCGATGCATTGATCCAGGTGCATTTGCTCAAGGATATAATATTTATTCGCAGGTAGATAGCCGCTGAACTGTACATAGCTACTCGCTTGCTCATTAATGCTCGTATGCTGTAGTTCCAATATACCGTTTGATTTTTCCAGCAACAGGCGATCACCATCCCGCTTCACCAAGTCGTTTTGATCAATTCGGGCCTGCTCAATTGCCCAACTACAATCGTTAAGCCCTTCCCAGGTATCAGACAAATAACCTTTGGAGTTTTTGCAAAGGCGCTTGATCCCTGCAAAAGTGCTATCTATAGGGACTACATCTTCAAACTTGGCTTTAGTGAGGGATTCTACCGAGATATTTGCGCGGCTTATTGCACTTTCTTCTATAAAAGTTGTAGAGGACTTATCTTCTTTTGTAGGGGCTGCCTTTTCTTGAGTACAACTAAAACAGAATAATAAGCCAAACAGTAGGAATCGGGGCATAGGGTTTTATTATGGACGATGCTCATTAATGAAATCAGTAGGGCTAAGATAGCCAAATTGATCTTCTGAGTAACCAGGACCTATCGACATATTTACAAAATCACGCATTTCAAAGTGAAGGTGAGCGCTATAACGTCCTCGTGCATTGCCAATACTTCCGATGTGCTGGCCACGAAGAACCATTTGTCCACTTTTTACATATACATTTTGTAGATGGGAGTATATTGATTCGACATATTTATATTTGGGATGATTCGGAAGATAATGAACCACTCTAATGGTATTCCCCCAGCCACAACAGATATTATCGGCATATACAACTAATCCATGAGCTGTAGAATAAACGGGGTCTCCCATATCAGTATTTCCACCACCTTTACCGTTCCAGTCTTCTCCAAGGTGCAGGCGCTGACCAAAGTTTAAAGCTTTATAATAGTTTTCTGCGTCCGGCTTTCCTACCGGAAAATCAAACCCATCGTTAGCATAGGAAGGGCGTTCTTTGAAAAAACGATCATATTCGTTTTCGGGAATTACCGGAAAGTATTGTGGGTTCTGTAGGGAGTCAGGATCTTTTTCTAGCTTTACCTTTACAGCCTTCGGTGGAACCACAGGCGTGCTTTCTTTTTCCTCTGGTATGAAAAAAGAAAAGTAGAATATTGGTGCTATGACTACAAAAACAAGAAAAAGTCTTCTCATTACTTTTGAATTGACAGTTTGATTTATCAGGGCATCATAACGTATTGAATTACAAAAATAGTACAAATTCGTTTATTTCGTCCCTTCAAGAGCGTTAATGTATTTATAAATTCTTTATTTGATAGATTCAAAATTCATTCCAGTACTGGGCAGCATTTTGTTATATTTTTCAAGTGATTTGATTGTTGTTTTACAAGTGCTGATTATTCTTTCCAAAGCCCTTCCTCAGGGCATTTAATGGCAAAACTTTTGCTTTCCAATTTCTAGGCCTAGTTAAGTCTCGATCGAAATAAAATCGGATTTACGCTATTGGGTTTTGGTTTTTTAGGTAAGTATCTATTGGCCAGTATTTTATACATTATGACTAGGATATTATGAGAAAAAGGCTTCCCCTCGGTTCTGAAGCCACAGCGCTAGTGAGATCTAAAAGTCATTAAAAATGACAAATAAAAGCGCTCTGGTTAACAAGAATTCTGTCGTTTTCCCAAATATCTGTAACAGTTTATCCTGATGAATATTAAAACAACACTAGTTCATTTCTTTTTCATTAGCATTTTGTGTGTACAACCACTTTTTGCGAATGATGATCCTTGTTCAGCTACTTCACTTGATGTCAATAGTTCCTGTACACCAATAAGTTCTACAAATGCAGGTGCCAGCAATACTGTTGGTATTCCTGACCCTGGTTGTGCAGGCTATAGTGGTGGTGACGTATGGTTTACCTTTACCATGCCGAGCTATGGTTATCATACTATCCTGGAATTATCTGCCGGCACAATGACAGATGGTGGAATGGCTGTGTACTCAGGTACAGATTGTTCAAATCTCACCTTAGTCGCATGTGATGATAATAGTGGTAGTGGAAATATGCCTACACTGACCATTGAGGATGGATGTCAATTTGGAGATGCTAATGAAGTCTTCTGGGTAAGAGTTTGGGAAAACGGGAATGATAATAACGGAACATTTGATATTTGTGCATATTCAGTAGAGCCAAGTGTGATTGCAGGAGGATTATCCTGTGGAAGTACTTTGGTGGCAGGGGATGCATGTTGTGATGCAATTTTATTAGGATCAGAGTTAAATGGATATTGCGGAAATAATACGGGGTATACGGATCAGCCGGATGAGGTAACAGAGTTTTGTGCCTTTGTTGATAATAATGTTTGGCTTGCCTTTGTAGCAGAAGAAGCAGATGTAGAAATTAGCATTACTTCGTCGAACTGTTCGGTAGGTAATGGATTACAGGCCGCTATCCTGGAGACACCGGATTGTGCCAGCTTTACTGTAGTTTCCAATTGTTGGAACCCAGAGGCAGAAGGCACTGGAAGTTTGATCGCCAGTAACTTAACACCAGGGGAGACTTATTATATTATGATTGATGGCTGGGCCGGAGATTTATGTGATTATACACTTGGGATTGTTTCAGGTGTAGAGACCGTACAGGTAAGTGTGGATGATGCAGAGATTTGCCAGGGAGAAAGTACACAGTTACATGCGAATGTGATTGGTTCAGGTAATTATAACTATAGCTGGACACCAACAACAGGATTAGATGATCCTAATTCACCAAACCCAATTGTCACTCCTACTGGTACAGGTTCATTAACATATACAGTAGCAATAAGCGGCGATTTAATTGATACCTATTCACTTGAAGTTACAGTGTTTGATAATGCTCCATTACAACCATCTATCGATGGTAGTGCTGCCATTTGTGAAAACTCAATTGCTAATGTTTTTTCTTCAAACGTAGCAAGTACTTCAGTTTATAACTGGGTAGTAACCGGAGGGACGGTTAATGGAGGAAATGGAATGGATACTATCCTGGTAGATTGGGGAACGAGTGGTGGAACAGTCTGTCTGACTGCCCAAAATAATTGTGGTAGCTCTCCGCAGGAATGTGTTACTATTACTGTAAATAGCCAACCTGATATCACGGTAGGTACACCACCGATTGGATGTGCACCAGATCCATATAATTTAAATAATATCCCGGTTACCAATAATGGAGGAGGAACAGGCCTGTTAAGTTACTTTCCAAGTATGGGAGACGCTCAAGCAGGCACAAATGAAATCTTACCACCTGAGGTAACAAGTAGTGGAACCTACTATATTAAAATGCAGACTGGCCCGGATTGTTATGACATTGAATCTGCCACAATTGAAATCGAAGAACCACAACTATTAGTGATTCAGCCTTCGGCTAAATGCTCTCCAAATTCAATTGAGTTGACAACAGTACCTGCAAATGAAATCAATGGATACGCAGGTGGTACTAAAACATATTATACGGATTCTCTGGAAGCCATAAATACAACTAATGTCCTTACGGATACTGAAATTTTCACTGCGGGTACTTATTGGGTTCGCTACGAAACACCTAATGGCTGTGCAGTAGTTGCGCCAATTGAAATTAAAATTGATGTGACACCTGATCTGGTAATCAATCACCCTGCACCACTTTGTCCGGGCGGATCAATTGACCTTGATACCATAAGTTATACAAATGCCAATGGCTCCGTATTTACAAAGTATTTCTATGCTAATCAGTTTTTTGCGATGCAAGGATTGACAGCTACGGCTTTGACAAATACAGTAGTAACGACTACGCAAACCTATTACTTACGTGCGGAAACTGAAAATAACTGTTTTCAGGTAATTCCAATAGTAATTACCGCAGGAGTAACACCTGATGGAGCAATAAGTGGAGGTGGTACCTTCTGCATCGGGGATAGCACTGATATTGCCTTTACCCTGAATGGAGGAGGTCCTTTCGATGTTGTCTTTAGCGATGGAACAAATAATTTCACTTTAGATAATATCACAGATGGCCATCTTGAAAGGGTAGAAGTGAATAGTGGAAATACAACTTATACACTTGTCTCTGTAACGGATGCGAATGGTTGTGATGGGACACTTCTTGGCAATGATGTTAGTGTAGCTGCTACTACAGCTCCAACGGCAAGTATAAGTGGAGACGCCAATATTTGTGGAAGCGGAAATAATAATCTGACCTTTAGTTTTACTGGAGCGGCACCCTTTGATGCAGTGTATACAGATGGGACGACCAATTTTAATATAGATGATGCGCCTGCTTCACATACTGTTCCGCAAACCGTCTCGACTACCAGTACCTTTACCTTAGTTTCCGTTACGGATGCAAACGGGTGTGATGGTACAGTTTCGGGAAGTGCGGTGGTTACGATTAGTGAGCCCGTGCAGGTGATCAATATTGCAACGGTATGTGATGCTTCTTTTACAAACTATACTGTCACCTTCGAAATCACTGGAGGGAATTCGGCATCCTATAATGTAAGTGGAATGCCAGGAACATTAGTAGGTAATCAGTTTACGAGTGATCCGATTACCAGTGGGAATACCTATACCTATAATGTAGACGATGGCGGTGTTTGTTTGGCGGAGACCATTACCGGCAGCTTTAACTGTGCTTGTGCAAATGATGCAGGCCAAATGGAGTTGACGCCGATCGATGTCTGTGAAGATGAGACGGCTAATGCAAATTTTGTTAGCGGAAGTAGCACCATCAATTCCGGAGATCTATTTGAATACATTATTCATGATAATCCTGGAGCAACCTTAGGGACCGAATATGGACGATCCAGTACACCTTCATTCGCCCTTTTAATGGGGATGACAACTGGTACGACCTATTATATCTCTCCGGTTACCGGACCTGATAATGGAAGTGGATCAGTAGATGAAACGCATATTTGTTTTTCAATTTCACAAGGTACGCCAGTAGTGTTCTACGAATTACCTGTTGCGCAATTATCAGGCGATGCAACGATCTGTGAAGGAGGAAGCAGCGATTTGGTATTTAACTTTACTGCAGGTACAGGGCCATATGAAGTAGTTATTAATGATGGAGCCAATGATACGGTAATTCCTAATCTATCGGATGGTTCTACTTTTACGGTAAATCCAACGACGACGACGACCTACTCGATTGTAAGTGTTACAGGTAGTAGTCCGGCAGCTTGTCAAGGCGCCGTAATTGGTTCGGCAAGCATTAATGTAAATAATGGACCGCAGGTGACGAATATAACTTTTGAATGTAACGCGACGAATACTGCATATCAGGTACAGTTTGAAATTACCGGAGGCGACCCGTCTACTTATATGGTAAGTGGTGATCCGGGTACACTTGATAATGCTACTAATACATTTACCAGTGATTTTATCAATTCTGGTGTGGCCTATAGTTTTCAGGTGACGGATTCTAATAATTGCGGATTGATCCCGATGAACGGGAACTTTGCCTGTGATTGTACTTCAAACGCAGGAGCAATGGATCCTACCTTATTAGAGGTTTGTGCAGATGCAACTGCAAATGGCACACATGATAATACAGATGTTGTGCTGGATGGAGATGATGTCTTAGGGTTTATTTTATATGATCCGAACGGCACCTTGCCTTCTTCAATCCTTTTGACGAATTCAAGTCCGGATTTCGATTATAATGCTACGCTTGATTATGGTACGACTTATATGATTGCAGCCGTAGTAGGTAATGATGATGGAAGTGGATTTCCTGGTTTAGACAGTACAGTTGATCCTTGTTTGAATATATCCAGTGGCCAGCCAGTAATGTTTATGGAAAACCCGGTTGCTTCTATCATGAATAACCAGACGATTTGCCAGGGCGAAAGCGCGACCTTGACGATTGACATAAGTGGATTAGGGCCATTTGATGTAGTGATGACAGACGGCGTAAATACAGAAACATTAACCGGAATCATGAGTGGACATTCCATGACAATAAACCCTATGGTTAATACTACTTATTCGCTGAGCTCCGTCAAAAGAACAGGCAGCCCGTCTTGTACCGGAAGTATTGATCCAGCTAACGCGCAAGCAACGATAACAGTCATAGAAGTGCCAACTGTAGACAATATTAATGTAGAATGTAATATCGAAGGTACGATGTACCGCATCGTGTTTGAAATCACCGGTGGTAACTCAGCGAATTATAATGTTACGGGAGATAACGGTACCCTGGCAGGTAATATTTTTACCAGTGACTTTATGCCAGGTGGGACAACCTATAATTTTGAAGTTAGTGATGGATCGACTTGTCCACCTATCGTATTGACAAGTACTGAATATTGTAATTGTACACCAGATATTCGCCCGCTTATTAGTATTGACATGCCGATTAGTTGTGGAGGTGGATCGGATGGCGTATTAAGTGTAACCAATGAAAACGGGGAAGCACCTTTTACCTTTGAATGGGATAATGATCAAATCGGTGAGGTCAACGAAAATATTTCAACTGGCTGGCATTATGTAACCATGACCGATGGTAATAATTGTACTTCAGTTGATTCGATATTCCTGGATGAACCAACACCAGTTTCAGCAGTTGCAGTAGTTACACCACCAACTTGTTTTGGAGACCGGGATGCGTCCATAACTTTGGATAGCGTACAAGGAGGTTCAGGAGCCTACACTTATTCCATTAATTTTAATAGCTCTGCTATCCAGAATAACTTCTCCAATCTACCTGCTGGTACTTACGAGGTAGGTGTAGAGGATGATAGAGGTTGTATTTGGACTGAGTTAGTAGAAGTGGAAGATCCTGCTGAATTGATTCTTGATCTTGGCCCGGATGTTAGTGTTGAATTAGGCGATAGTGTAGAACTTAATCCAATCACTACGGTAGCGGTAGATAGTTTTATCTGGCGGCCAACGACCTTTATGACCTGTCCGGAATGTTACGAACAAATCATTTACCCGGATCACAGTAATCGCTATAACCTATTAGTGATGACCGACGAAGGCTGTACGGATAGTGATGATATATTAATTACAGTGAGCAAAGATCGTCCAATCTTTGTACCGAATATCTTCTCTCCAAATCGTGATGGTGAAAATGATAAGTTTGAAGTATACCCTGGACGTAGTGTTGAAATTATTCGAACCTTTAAAGTGTATGACCGATGGGGAGCTCTGGTATTCGAAATAAAAGATATCGTACCTGATATGATTGATTATGGCTGGGACGGAACATTAAGGGGTGAGCCTATGGAAATGGGAGTATATGTTTACTTCTTGGATGTCGTCTATAAAGATGGTAGAACGGAAGTGATGAGTGGGGATGTGACTTTGTTGAGGTAGA
>JAHDHW010000311.1 GCA_020631105.1 Saprospiraceae bacterium | reverse complement strand
TCTAAATATCGATTCCGTATATTCACTTTCCTACAAACGGATTATCATACCTCAACCCTATTCAACATGAAAAATCAAAGCATCTCACTTCTACTATGCTTTCTACTTTTTAGTTTAATCGCCACTGCCCAAAACAAACATAAGCAGTACCAACCCATAGTCCTTGATTTCACCACCACCAGCACCAGTGAAACTGCTCCCGAAAATCCATTTACCGATTATCGCCTTCAGGTGACCTTTACAAAGGGAGATTTGAATATGAGCGTTCCCGGTTTTTATGCCGGAGATGGAAATGCCGCCGAGACCAGCGCCAGTTCCGGCGGAGTCTGGCGCGTAATCTTTAGTCCACCCAGCACTGGAAAATGGGACTACAAAGTACACTTTAGAAAAGGGCAGAATATCGCAACCGATGAAGATCCATATCGTGGTACTCCGATCAAACCTCATGATAATAATAGTGGTTCGCTGATCGTAACCACCGCTGATCCAGGCGCTGGCTTTCATAGCTCTGGTCGCCTGCAATACACCGGAAGCCGCTATTTACATACGCAAAATGGCGAAGCGCTCCTCAAATTCGGCGCTAACTCCCCTGAAAATTTTCTGGCCTACGCCGATATCGACGGTACCTACTCCTATGACCCAAACAAAAACTTCCTCAAAACCTGGACACCACATATCAAAGATTGGAAAAATGGCGATCCCACCTGGCAAAAAGGAAAAGGCAAAGGCATCATAGGCGCACTTAACTATCTCGCTTCCAAAGGTATGAACAGCGTCTATGCCTTGACGCTTAACATCGAAGGTGATGCCCGAGACGTTTGGCCCTTCCTTAGCCATCAGCGCAAAGATTTTAAAAGATACGATGTCAGTAAATTAGCCCAATGGGACATCATTTTTTCGCATGCCGAAAAACTAGGCATCATCATGCACCTCGTCACTCAGGAAAAAGAAAATGAACTCATCCTGGATGATGGAAATACCGCAGCGGAACGCAAATTATATTATCGCGAACTCATCGCCCGATTCGGCTATCATAATAATATCATCTGGAACATGGGAGAAGAGAATGGCGCTGCACCAGCCTTCTGGCCGCAAGGTCAAAACGATCAACAACGCTTTGGGATGATCCGTTACATCAAGGACCATGACCCTTACAAAAATCCAGTCGTCATTCATACGATGCCAGAACAAGAAGAACGTAAACATGTCATCAATCCTTTGCTCAAGTTTGATCGCCTCGACGGTCTCTCCATGCAAATATCTGATGTCTATGATATCCATCATGATATCGGATACTGGGTGGAAGCTTCCAAAAAGATGGATCGGCAATGGATCGTGATGATGGATGAAATCGGTCGCTGGCATACCGGAACGCGAACGGATCAGGATGACCCTGCTCATGATACGCTTCGTCAGGAAGTACTTTGGGGAACCTTAATGGCTGGAGGCGCGGGAGTAGAATGGTACTTTGGTTGGTTAAAACCTCCACATGATCTCAACGCAGAAGATTGGCGGAGTAGAAATAATATCTGGGAACAATCCGCCATTGCACATTCTTTCTTTAGCAATCTTCCTTACACGGAAATGAAGGGATCAGATGAACTCCTCAAAACGCCTCATAATTATTGTTTTAGCAAGTCTGGAGAAACCTATGCTCTCTATCTAAAAAAAGGAGGCTCGCCTGTCCTTGATCTGCGCAGGGTCAGAGGCGATTATTCCATCCGTTGGTTCGACCCCAGAAATGGAGGGGAATTACTTCAGGGCTCCATTACTCAAGTCAAAGGTGGAGAATGGCGGGAACTAGGTCTACCACCCAACAATAAAGAAAAAGATTGGGCCGTTCTTGTGCAGTTGATACAGGATTAAAAATCTATCCAAATATGATAAGACTAAGTACCAAATATTTCTTTGCACCCTTTTGCCTACTGCTCTCCTTCGGGAGCTGTCAAACTACCGAACAAAAACAGGAAAAAGAAATGCGATTCCCCGATGATCGTTGGTACGTGAGCACCCCAGAGCAATATAATATCAACAGTGAAAAATTGACCGAGGCATTAAACTACCTCGAGTCCAAATCATTCGAAGACGGCATTGAAGAGGTACTCATTATTAAGAATGGTTCCATCATTTTTGCCGGAGATAGCACTTACAAAACGCACAATATTTATAGTTGCTCCAAAGCTTTTACTAGTACTGTACTAGGCTTACTTATCGATAGAGGAAAGTTAGAATTAGATAGTAAAGCGGCAGATTTTGACTCGAGTCTGGATTCATTATACCCAGAAGTTACTTTTCGGCATTTTGCCACTATGACCTCAGGCTATAGCGGAGCTGGAAGGAGTAGATGGAATGACGAAAATGCGGATTGGTCCTATACACCATATACTCCTGAGACACCACATTTTAGTCCGGGCAGCCATTTTGAATATTGGGACGAAGCACAAATGACATTTGGCAAAGTACTTACGAAAACATTGCAGGAACCAATGCTTGATTTTCTCCAACGAGAATTGACCAATAAGATTGGGATGGAAGAATGGTCCTGGCATCCTGAGCAATCCGTAGATGGTATCCCCATAAATAACGGCTGTACCAATGTTACGCTAAACGCGCATCAACTAGCCCGTTTCGGTCACCTTTACCTCAACCGTGGCAATTGGGATGGCAAACAATTACTTTCAAAATCCTGGTGTGAGATGGCCACCACAAATCAAGTCCCTTTAAATACGAGCGTTTTTCAAGGGGATCGCGCAAATGTCAAGGGCTCTGGATCCTACGGTTTCAATTGGTGGGTTAATAGTCCGGACGGACTTAGCCGAATGCCAGATGCTCCGCTTCACACGGCATACTTAAGTGGCTTTAATCACAACATCTGCTGCATCATTCCAGAGTGGGACATGGTCATTATACGGATGGGAGATGATAAAAACCCGCCAGAGGGCAAACACATTGTCTGGAACGAATTCCTGAAGCGAGTCGGCGAGGCGATGTAGGGT
>JAHDHW010000108.1 GCA_020631105.1 Saprospiraceae bacterium | reverse complement strand
ATTACGAAAGCTCGTATCCTTATGATACGGGCTCTTTGTTGGTTAGGCCAGCGCACTGACCACCCGAAAAGGACATATCTAAAGAAAAATCGCCAAGTCACACGAAAATATCACTTCGAAGCCCCGTGGATCAGCGTTGGTACAACACGCGAATAAAACTAAACTCTACTAGGTAAAACACCAAACTTGGCTTTAAAGCTTTTTGTAAAATAAGACATATTCGAATAACCAACCGAGTAGGCAATTTCAGAAACAGAACCTTGCTTCAACTGAAGCATCCTCCGGGCTTCATTAAGCCGTATGTCCGTGATCATTTGATTAGCAGAAAGATTGGTCAATGCTTTTAACTTTCTATGTAATTGAGACCGACTAAAACCAACACATCGTGCTAAATCCTCCACTGAAAGTTGTTCATTATCAATTTGTTCTTTTATTACGCTCACAACATTTTGTAAAAACTGATCGTCTAAAGATTGGACTTCAATGTTTTTGACAAGTGCGAAATCAGAAGCCTTAAACTGCTCCCACATTCTCTTTCTGCTATCGACCAGATTTCGCATAAGTAGGAGTAATTCATCCTCATCAAATGGTTTTGTCAGATAAGCTTCAACACCCTGCGTTAATCCTTCTACCCTATTTGATTTTCCAGCTTTTGCCGTTAACATGATAATAGGAATATGACTGGTCTTACTATTTGTCTTTAGGGAGTGACTCAATTCATAGCCATCCTTTTTGGGCATCATCACATCGCTGACAATGATATCCGGAATGTGTTCGAAAGCCATACGTTCTCCCTGTTCACCATCAATTGCAATGATTACCTTGAAATGACCATTGAGTGAATCTCGGATAAATTGCCTTAAGTCAGCGTTATCTTCAACGAGCAGTGCTGTCGGGAGGTTGAGGTTTTGACTGGAAGCGGCGGGGATAGAATTATTTTCAATAATGGGCGATTGTTCTTTTTGTGATGATTTCAGATCGATTAGAGATTCAGCTGACTCGATATTTGTTTGATGAATCGTAGATTCAGGTAAGTTTGGCAAAGTATAAGGTATTCTTACTTTGAAATTTGTGCCTTCCCCTTTTGTGCTACTTACACTAATCTGCCCATTGTGCAAATTGACTAATTCTTTGGTCAATGCCAGACCAATACCTGAGCCTTTTTCTTCGGTGCCTTCTACCCTGTAAAAGCGGTCGAAAATTTTATGGATGTTTTTATTGCTAATACCTTTACCGGTATCCGATACTTCAAAAATAAAGTAACTATCATCATGCTTCATTGTGAAAGTAACGGCTCCTCCTTCGGGCGTATACTTAAATGCATTTGAGAGTAGATTACTAAGGATTTTTTCGAGTTTATCTCTGTCATAGAAGGCATGGTCGATCTCCGGAGGGAAGGTAGTATTTAGACTAATATTCTGCCGTTCAGCCAAACTTTCAAATGAGAAAACCACAGATCGAATAAACTTCACCAGTGAATCGCGCCGCAGTTGAAGGTATACATGTCCGTTTTCTAAACGAGATAAATCAAGTAACTGATCAATCAGACTCTCCAAACGTTTCGAATTATTTTGTACCACTGCAAAGTCCGTATGGCTTAAGGTTATTGCATTGGATTTATTGGAAGCATGGTCAGAAGTACCTTTATTATAAGCACGTTGAATCAGGCCACTAATCAGAGCAAGCGGTGTCCTGAACTCATGACTTATATTGGCGAAGAAACGTGTTTTGATTTCGTCAAGATCTTTTATTCGCTGAGCTTCCGCCTTTGATTGCTCTGCGAGCAATTTTTCCTGTTGCGCTGCTAATGTAATTTGTTGTTGACGATAGGCTATCCCAAAGGAATAAGCAATGACTTGTAGAAAAATACCTAAAGCATAAGGATCAAAATTCAACTGAATAAATCTCATTGACCAGAGGCTGCCTAATAATAATGCACTGTTTGCCAGAATTGCTCCAAAACCAAAGTATTTAGCAAAGCGGTCTTTTTGGAAACAAATAATGACCGCCAGACCAAGACCCAGGATGGAGAATAATGCAATTAGCTCATAATGAATACCCATTGCTCCAAATCGAATAACTGGATCCCAAAATACCTGGTATGCTGTATTACAGATGATCTCTAAGAATATCAATGTTGTTAAGACTAGAATCGCTTTGTCAATCTTAGGGAACTTTTGTTTAGAGTTGATAAATGATCTACCAAAGAACCAAAAAGTAAATAAAATACCATTTGCAATAAAATTCCAAATAATGAAACGAGTGTTGTGAAAACTACTAAAGACCAGTTCACTGAAATAAGAATCTAGCATAGCCTGGGTAATCATACAATTACCCACCCATAAGCTAAACCAAAAGAAAATAGACTGTCGGAGATAAATGAATTGTAATAAATGGTAAATAAAAATGATAAAACATACACCTAAAAGAAAGGTATTAAAGAAATTGTGTCCTTCTCTGTAAGGGTGATAATGATCATAAGAACCTTGTCGAATGTGAGCATTAAAAAATGGAGGACAACCTTCATTATTACCCTCTACCCTTATTAACAAAGTGAGGAGTTGATTAGCTGGAAGGTCTAGTGAAATGCGGTTTAAGTTATAAGGCTCCGGTATCTCTTTTTCGGAGGCACTATATGCCGTCCCTGATTTTTTATGAAACAATAATTCATTATTAACGAAAGCATAAACATCTACTTTACCATTGCCAATAATCCAGGAGTTAGCTCCAAAATATTTATCTTCTAAATGGAGTTTCCAGTTTTTTAAAACTCCATTTGACCTAATCAGGACCTTACCCCAATAGACCGTTTCAATATCCAAAAACCTTCCAAAGTCACTCCTTGGAAAATAAGTCAGACTGGTATCGCTAAGGATTTGTGAAGGAGTATAGATCTTACCAGTATCTGGTAATATTTGTAGATGTGTTTCTAAACTGTGTACCGGATAAAGGGTATCTAAGGGATAAATCAATTGCTGACTAGCTGAAAGCTGAGTGCCTAGACAGAGTAGCAATATAATTATCCAGTTTTTCATTCAATGATTTTGTATTTAAGTTAAAGAAAAAACGCCGTTTCATCAGGAGTTACATCACGCATTAATATTTAAAATTTGGTTTTATAGGGTTAATATCTTAAAAAAAACTCCTTAGAAACGGCATTCTGTTTAGGTTTGGGGTTAATGAATCTGAAACAACCTCTTTAATATTTTACAAGATCTGTAAGCAATATTGTATACAGTTTAGTATCCTCATCATAATCAATCGTATAGGTGCCCGGATAATACCCTGCAGTTTGATATTCCTGTGGCCTTCTGATGGCTTGGTGTACATGGTTTTTGCCATCCAGAAAATCCTTAGTGACCATTGGCTCCAGGAAATTCATCTTTGCATCATATTTACCATAGATAAAAGTATGAGTGAATATTCCAGTTTCTGTAAATTCAGGAGCCATCAAGTCAATAATATGTGCGCCCATTCGTGGTACTCCTCCAGGCGTTTCCAGGTACATTGGAGCCAGGTACTCAGGAGCCATTGGGCGATTAAACTGAATCGTATCGAATGGGCCAATTAAATCTCTTTCGCTACCCGAGATAAAGTAAAAATGGAAATCAAAGTGTGGTAAATCATAAATCATCAATGGCGGGTGTCCATGTTCATTCCAGTCCATGGTGATATGATCATAAGGTTCAACAGAAACTTCCGATGACAAAGGAAGTACAAACTCATCTGCATGCGAGCTTCCGCTGGGTAGATTTATTAAAGCTTCAGGTTCAAATTGTACTCCAATGGCAACTGGTGTACCTGCTTCATCAGTTTCAATAAAAGACCAAGCCTGTCCATCTCCAATGTTTACTTTGGGGCCGGTAAATTCAGTTTGTATGACTTCTTCGTCATCCTTATTACAAGCAGTGCCTATAACAAGGATCATTAAAAGATAAAAAAGCGGTAATTTTTTCATGATATAAGTTTTAGTGGTTAATCAAATTTCATAGTCGGATGATTCTAACTACGATGCAAAGATGATTAACTGAGACGCTATCATGTTTTAACTTATATCGCAAATAATAACACAAATGATTCATTGTCAATACTTTGCAACGATTGTGTTATTGCGGGCAACAAGAGTGTTAGTTATAGGATTAACGCTGGAGGAGATGTTCGAACTCTATTTCCAATTATTTGATAAAAATCATTTACTGAATGCTGACTTGGCAAGTTTAGTAGAGTGGATACTAAATGAAAATCAGTTTTAGTTTAAAAGCGAACTTCTAATTCAATAACTTCTGGATCAGATAGCTTTGTATTCTGTGTACTTATTATGGAATAACCAAGGGCCGGTTTATAAGTTAGTTCTTGTTTGACATTAGCGGCGATACTTGTACTTTTTCGCAGGATATCTACCTGTGAGACTATTTCTCTATCGAAATGAATACTGAGTGCTTGCGTTTTTAAACTTTGATCAGGGGTGCTATAATTAATTGTCTTTAACTGTCCATTGACTAAGGTACTATCTACTTCATATTTATCTAGCCAGGCAACCTTGTTAATATCTGAGTCAATGAACATTGCCAACTCTTTTTCAAAATCTAGTGATTCAAAAACCTTAGTTTCTTCTTTACCATTAACGGTTGCTTTCTTAGTGAAGGAGGATCTAAGTGCTGATAAACGAACCTGTTCTTTTTGGAAGTAATTACTTAGGTCAAAGAAAGGCTGTTGCTCCGTAACGTTCAGTCCGGGCTCGTCCTGATAATTATCGGGACGACAAGCGAATAATAAAAAAACACTACAGGCCGTCAGGAATAAAAGTAAGGAAGTTGATTTCACTAGGCTTCGACTGATTTTGTAATGATTAAAGATTTACCAGTCATTATAGATGGTTTTTCCATTCCCATAAGTTCCAGTAAGGTTGGCGCTACGTCAGCAAGGCGACCATCCTGTATTGCTCTGTCACCGATATCATTGCTCACTAAAATACAAGGGACCATATTAGTAGTATGTGCAGTATGCGGCGAACCATCTTCATTAATCATGGTATCCGAGTTGCCATGATCGGCAATAATGATAATCTCATAGTCATACTCTAAGCAAATCGGGACAAGTTTTGACAAACAATCATCAACCACCTCAGCGGCTTTTATTGCTGCTTTGAAATCTCCGGTGTGACCAACCATATCGGTGTTTGCATAGTTCAGGCAAATGAAATCGGGCGTACGATCTTTTATATCGGCAATGATAGCATCCGTAATTTCATATCCGCTCATTTCAGGTTGTAAATCATAGGTCGCAACTTTTGGTGAGGGGATCATAATTCGCTTCTCCCCTTCCAGTTCTTTTTCGTTACCTCCTGAAAAGAAAAAAGTAACGTGTGGATACTTTTCTGTCTCTGCAATTCGTGTTTGTGTTTTTCCGGCATTGGCAATGACTTCCCCTAAAGGTAATTCTATATCCTCTTTGGTAAACAGCACTTTAATCCCTTTGAAAGATTCATCGTATCGTGTCATCGTTACAAAGTAAAGATCAAGCTTGTGCATGTCGAATGCATCATTATCTGACTGGCTAAGTACTTGAGTAAGTTCTCTCGGACGATCTGTCCGGAAGTTGAAAAAGAGTACCACATCATTTTTAGAAATTGTGGCCTTCGGATCTCCATTTTCATTAGCGGCGAAAATAGGCTTTAGGAATTCATCTGTAAGGCCCTCATCGTAGTTTTGCTGAATCGTAGCGAGTAAGTCCCTTGAGGACTCCCCTTTTCCGTTGACCAACAAATCATAAGCTAATTTTACGCGCTCCCATCTATTGTCCCGATCCATGGCGTAATATCTTCCGATAACGCTGGCGATTTCTACTGTTTGTGCTTTTATATGATCTTGAATACTTTTCAAGTATGCTTTACCACCATTGGGAGCAGTGTCCCGTCCATCAGTAAAGGCATGTATAAATACTTGATCGAGCCCTTCTTGTTGGGTGATGTCGCAAAGCGCTTTCAGATGATTAATATGAGAGTGCACTCCACCGTCAGAAACTAAACCGATGAGGTGTACTTTTTTGCCCTTTTGTTTGGCGTATTGTAATGCTTCTATTAATACTTCATTCCGGTGTAATTCTTCCTCTCTGATGGCTTTATTGATCCGAGCCAATTCCTGATAGACCACTCTGCCGGCACCAATATTCATATGTCCGACTTCTGAGTTACCCATTTGTCCTTCTGGCAGGCCTACATCTTCTCCGAAGGTGATTAACTCTGAATTAGGGTATTTGTCGTATAAGTTATCAACGTAGGGAGTGTTGGCTTGAGTAATAGCACTCGCTTCCGGGCGAGGACCGTGGCCCCAGCCATCAAGGATCAACAGAATAGATTTCTTGGACATAATGGATAGTTATCTATAAATATTAAAAGAAATAGAGTCGTAAACGCTTATCTATTTTTAGAAGCCTCAAAAATAGTTTTTTGTTCTGATCTTTCCTGATTATTTAAGCTATGCGACAATTAAGAGTATAGAAAGTCTATAAAAATATGTGAACAAAGCATTACATTTGAACTTTATACGAAGAGTAAATGGAGCTTGTTAGTTTTGTTTTTTAACACTTTTGACATAATTTAACATTACTTTAAAGCGTTATAAGCACGCTTATCAAGCAGAGCGCACTATGTACCCATTTCTTTTAAAACGCTCATAATCAGGTTTTTACCTTTGTTTTGCCTTCGAGTTTAAGCTTGATATTCAAAAAAGCTAGCACAATAAACAGTTCCATTTAAGTATTTTTGGTGGTCGCATGTATATTTTCGGTCATTTTGACGTCTAAAGATCAATGGCACGAAATTAGACCCATTAAAATTAAAATCTCAATATCATGAAAAAGTTATTGTTTCTTCTACTTATCGCCCCATCTATAGCTATGGTTACGCCTCAAAACATGAGCTCGATTTCCAAAGCAATCGGATCTGGCGATGCAAATGCCTTGTCGCAGTATTTTGACGATAAGGTTGAAGTATCAATCCTGGATGATGAGAATGTATTTGATCGCAGCGCAGCTAAGCAAGCCTTAGAGCAGTTCTTTAATAAGAACAAACCTAAGTCATATAATCAGGTGCATGATGGAACTTCAAAAGGTGCAGGTTCAAAGTATACCATTGGTAATTTGAAAGCTGGCAATAAAGTGTTCCGTGTGTATGTATATATGAAGGTGAGCGGATCGAATCACATGATTCAGGAAATCAGTATCAGCGAAGATTAGAAAAGGGGAAACCCTTAGAAAATAAAAGACCGGCCGTAGGAGCGAAAGTTTCTACGGCCGTTTTGTTTTTGGCCGAAGGCTTTGTTGTTCCATAACCCCCATCCCAAAAAGCGCAAAGTCATATTTTACCGGATCCTGAGGATCGAATGCTCGTAGCCGGTCGGTCAATTCTACGACGGCTTGCCAGTCACGTTGTTTTCGGGTTAATAAACCTAATTGTCGGGCTACTCTTTCAACATGTACATCGAGGGGCATCATCAACTGACTGGGCTGAAGATTGTTCCATAGACCAAAGTCTACTCCTTTATCATCTTTTCTTACCATCCAGCGTAAAAACATATTCAGCCGTTTGCAAGTCGACTTACGTGCTGGCGTGGCGATATGCTTTCTGGTTCGATGCGGTGCATCCGGCAGGCTAAAGAAGTAATCATGGAAGTTTCGTAGGGCTATTTCTATTCGCTGAGGATTGCCTTTGACTGCCCTACGGGGAGCATCTGTCATGTTGGATGGAGGATTGACGAATGCCATCTCTAAAGAATCATATTGCTGATAGAATTGTTGAAGCACCTCTAAGAAGTAAAGGGTATCTGTTGCCTGGAAAGTACGATGCTTGAAGTTTAAAAACGATTTTCGTTCATGCTCCTTGTGATTTCTAATGAAGTCGTAAGGTGCCCCATCCATGAGTTCGATAAGCTCTAAAGACTTGTTGATAATAGTCTTTCGCTGCCCCCAGGCAAGCATGGCTACCCAAAATCCAGTGATTTCGATATCCTGAAGTTGGTCAAACCGATGAGGAATCTGGATAGGATCATCTTTGATAAACCCAGGTTCATTAAAACGCTCTACTTGTTCGTCTAGAAAATTTTTAAGGTCGCGTTCCCGCATTTTTTAGTAGGGTACTTGTCAAACTAATCGTTATAATAGCAAAGAAACGAATTTTTAAGCCTTCCATTAAGGATGGAACATAAAAGATGCTATCTTTAACCCGGAATTATGACTGCAACACTTACATATACCCTCTTTCTGGCGGCGATATACCTGGGCCGCAAAGCTTTTATCCTGATGACTGAAGAACAGGAATAAGCTTATTTCAAATATTTCATGGAAAGTATTAGGAGTGCTATTGCTTAATAGCTGCTTTGTTGGATGTAGACTGATAAGAAGATTTGTCTGGCCGTTTATACATGTTAAGTTTCAGTAAGCCTAAACGTTGAAAGAAATGGCCAATAGAAACCCGAATTACTCCTAAACCATATTTGCTACTTCGCGCAAAGTTGATAGAGGAAGCTTCCTCAAAATATTTTGTTGGACAAGTCACTTCAGCAATATCAAAACCAGCATAAATGATTTGAGAGAGCATTTCGTTATCGAAGACGAAATCATCAGAGTTTTCATTATAGTTAATACCTTCCAATACCTCGCGGCTAAAGGCTCGGTATCCAGTGTGGTATTCTGATAGTTTATAATTGATTAGCAGGTTTTGACCAAAGGTCAACAAGCGATTCGCGATATATTTATAGATTGGCATTCCTCCTTTGAGTGCTCCTTTTCCTAAGATTCTTGACCCTAATACAACAGGATATAATTCATCTCCGATAATATTGACCATAGCCGGGATGAGTTTTGGAGTATATTGATAATCAGGGTGCAGCATAATGACAATATCTCCACCAAGTTCTACAGCCTTGTTGTACAAAGATTTTTGATTTCCTCCGTAGCCTTTATTTTTCTCATGAATGATGACATGCTGAATACCGATTTTCTGTGCTAAGTCAGATGTGTTATCACTACTGGCATCATCACAAAGAATTACTTCATCAACAAGATCAAAAGGGATCTCTTTATAAGTTTTTTCTAGTGTTAGTGCTGCATTATATGCCGGAAGAACTACGACGACCTTTTTGCCATTATACATTTTGGGACATTTTAGGTGTAAATATACGTAAGTGTTTGTCAGAATAGAATAATTCAGAATTACTTACGGTCACTTATAATTATTTTTTAATATTCAATTTTAGTGCCTAAGGAAAGGGAAATATTACAAAGAGACCGTCAAAGGCTGAAATTATAATGGTTAAACGAAGTTTTAGCTTCTGAGGTTTAACTTTGTGTGACCTTCGAAGAATGGCAAATAAATACGTACATTGATTTATTAATACTCAACTAAAAACTAACATATGAAGTGGTTAAAAAGAATCGGAATCTTTCTTTTGGTAATCATTGGAATCTTGGCCATCTTATTTTTTGTGTTCAATGAACCGAAACCGGAAGGGCAAAGTGGATCAGCGGCGGATGCACTAGCGAATAAAATGCTAAATGCCATAGATAAAACTGCCTGGGATACAACGACCTATGTACAATGGAACTTTATGGGGATGCATAGCTTTCTTTGGGATAAAAAAAGACACTTTGTAAAAGTGAACTGGGATGATAATGAAGTACTCCTGGATACTAAAAAGGTTGCAGGGAAAGCATTCCAAGATGGGATTGAACAGATTGGCCCAGCAGCAGACGAATTGATTCAAAACGCCTGGTCTTTCTTCTGTAATGATTCCTTTTGGTTAAATGCTCCGGCTAAAGCCTTTGACCCAGGTACAGAACGAAGTATAGTGACTCAGGAAGATGGCAACGAAGCTTTACTCGTTACCTATGCTTCAGGCGGAGTTACCCCGGGAGACTCTTACCTATGGGTATTAGATGAAAATGGATTACCTAAAAGTTGGAAAATGTGGGTGAAAATTATCCCGATTGGAGGTACTGAGGCTACCTGGGAGAAGTATACGACGCTCTCTACCGGAGCTAAGATTTCCACCTTGCATAATGGCTTAATTGAACTAAATATAACAGACTTAAAAGGAGCAACTGACCTGGCTGGAATGGGATTAACGGAAGACCCTTTTACAGGTCTATAGTTGAATTGTTGAACAACTTCTAAAAAAGAAGCCCACTCAAGAGATTTTGAGTGGGCTTCTTTTTTTATTCTTCCTCGCCAGAAGGTTCATCTGCTAAGGAAAGCAGACTACGCTCGTGCAAGAAATTAAACCACTTGATTACTTTTTTAATATCACTGGTGTAGACACGATCCTCGTCATACTCCGGAAGAACTTCAGAGAAATAGTCACCGAGTTCAACAGCGGATGAATTAGTGGATACAGGCGGAGTATCGTTAATTTTTTCCAGCATAGAGCGGAAAACATCTTTTAACTCCGCAGTATCTCCATCATTAGTATAGATACCGATTGATGCTAAAGGTGTAAATTGATGCTTACGCGCTGGAGCAAATTTTCGTTTTCCGGTATCCAGATCCGCAACGATCAAACCGTTATTACGGTTAGCAACCATTTTATACAAACCAGATAAACCACTTACTGCTACAAAATCTTCTATTTTCATGTTTTAAGTTTTCAGTTCGGCTGCAAAATTAATAAATATCAATAACTGAGCAAGGCCTTTATTTTTGTTTTAAATCGATCAATCGGGAGATATATCTTTTCAAGGTTCTGAGCAAATGGAATAGGTGTGTCTAGGCCTCCACAGCGCATAACCGGTCCATCCAAGTGCTCAAATAAATGTTCAGAAATATATGCAGATAATTCTCCTCCTAAACCTCCGTAAAGTGAATCTTCGTGTAGAATGATTGCTTTACCGGTCTTCTTGACCGTATTTGCGATAGCATCATAATCCAGGGGTAACAAAGTACGCAGGTCAAGGACGTCCGCATCAATATCTAGTTCTTCCACCGCCTTAAGTGCCCAGTGGACCCCCATACCATAAGTGATAATGGATAATTGCTCGCCTGTACGTGCTAGTGCAGCCTTACCGATTTCGGTAGTATAATAAGCATCAGGTACAGCAGCACTAAGGCTACGGTACAAAGCCTTATGCTCAAAAAACATCACCGGATTAGGATCTGCAATAGAAGCTAAAAGTAAACCCTTCGCATCCACCGGATTAGATGGATAGACAATCTTAAGCCCTGGTGTGTGTGTAAACCAGGCTTCATTACTCTGTGAATGGAAAGGGCCTGCACCAACACCTCCACCAGTCGGCATACGAATAACCATATCTACATTCTGTCCCCAGCGATAGTGGAGTTTTGCAGCGTTATTGACAATCTGATTAAAGCCGCAAGTGACGAAATCAGCAAACTGCATTTCGACCATGGATTTATATCCTTTCAAGCCAAGCCCAATACCTATACCTATGATTGCACTTTCACAAAGCGGTGTATTTCGCACCCGATCTTTACCAAATGCCTCTACAAAACCATCCGTGATTTTGAACACGCCACCATAATCAGCAATATCTTGCCCCATTAAAACAAGATTGTCATGTCGTTCCATGGCTTGTCTTAATCCATCAGATACGGCATCAACTAATCGTTTCTCCGTTGAAGGCCCGTCAGGAGAGACAACTGCTTGCTCAGAAGGTGCGTAAACATCAGCTACCTCTGATTCTAAAGTTGAAGCAATAGCGTCTTCGGCAGCAGCTTGCTTTAATCCATCCTCAATCTCTGCTTTATAGCTTGCTCTCAGGGATTCTATTTTTTCCGGACTTAGAATTTTATGCTCTAATAAGAATGCTTCATAATTACTCAAGGGGTCTTTCTCTGCCCATTCTTCCATCAACTCCTTCGGGACATATTTTGTGCCTGAAGCTTCTTCATGGCCACGCATCCGGAAAGTCTGACACTCTAGCAAAATAGGTTCTGGATTTTCTCTCAACTCATCAGCGAGTTTTGAGATCGTTTGATAGACTTCAAGAATATTATTACCATCAATCGTCATTGATCGCATTCCATACCCTAATCCACGATCTGCCAGATTTTCACAACGGTATTGTTCTGAGGTAGGTGTCGATAGACCGTAACCATTATTTTCAATAATGAAAATTACAGGTAATTGCCAAACTGCTGCGGTATTAAGCGCTTCATGAAATTCTCCTTCGCTTGTTCCACCTTCGCCGGTAAATGCGACTGCAATTTCTTTTGCCTCATTAAGTTTGTTAGCTAAAGCAGCTCCTGATGCTAAAGAAAGTTGTGGTCCCAGGTGAGAAATCATTCCAACCGTATTATACTCCATCGTCCCGAAGTGAAAAGAACGATCACGACCTTTCGTAAAACCGGAAGCTTTACCCTGCCATTGACAAAATAACCGATGTAAAGGGATGCCTCTAGTCGTGAAAACGCCAAGATTTCGGTGCATTGGAAAAAGTAGTTCGCTGTTTTTCAACGCAGCGGTCGTTCCTACAGAAATAGCCTCTTGTCCGATCCCTGAAAACCATTTACTGATCTTACCCTGACGAAGAAGAATGAGCATCTTCTCTTCGATCATTCGAGGCTTTAATAACTGCTCATAGAGTTTTAGCAGTACAGCCTTTGATAATCGACCTTTTTTATATTTTATGTTTGATTTGGTTAGTGTTGACATACTTAGAGCTTAATTTTTCGGGCGCAAGTTAGGAGTTTTTAAGTCGTGATGTTTCTTTTATATGTATTAATTTGCTGACTTTTGACGATTAAACGATTGAACAATTGAATTGATTCAAGTATTTAATTCATTTGTCATACAAATGAAATAAGAATCCATTTTTTGACTAAAACTATATAAATATGACTACCCTCTTACGTTTATTTTTATTCGCCGGGCTTTGTCTTAGTATCGTGTCCTGTTCTTCGGAGGCAGCCGATCAAGCAACAGACCGTAAAGATGATATGGCTCAATTTGCAGGTGACCAGGATTTTAAAGAGGCTCACGAAGAGCCAAAGGAGATTGATTTTGACGCGCAGGGAAAAATGTTGGAGTTTGAAACTTCAGATGGAAAGCCGGGTACTGCTTATGCTAACATTGCAGATGAAAGTAGTAAAAAAGCACTTTTCGTAATTCATGAATGGTATGGCTTAAATGAACATATTAAGCAGGAAGCAGATCGACTTTTTGCAGAACTGCAAGAGAAAGGAGTAAATGTCTATGCGCTGGATTTGTATGATGGGAAAGTAGCAGATAATCCCGACGATGCAGGGAAGTATATGCAAGCGGTAAAAGAAGAAAGGTTGAATGTGATTATTAAAGGAGCACTCAAGCATATTGGCCCAGATACCGAAGTGGCTACTATTGGTTGGTGCTTTGGTGGTGGATGGTCACTTCGTTCTTCTATCATGGCCGGAGAACAGGGAGCAGGTTGTGTGATCTATTATGGAATGCCAGTAATGGATGCGGAAAAATTAGCGCCTCTTAAAGTTGATGTCCTGGGTATTTTTGCAGAGAAAGATAAGTGGATTACACCGGAAGTTGTTGATAAATTTTCTAATGTAATGAAAGCTTTGAATAAACCAGTGGAGGTGAAGCAGTTCGATGCGGATCATGCCTTTGCGAATCCAAGTGGTGAACGTTACAAAGAATCTGCAGCACAGGAAGCTAATGCGATGGCACTAAGCTTTCTACAAGCACATCTATAGAAATGTCGAATGTTGAATATTGATTAGGCGTTCAATTATTTGTTCTACTGGTTGTTGAGCTCCTTACCAATATTCAATATTCAATACATTCAACATTTAATCGACAATATTTTAGACTTCAAAAGTGATATCCACCTCTTTCGTTTTAGGATGCGCCTGACAGGTAAGGATATATCCTTCGGCGACTTCGTCATCATCTAAGGCAAAGCAAGCGTCCATTGTTACCTCTCCTTTCGTAACTTTCGCCATGCAGGTTGAACAAGCGCCAGAAGTACAAGAATACGGAGGCTCATGCTTGAGTTCTAAAAGCTTGTCAAGGATGGTTTTATCATCGTCAATGTTCAGTTCTATTGTTGCACCGTCGAGTTGTACTGTAACTTTAGAGCCACTAGCTGGTGCACTTTGTTCTGTGGAACCAGCATCAGCGGATTCATTGAAAAAGCGCTCGGTATGAATGTTTTTCTTATCCACTCCTTTGCCCAATAATATAGATTCGACTGTATCAATCATTGCGCCTGGCCCGCAGATGAAATATTCAACACTTTCGTTGCGTGGAGGATTTTGCACTAAGAAGGTTTGGACATTGCTTTGGTCTAATCGGCCAATCTTACCTTGCCAATTACTTTTTGCTTTTTTAAACAAACCGCCTAATCCACTCTTCTTTTCTCGCTTTGGTTGGCTAAGACAATGCTCAATAATTACTTGCCCGGCATAACGTTTTTCAATTGCATCCAATTGATCTTTAAAGATGATAGAGTCTTCATTACGGTTTCCATATAAAAGGAATACGGTACTCTGTGGTTCTAACTCCAGCGTCGTTTTAAGAATAGACATTAAAGGCGTAATACCACTACCAGCGGCGAATAGATAATAAGTCTTCCGATTAGCTTCATCAAGCTTGGTAAAGAAACGTCCATCGGGAGGCATTACCTCGATTTCTGCTCCGGCACTTACATTTTGATTAATATGTGTAGAGACCAGACCGCCTTTTAGTTCTTTTACAGAAACGGCAAAGGCATCTTCAATCGGGCTACTAGACATGGAGTATGCTCTACGTGCATCCTGACCTTTTAGGTTGAAGCGTAGTGTGGCATATTGTCCTTGTGTATATTTAAAGATGTCCGTTAAATCTTCGGGAATATCGAATACCAGGGAGACGCAATCGGCGGTCTCTCTGATTACTTCTTTTACTTTCAGTGTATAGAATTGTGTACTCATGTCAATTGAAACAGATTAGGTGGTTTTCTGTTTCGCGAAAGTAAGGAAAAATCATGTGCTATGCCTAATGCTTGCTTAGCAATCAATGAACAAAGCTTATTAGTATACTCTTCCCAGATCCTGAAAGCCGGTATCAATATCTACCCGGTAACTTTTGACGGAGTCTTTGAGGTATTGGTTTATGACATTTTCTACGGAGGTTGTGTCGTAATCGCTGGCAAAATAGGCAGCGACATTTTGTGAGAGGTCAGCGCCAAGTGCGGAGTCCGGGCTAAAAACGACCGTACTCGTCCCGATAGCTATCGGGCTGATTGGAGAACGATTAGTACGTTGTAGGATTTTACGAACCTGCGGGATATCAGAAAGGGTATCGATAATTGGATTTAGAATAGATTCAGCGGGAACTTCTTTGAATACAGTATCCGTCTGATAAATGAATATTTTTTCTTTTTCGGGCATTTGCTGCTGCTGTAGCTGAGGAATGAAGAATAATAGTATTGCAATAGCTGCAACGGCCTGCCAGGCTGGAATACTGTAAGCATACAGGGATGTGATTTTAGCAGGTTGTTCTTGTTTTGATGCTCGAAGTTTTTGGCGTAGCCGACTATGGATGGCCGGGTTCGGCGTCGTTCGATCCTGCCGAAGCACCTGTGAACTCTTAGAAAAAGTATTACGCAGGGCAGTATATTCCTGAGCGGTATATTGTGAGTCCACCCAGGATTTGTCATCTCCCTGGAGATCCTGGTAACGCTTGTTTTTGAGTAATGCCTCGAGTTTATCTAATTGACGATTCATATCTTATTCTTTTGTACTCTGAAAAGCTTCTATTGTTGAAGTCTTATCCGAGCGAGTCTTTTTTTTTGAAACCTTGGGATTGAAAATATGTAGTGCTGTTGCCAGCTTTCGAAGTGTATAGTATAGTCTTGATTTGACCGTTCCTTCCGGGCAGCCGAGAATTTCACTGATTTCGCGGATTGCCAGATCTTGCTGATAGCGAAGGATAAAGCATTGACGATGTGTAAAATCTAAGTCTTCCAAAGCCTTATGTAATTGTTGACGAAAGAGTGCCTGATCCGTTGCGGAATCGAGATACATACCATCTCGTTGCATAGCAATCTCGAAATTTTCAGGCAAGGCTTGCTCTGGGCGGCGCTCCATTCGACGATATTCGTTTTTGCACATGTTACCTGCTACGGCATAAAGCCAGGTAGAGAACCGTTGCTTCGGATCGAAATAGGCTCCTTTTTCAATGACTCTCATAAAAAGATCCTGCGTAAAGTCGTCTGCACGATCCTGATCTTGTCCAAGCATCCGAAAGAAGTAGTAGTGCATTTTTCCGCTATATCGCTGATAAAGTTCATCGAAAGCTTTTTCATTGCCTTTGACCACGAGCGGCATTAAAGCTTCGTCAGTGTAATCCTTATATGTCTTGCGTAGCTTGAACATTTTTTAAGATGCTATTGATACTATTTTAAAAGGTTTTGGACAATTATTTTTCATATTTGACTAAAAAATCATTGACAGAACCTTGGCGATTACTTCTTTTTGCAATAGTCTGTAATAGTGTTTTTACCTCGGTACTTTTCTCTGATTCACCACTCAGATAATAGTGTTTATATAAAACTGTCAAAGCTGGAATGTATTGTTGATTCATGTGATCAACTACAGATTGACAGAAGTCATTGGTCAGAGTAACTTTGATATAATCTTTGAGGAAATGCTGTTCAAAGTTTTTTCGAAGGACAGCGACATGGTCAAAATCTTCTTCGCTATACTTGTAGGTCAAACCAACGAGGTGTAATTGTTCTTTATGTTTATCTCGAAAACTATTAGGACTACTTACCCCCAAATACGTGGGGCGGCTAAGGTTTTTAACGATATGCTCAAGTAGCGCATCGCGAAACTCAAGATAATCACCGAAGTCTTCATAGCTTTTGTCAAATGTTGGGATGCCCAATTTTTCGAACATCATTTTTTGATACGGGGGATGCATTGCGAATGATGCATTAAACACGGTGACATCTGTACGCATGTCGTAAAGAGATTGCAAGAGTAAGAGGGGGTAAGTATCGTTGTCGCCGAAGGTAAGTAAAACGGCATCTTTGTCTAGCCCTACCAGGGCGTTATAGTTCCAGTTTGTAATGCCCGGCGAATACATATAATGTCCTTGCCATTTCTTATTAAAAGCTTTGATCGTAGCCCAGTCTTCTTCGATAATGGCTTTGTTGATGAAGGCGTCCCAGGTTTCGTAACGGTCAGGATCAATGGCATAAGCTTTGCGGAGCTCATTATAGTCCTGCTTTCCTAAAGGTTTTCTGGCAAAGGTAAGGTAGTGGTATTCAAAAGTGTTCGGCAGATTAGTCTTAAGATCTTCTGCTAGAGCATCCAAATCATAGCGATCTCCCTGTTCTCCCGCGAACATATTATTCATACGTGCAGCATTATAATAATTCATCCATGCTGCTGCGTTTTTAGGAGATGTTTTTATCTCTTTTTCCCATAAAGCCGCTTGCTGACTATAGTAAGAATAGTCTTTTTGTTTTTTGGTGATAGAGTATACAGGCTCGGGTTTTTGAGCGGTAATTAATATAGGTAGGCAGAGTAGAATTGTAAAGAGTTTGTTTTTCATAATTTTATTAGTCATTAGTCATTAGTCATTAGTCATTAGTCATTAGTCATTAGTCATTAGTCATGGGTTATGTGGGGATTTATTGGCTTATACACCGAAGAAGGTTTTGCGTTCAAAATATTTTTAGATATTTTTAGAAAAGCTTAGCAGCTTAAAGAAGTTAAGGAACCCATACAGTACTTGATATAAAAGGAATAACATGAAAGACTTAAAATATTTATTCGCCTACGTAGCTCCGATTTCGGCCTTTGCAGGATTATATTATGGAGGTATTTGGTCCTTAGGAGCAGTATATGTTGCATTTGGTCTAATTCCTCTATTAGAGTTATTATTGCCATATTCAAAGCAAAATTTTTCGGAGGAAGAAGAAGAGAGTCGAGCATCGATCATATTTTTTGATATTCTGCTTTACCTGAATATTCCCATCCTTTATGGGATGATTTGGTTTTATTTTGTAACGATGTCGGCCGGAGGGCTAAGTACATTTGAGGTTGTTGGAATGACCTTGAATATTGGCGTTTTGATTGGCTCAATTGGAATTAATGTTGCTCATGAACTGGGGCATCGTACTTCAAAGTTTGAACAGTTTTTATCAAAAACCTTATTGCTATCTGCTTTGTATATGCACTTTTTTGTTGAGCATAATCGTGGGCATCACAAAAATGTAGCTACGGATGAAGATCCTGCCTCGGCGCGATATGGCGAGATCGTTTATGTTTTTTGGTTTCGATCCATGATCCTGGGTTATTTCAGTGCATGGAAGTTAGAGTCGCAGCGATTAGAACGAGCAAAGCAAGCAGTTGTTAGCTTTGCTAATGAAATGATTCGTTTTCAGGTTATTCAAGTAGCTTACCTGATAGCAATAGGATTAACTTTTGGTTGGGCAATGGTGCCTTATGCCATATTGATTGCATTAATAGGTGTCCTTCTTTTGGAAACGGTTAATTATATCGAGCATTATGGCCTTCGTCGTAAAAAATTAGCTTCGGGACGTTATGAGAATGTACAACCTACTCATTCCTGGAATTCTAACCATGAACTGGGGCGGATATTTTTATATGAATTGACACGGCACTCTGATCATCATTTTAAAGCTACCCGGAAGTATCAGGTACTACGGCATTTTGAAGAGTCTCCGCAATTACCATTAGGGTATCCTGCTTCTATGCTGCTATCTTTGGTTCCGCCACTTTGGTTCGGGTATATGAATGGAAAGGTAAAGCGATATATGGAGGTTGCCTAGGTGGTT
>JAHDHW010000310.1:1288-3064 GCA_020631105.1 Saprospiraceae bacterium | reverse complement strand
TCCCGAATATCCCGAAAGCCCTGAGTAAGCGATCGGATAATTCCCTTCTCCTTAGGACTGTACACCCAATTGGTATCAAAGTACTCCACAATCTGAGGGTTCGCATTTTCGCCTAGCGTAAGGCAATGAAACTGTGTATTTTTATTTTGCTGAGCATGTCGGATACGATTCAGGATATCATCATCCAGTTTATGCATAATAAAATCAGAGACCATCAGTACATCTGCGTCCTCATAATCATTACTTTGCAATTGCCGGATGGCTTCGTGTAAAGCCAGTGTAGCATCCGTTCCTCCATAAAAAGACATCTTCAAAAAGGCCGCTATTTCATTGAGATGATTAGCAATATCGTGTAAATCCAGCGTTTGAATTCCCGTAGAAAAATTAATTAAATAGGCTCGTCTGTTTTGCTGCATCGCCATTTTCAGGATACCCAGGGTAAGCACTTTCGCAATTTGCTCAGGCCTGCCTTCCATACTTTCAGAGGTATCTACACAAACAATAAAGGGGCCTTTTTCTTTTTGATTGACTCGCTGATTTATTTCCGTAAAATGATCCTCGCTTTGAACTAACTTCCGATCCTCATATCGAAAAGTCATCAACTGTTTATCTGCATATTTTTTGAGGAACAAGGTTTCAGTTGATTCCTCGCCAAGCAAGCTAGCTTCAGAAGAAAGCAAATGATTCAAGTCATCACTTTCGTGTACGCCAACGATCTGAGATCGCATAGTCTCATCTACTACCCACTCTTGCCGAATGATCGTTTTCTCAAACTCTTCTTCTTCAATTTCAATCTCTGCTTCTCGCATACTTCCCAATAAATCAGCTAGTTCCTTTACAGACTTTTCATCTTTCAAAAGATCATCGTATTGATTTAGTACATCAAAGGAAGTTTCTTGCCAAAGCTTCCGGGAAAGATCCCAGCCAAAGAAATCCGTAAATGGATTCAATAGTTCGCGCAGCTTACTATACTCTTTTACTTTATTGTCAAGGAGTTCTACAAACTCATCCTTCGCTTCGCTCAATTTCGAGAATTGAAAATCTAATATTTTAGCATGGAGCAAAGCATCCCACTGCGCTAAAATATCATGAAAAATAACTTCAATATTCTCCTGCCGCTCTTCTCCTATTGCCGTCAGCTCCTCATTTTTGATCAGCTCCTCAAACTTACTCCTAAAAAACGCATAGTCTAACTGATCTCTGGAATACACAGAAGAAAGGTAAGTAGGTAAAGCAGGCCAACGTACCACAAAAGCTTTTAATGGTGTAATTGCCCAACTTTCCAGGCGTTGCTGTTCATCTGCAAAAGGATTTTTTGTCCTTACTTTCGCATAAGTTTTTCTCAACCAATAGAGTGTATCCAGAATAACTTGCCTTCTGATCTTCTCATTATATTGAGTAACATCAATCAGGCCTTCTATCAAAAATACCTCATCCAAAGCCTTACGGAAATAATCATAATATTGATCATTTAAAATTGGAATCACATGGCGTTCCGGCTCAAACTTATTCTGCAGATACTGGACAAGATAACGACGCATCTTTTGATCCAGCAATCCACCGAACTCAATAAAACGCTCATACTCTTGTGCCAATTCTTTTTCCAATTCCTGCGAAACCATTCAAGCCTTAATTTAGATATGCGTATAAGAAAATTGCAACTTCTCCAACTGCAACTTCAGGTTATTTAAATTACTCGTCACCTCGTTCATGTTCTTACTTACAATTTCAGCATAAGCACTATCCACAAAAAAATGTTGTGTCAAGTCTTGTAAA
>JAHDHW010000310.1:0-1188 GCA_020631105.1 Saprospiraceae bacterium | reverse complement strand
CTCAATTCTCGATACTGCTTTATGGTAATGAAAGCCCCCTGAAACTTACTCTCCTCTTTTTCCAATTGAAAGTATTCATCTTCTATCGTCATCAACTGTTCCTCGTTCACCTTATGTTGAATCTTAATTTCCTGATCAACATCCGATTGAAAATCCTGTACTTCTTTTTTAAGCATACCTAAGTTTACCGCCATGGTGTAACCATGTTTTGCAATGGCATCCGTCAGGATGTCAAGAATTACGGATTGATGTTCAGGTTTTCCCCAAAGGCAATGCAACATTAAAAAACAATCCATCAAATCCACTTGCTTCCGACCATTCATAAAGGCTGAAGTTCGGAGCAATCGAATAATTTTCTTCCACCGACGATCGTGAATAATAATCTGATCATTTTTATTCGCACCCCGGGCATTGAATTCAATGAGTTTTGCCTTTACCAGCTGAACGACATTTAGCACTTCAGCAGGTACTTCAACTTTATCAATTTCTTCACTCCAATGATCCAGTGTAGCGTTGGTTAGTTTGACGTTTTCCGGTATCTCATCTTTATAAACATCCTTAACATCCGTAATCATGTTCAAAAAATTATTGAACTGTTTGATGTTACCAATTTCGAGACGTACTAAAAATCGATCCCAGATTGGAGCCAGGTTAGCAGTTTTGGGTGGCAACTCATTCGATGCAGTAATGATACCTCTGATATTTACTTTGACATCTTCTTCTCCGTTTCGATAAATCTTTTCATTCAGTATCGTCAACAAAGCATTTTGGATAGCTGGTCCTGCTTTCCAGATTTCATCAAGGAAAACGATATTGGCACCGGGGAGATAACGATCGGTCAAGCGCTCATACTTATCTTCTTCTTTTAGCTTCTTAATCGAGACCGGGCCAAACACTTCATCCGGTGTACTAAACTTACTCATCAAATATTCGAAAGACACACCATCCTTGAAAGCATATTTCAACCGTCGGGCAATTAAACTTTTACCAACTCCCGGAGGTCCCAGCAAAAATATACTCTCTCCTGCAATAGCGCTTAACAAAGCTAAATGCATAGCTTCTTCTTTTTCATAAAGTCCATCGCATAAAGACTTTAGCAAGGCCTTTACCTTAGTTCGAATACTTACAGATTGATCAATGGTCTCTGTCATAGTTACTTTTTATTATTCGCTGATCCTTACGTTTCTT
>JAHDHW010000309.1 GCA_020631105.1 Saprospiraceae bacterium | reverse complement strand
AACTTGCGTAAAACCAAACAAGCAAAACCCTCAAATCCATAATCATGACAAAGCAACTCACTCTCCTCTTTCTCGGTTTATTCTTGTTCAATCCCATTTTTGCGCAAGAAAAAGAAGAAAGCCTCCAAAAAGAAATTGATGACCTCCAAAAACAAGTCAGTAACTTAAGACATTCCTTCGACCGACTTCAGAAAGGAATTGACGACATCCTTTGGCATGACCGGGTAGGAGATATTGCATATATCGACAAAGTATACCTTACCGGACCTCCCAAAGCCGAACGAACAGAAAAAAATAAAACAAAACAAGGTTACGGGAATCCCCTACGATTTCAATCTTATATTTTCCTCCCGAAAGATATAGAGAGCACAAAAAAATATCCATTGATTGTGTTACCACATGGGGGCGTCCATAGTAATTTCAATACCTACTACACTCATATCATTCGGGAACTAATGGCACAGCAATATATCGTGGTTGCTGCGGAGTATCGAGGTAGTACCGGATACGGTCGCAGGTTCTATGAAAACATCGACTACGGAGGATTAGAAGTGGAGGATGTTTTTGCTACCCGCAATTATATGATCGAAAACTTTGACGTCGTTGACTCCACCAGAGTCGGAATAATGGGCTGGAGCCATGGTGGTTTGATTTCTCTATTCAATATCTTTAACCATCCGGAAGCTTATAAAGTAGCTTATGCTGGTGTGCCCGTAAGTGACCTCATTGCCCGTATGGGGTATAAAACACAAGGCTATCGGGAACTCTATTCAGTGGATTATCACATTGGCAAATCGGCTTACGAGAATGTTGAGGAATACAAAAAACGTTCTCCTGCCTGGCATGCCGATAAACTCCAAACGCCCCTACTCATTCATACCAACACGAATGATGCAGACGTTAACGTACTTGAAGTAGAACATCTTATAAAATCGCTCAAGGCAGAAAAAAAAGAATTCGAATATGAGATTTATGAGGACATTCCGGGTGGGCATTCCTTTGATCGTATTGACCATAAATTTTCACAAGAGGTACGGGTCAAAATTTATAAGTTCCTTGCTGGTTACCTGAAACCTAACCGGCCGATTAAAACGGTAAAAGCATTGAGAAAAGCAGCCTATCGTTTTTAAGGATTACTTTTTATGATAAAAGAGAAGCGTTAATTTAAACTTGTCAGAACCGAACCTGTTCTAATACCGATACTCCCTCTTCTTTTTTAATCCTATTTCCAGTATATTACTCACTAGTCCAAACCAAAATTGAATTAACGTGATCAATAAATTACTAAAGCAACTTACCCAATCACCGGATATCCAACCGATCTCAGGTATGGATGCCACGTTTTTATACGTTGAGACACCAACAAGTCCTATGCATATTGGTAGCGTAGCAGTGATCGAAGGAGATCTGGAGTTTGAAAAATTCCGGGCAACGATCCTTTCGCGGATCCACATGATTCCCAAGTTACGTCAACGCTTAGTGTTTGTACCTTTAAGCATAGACTATCCTTATTGGGTAGATGATCCGCATTTTGATATTGACATGCACATTCATCATGTTCGTTTACCAGAGCCTGGCAACTGGAAGACGCTTCGTAACATGGCATCACAAATATTTAGTGAACCTCTTGATCAATCCAGACCTTTATGGTCATTCACCTTTGTGGAGGGCTTAGATAATATCCCGCAAGTACCGAAAGGTTCGGTAGCTGTAATCTCAAAAATTCATCACGTAGCGATTGACGGAGTAGGTGGCGCTGGTATCTTAAGTTTGATTTTTGACTTTACGCCGGAGACCAAACCTATCCCTGAACCAAGACCTTACAAACCTAAACCAATCCCAAACGAGCTTGCAATGGTATTACGGAGTACGATGAGTTTTGTGGAGAAACCATTGAAGTTTCCCAAGCTTATCTCTGAAGCGGTCTCAGCATCTTTTAAAGCTGGTATGTTGACCCGCGCCAAAAAAGTAGACCTGCCTACGGCACCCTTTACGGCACCTCATACACCATTGAACGGTATTATTTCTCCACGTAGAAAATGGAACACTGCCATTCTTTCACTCGATCGTGTAAAAGCGATTAAGAATGTGATGCAAACAACAATGAATGACGTGTTGCTAGCCTTTTGTGCCGGAGCACTTCGTCGTTACCTCCTCGAAAAAGAAAAGCTACCAATTAAGCCGCTAGTGGCCATGGTACCTATTTCTACCCGATCGAAAGGAGAAGAAGAAAATGAAGGGAATAATATTTCTTCGATGCTGATTCAATTAGCAACGAATATTGAAGATCCGGTGGAGCGACTGGAGGCCATCCATGAAAATACGGTACGCGGTAAAAGTTATCAAAGTGCCATTGGTGCTAAAACTTTAGCAAACATGGCCGAAGCAGTGCCTTTCGGAATAGCGAATCAGGCCGCCAGAGTGTACTCCCGCTATCAACTTTCAGAGATGCATAATCCGGTTTTCAATGTGACAATTACGAACGTACCCGGACCACAATTTCCACTTTACCTCAATGGGCACAAGTTATTATCTATTATGGGTATGGCGCCGATCATTGACGGGATGGGGCTGATCATAACTATCTTTAGTTATGATGGGCATATTACGCTGAGTTCCACCTCTGATGCTAATTCAATGCCGGACATTGATGCTTTCTCCCGATACATCCGAGAAGCCGCCAATGAGTTAGAGGCCGAAGTACTCAAGTTAAAAAATAAAAAAACCAGGAAAAAAGCTAAACCTAAGAAAGCCGCTTCTGATGCGGTCTTCGCTCATATGCGAAAGCATTTAAAGTTGAATGCTAAGTTTATCAAACCCAATAATGGCTTATTCCGATTTGTAGTGACTGGAGATGTTCCTTCAGAATGGCGTATTGATTTGAATAAATCGCCGGGAGTGGTCCGCAAAGGGAAAGTAGTCGATCCTGATGTAACTTTAACCGTAGCAGATGAACATCTGGTCAGAATTGGTAAAGGAGATTTGAGCTTGCAGATTGCTTTTATGCAAGGTCGATTAAAGATTGATGGGGACTCTGGCAAAGCAATGAAGCTTGGGACTATACTTTCGAAGTTACCTAAGATGGGGAAGTA
>JAHDHW010000107.1 GCA_020631105.1 Saprospiraceae bacterium | reverse complement strand
GTTAGCGGTCATTGAAAAAACACACAAACAATCACTCAACAAAAGAATAATGACAGAATTAAAAATTCTTGCTTTTGCTCTTAATGAATTTGCTGATTTGACAGTAGATGATTTTAATTTGTCAACTTCTTTTTGGCATACCAAGAAATATAAGAAGGGGGATTTTTTTAACCGAAAAAAAAATATTTGTAGATATTTAGGATTTATAGAAACAGGTGCTTTTCGTTCCTATATTATCGATGATAAAACAGCCGAAGAAAAAAACGTTTTTCTTTATTCGAAAAATCAATTTGTAATACCATTCAAAAGTTTTGTCAATCAAACCCCTTGTGATTATCATACACAAGCAATGACGGACGCTTCAATTCTTTACATCAATATTCATGATTTACGTTTTCTCTACAAAAAATCTCACAAATGGGAACGATTTGGACGTTTGATGGCAGAGATGGCGTTTAATGTAACCCTTGAAAGAATGGAAAGTTACCTCTTTAGAACACCCGAAGAACGTTATTTGGATTTAATGAAAAATCACCCAGATATTTTCAATACAGTACCATTATATCATATTTCTTCTTATTTGGGTATTCAAGGTCCCTCTTTAAGTAGAATACGAAAAAGAATTTCAGATAGATGATGTGATTTTAACTTGGGTTAAGATTTTAGATACCAATTTATTGGACTTTTGTAGAAATAAAAATAAAATAATAATGGTATCAACAAGAACAATTTTATTTATCCACGGATTATGGATGCACTCATCTTCTTGGCAACAATGGATGGACTTTTTTAATAAAAAAGGGTATAAGACATTAAATCCAGGTTGGCCTGGAGACGCATCTACTGTTGCTGAATGTAGGAAAAACCCAGAATCTATTGCTAATAGAGGTGTTACAGAAATTGTAGATAGTTATGCTAAAATAATTGCTACACTCCCAGAACCACCGATTATTATTGGGCATTCGTTTGGCGGATTAATCGGACAAATATTATTGGGACGTGGTTTGGCAAGCAGTTGTGTGGCTATAGACCCTGCACCTATGAAAGGTGTGTGGCAACTTCCAATATCTGTACTCAAAGCATCTTTGTCAATTCTCAGTAATCCGTTTAACTTTACAAAAGCAAAATCACTTACTTTTGAGCAGTTCTGTTATGGATTTGCAAATGCAGTCACAAAAGAAGAAGCAAGGGAATTATATGACCGTTTTACTATTCCTGCACCTTGCAGACCTCTTTTTCAAGCAGGAACAGCCAGCTTCGCAGGCATTGAAACTAAAGTGAATACGAAAAATACTACTCGTGGACCTTTGCTTATCACAGGAGGTAGCGAAGACAATCAAGCTCCACCAATATTAGGAAAAGCATCTATAAAAAAGTATAACTCATCGGTGATTTCAGACTTCAAATTATTTGAAGGTCGGGGACACTCGCTTATTATTGACAATGGTTGGAAAGAAATTGCAGAATACTCACTTACTTGGCTTAAAAAGAACGGGCTTTGACAAATTAGAAAAAAACGAACTGCTAACAAATTATATGATGGTCATGCCCAGCAAAAGCTGGGCACGCCGCATATACGAAACCGTTATCGGTAACTAAATGAAGACAATACAACTTTCAAACAGATAGAAAATGAAATTAAATACACTTCTAATTTTTTACATCTTGATTTTATTGACTTCATGCAACGGACAAAATTCCACTAAAAATGCAAACCACAATTCTATAGTTGTTTTAGGAGACACAGTTTCAGAACTCAGTAAAAGTATTTGGATTGTTTTTCAAGCTGCAAACGGTGACTACTGGTATGGCAGTGACGCAGATGGTGTATTTTGTTTTGACGGAAAAACAATTATTCACTATTCAACAAAGGACGGATTAAGCAGCAATCGCACCAGAGGCATTCAAGAGGACAAACAAGGAAATATTTACATTTCAACTTTGGAAGGTATAAATAAATTTGATGGACATACTTTTACAGCATTGACTACCATTCCAAGCAAATCTTCAAGTGATAATTGGAAACTCCAACCTGATGATTTATGGTTTTGGATTCTTGGAAAAAATGGAGATAATGGACCTTATCGGTATGACGGAAAAAACCTGTACAAGCTTGAATTTCCAAAACACTACTTGGCTGACGAGTATTTCGCAAGGTTTCCAAATAAAGCCTGGAGTCCATATGATGTTTATTACATTTACAAAGACAGTAAAGGAACAATGTGGTTTGGCACATCAAACTTTGGTATATGCCGCTATGATGGAAATTCACTTAGTTGGTTATTTGAAGACCATTTGACAAATGCTCCAAATGGGGCATCGTTTGGAATCCGTTCCATTCTTGAAGACGAAAAAGGCAAATACTGGTTCTGTAATACCCGTTATCGTTTCAACATTTCTTCTGACAGTATAATGGAAAATGGAAATGTATTAGTCAAATATGAAAGAGAAAATGGCATTGATGGTATTAAATCCGGAGACGGGAGAGATTATGTATATTTCATGTCTGCTATAAAAGGTAACGAAGGCGATATTTGGATGGCAACATATAACCGAGGTGTATGGAGATACGATGGAAAAAAGTCAACTCATTATCCAGTAAAAGATAATGGTCAAGACATCACTATTTTCTCTATTTACAAGGACAAACAAGACCAAATTTGGCTTGGTACACATGAAACAGGAGTATATAAATTCAATGGTGAAACATTTGAAAGATTTACGCCATGATGAATAGAAGAAGAGCAACCGATAACAAAGCACATAATGTCCATACTCCGCATTCGCTCTTCGTCCAATTAGAGAACGGCAAAATATTAGGTGTTGCTAAGTTCATCATTCCATAAGAAGAGAGGAGGGCAGCCACCAACATTGCAGGTATGCGAGACCGATAAAGTGTGTTAATAGTCCAGTCCCAATTCTTGACGGAGGTATAAATTGATTTGGCTCCTGGATGAATATCTCAGGTTCCTCACTTGCCACCTGGTGTAGAGATAAACCAACTAAAGACTCCGAAGAAGTTTGATCAACCAAGGAATTCTAGTGATGATGTTCTTCTAAGTGTTGTCTCAGTAAATCCTTTCCGTAGTCATTCCCGTTTGGAGTACGAACAACGGTATGGATGTGATTTCGGGAAGCTCCCTTTTCGTTTCTCACATTTACACCTACGGGACGCTGATGATCAAACTCGATTAGGACAACCGGACTATGTATGCGGTAATAGAAAACTGCATCTTCATCGGTTTTACCAATCCAGGCGAAATAGGTTTTATCGAAATGTTCTTCTATTTCTTCCATTTTGACCTTTGCATGGCCTGCTCTCATGTTAGCAATATATTGCTCCGTAAGATGTAATAAGGAAGCTTTTTGCGTTTCTGTTAAATCACTTCCGGGGATTCCTTCATATTCCAAAGTAAAGTTGTCACTAAATGCTTCTGCTTTGGCATTATGGTTTTTCTTTTCTGAAGATAAGATGGCTGCTTCCTGTTGTTCAGCGGAAAGCGAATTGACCAAGGCCAGTCCAAGGTTTTGCTCATCTTGAAAAATCGTATTCCCTTTGTACTTTCCGGTCGTTGTGATGATCGGTTCTCCACCCATAAAAGTAGGCGTCATCACAATTTGATCCCCTAAAACAAAATAGTTGATAACCAAATGGTGTCCATCAATTTGCCAACCCCAAGGCTTGGTCATTGAGGGTTCTCCCATGATAGTAAAGAAATAGAGATCTTCATCAAAAACAGGATTGTCATCATTGAATTCACGCAGGGTTTGATCCGTTTTCATGATATCTTTTGAGAGTTGTAGCCCTTTTGCACTGAGTGCTTCCTGCAATAATTTGAAGGCTAAAACTCTTTGCTCCTGATTGAGTTCCAAGATGGATATCCCTTGTCTTGCAAAAATCCCATTATCTACATTCGACCATTTACGCCATTCCTCATCTTCAATCGGGAAAAGGGTTTTTGCGTTTTGAGTCGCTGAAAGTGACTGAATAAAGGCATCAGCAGCTTCCTTAATAGCTTGAGTAGAAACTCCTGTGGATTGGATTGGAAATAAGTTTTCTTCTTTTCCTTCGGAAGTGAATATGCCTTCGTATGGACTCTCCATGGCCTCCGATTGCATTTTCATCATGAAGCTATTCTCTTTTACCTCAAAAGGTAGAGTAAAGGAATCTTCTTGTTTTGTTTGTTTTTGTACTTGATCGGTTTTACAAGCACAAAATGTGATGAGGAGCAGTACAAAAATTGATGCCTTTGAATTGAACATTTCTTAGGATTTGAAGGGGTGATAGATGCTAAATTGCTTTCGAGTCTCCTAAGATAAAGTTTAATTTTGGAATAAGCACAAATTGGATTACAGCTACTTGTCCAGTCCTAATTCTTTTCGTAGGTATAAGTCCTCATTATTGTGATGATTCCAGTAGGCATCCATAATGGATTTATTGCGACGCCCCTTTGTTGTTAAGGTTTTTGCGTTTGCTCCAAATCCTGAGCCCATGGTCTCCTCCCAGCTATCAATGGTATATGGAAAGTCTTTGGAGAAGTGAATACTGAGGCTGCGATTCATTCCTTGGTAAACTACTCTGTAGGTCATCAGGTCAGATTGATCTCTATGAGGCGTCATGGTAGCATTTGCGGTAACTGGTCGATATTCGATGTGGCGAAGTCTGGCGAACATCGTACCGGGAAGCATTTCAATTGCTCCGGTTGGTAAACTTTTGGGAGCAATTCTTAGCCGTGTCCAGATTTCATCTTCGAGGATCACCTTATCCACTTTCGATTCCGTATCTCCCTCGCTTTCGAAATAAGAATCAATCTCAACGGAATAATTATTTTTCTCTTCTCGCAGTTGCATAAAAGTATGGCCGCACCATTCTTGTGAAGAGGTGGAGACCTTAAGTGTGTTGGGGTGTTTTGATAGGTCTACCGGAGTGAATATTGAGCTCATCATACTGTACGGATACACACCTGTATTGAATTTGCGAGTGGCATTGAGTTTTAGGACAGGAACTTCATCCTTAGGGGTAGCTGAAGGATTATCAAGTTTTACTTTTTTCGATTTTGAAAATGGTTCTGTTACAAAGACAAGTACCGCATGACCATTATGGATTTCTCCGTATCTCGCTTGTTCTAAATGGTAACTGGTGATCTCCGCTTTTCCTTGGTACCAGTAGTCTTTGAAATTGTCTCCTTTCACCAGAACGGCGGCATTTGCTTCCTGCGAACTTGGAAGATCAGATTGGCAAGCGGAGAGCGTTAAAAGTGACAATAGGAAAAATAGGAATCGCATTAAAGAAGATTTAGATTGTGAGTGTAAAGTGAAAACCTAGAAGGTCTATGGTATTAAACAGGGATCAGGATAGATATGTTTACGAAGTATTGTACAGTTGAGGGTTTACCAGACCAATTTTATCCCGATACCCATCGCCATACTGGTGCCACCGATCGCTTCGAATGAAGGTTCAATTTTGAGGGTAAGGCTTTCATCTATTTTATAACCATTGAGGTGGGCATCCACAAAGGCATCGACCCCCGTAAAAAGTTGTACACCAATTAATCCGATATAAGAGAGTTCTTTTTGCTTTTCCCAGCGACTGCGTTCTCGATCTAAGTCTTCATTTGTCCAATCTTCCAGGCGTTCATCAGGGATCAGGTTATCCGTTTCATCGTCCCTTGCTTTCAGCTCATCATTAAAGAAGTTGAAACCAGTTGTGTTATAGCGAATGACATAGGCCATTCCGATGGTTCCTCCGATTGCGATAGGGGCTTTCCAGTACTTCTTATTGTAGATTTGGCCTGCTCCGGGAAGGAAAAAAGAAAGGAGCATTGCTTTCTTTGGATTGGGATAATCATCCTTTAGAAAAGAACGTAGGAATCTTTTTTTTGGTGGCTTGGGTGTTTCTAGCGCTGAAGCGGGAGCGATAACTGGTGTTTCAGCGATTAGGGTATCTGCGGAGCCCGTTTCCTGGGCCGACAGCTCAGCGAATACAAAAAGAAAACAAAAGGAAAAGACAATCCATTTCATGTATTAAAAACGCCCTTTTTAAGATTATGGTGCAAAGAAAAGAGAAAAGCTGTAACAAACAGGGGAATTCGTTCGTCGATTTAATATAAGACTAAAAATAGTCTAATAAAGCCTCAAAAGAGAGGTTCGAGTCTATTTTGAGTCAAGGTTAAATCATGTTAATAGTTGTTAACGAACCAGCTTCTTTGAAGTATTAGCACTATTTTTAAGGTGTGATGCAACTATTTCGCTTTTTATGATGTCTTTTATACTGTAAAGTGTTGGGTTCGTCGATAAAAAGTGAATTAAGCCCAATATTTTTAAAACTTTATACTAAAGCAATACTCTAAATTTAAAGCATGAAAAATTCCCGCTTACGATCATTCCTATTTGGTCTTCTTGTTGTAGCAAGTATTGGTTCTTATCTATACATTAATTCTGTATCAGTAATTGAGCCGAAAGCTAAATGCAATATGAATACCTTGCTAGAAGATGAGGAAGCCACAAATGCTGAACTCCCCGATGTCAAAATCTTTAAGAAAATCATCGAAACGGGAAGAAAGCTGGTTCCTGCTACTAGTCTCTAAGTTTAATTTTCCAATAACGCATTAGGCCGGCTACACTCATCCAAGCTGGGTTAGCCGCCTCATACTGTTTTATTCCTGCTTCAGATACCCCTTCTGAGCTAAGCTGACTTGCCACATATCGTTCAAATTTTGGAATAAGCTCTTCGATAGCTGTTCCTTTTTCGACATAAGGCTTCATCCAATTTGCCCAGTCCAGTAATCTTTCTTCTAATTTATTCAAGTGCGTATCGATATTTCCAACGGCTCCATAATGTGCCATATAAAGGTGTTGAATATTCAAGCCCCGGATTAGATTTAAAGACTCTTGCCAATGCTCAATATGAATATCCGGAGGAGGGCAAGGAGGAAACACAACACCTTTTTCGATGGCTACACCTGCTACATCTCCACCAAACAAATGACCATCTACTTCCCATGCGATGTGATGAATAGCATGGCCAGGAGTATGATGTGCGATGAAGGTGTGATCTCCGATGGTAAAGGAGGCTTGATGGGCTACCTGAACCATACGTTCTTCCGGAATAGGCTTTAGCTGCCCCCAAAGCATATCCATTTTTTCTTTGTAAATACGTTTTGCCGATTGGATTAGTCGAGAAGGATCAATCATATGCGGTGCACCGACCGGATGCAGATAGATTGTGGCCCCCAATTCTGCAAAGGCCCAGGCAGCTCCTGCATGGTCAAAATGAATATGCGTCAAGAAAACATGCTTGATGTCACTCAGACTAAATCCGGCTTTTTCAATGCCAGCTTTTAAATATTTAAAAGTGGAATGCGGCCCTGTTTCGATTAGCACCGGCCCTTCGCCGGTTTCTACCAGATAGGCTGCAATGACTTGAGAGACACCCAAAAATTTTAGGTCAAGAGTATGAATCATTTTACTTGGTTTTATCTATTGATTAATAGCCGGCAGCTTGTCCGTCTTTTCGAGATTCAGAGGCGCCATAGTATACGCCGTTTTTGGCATCATACATAATAGCCTGATATCCTCCGTATCCTCCCAAATCAAATCGAACTTTGTGTCGCATGTGCATTAATTTCCTGATTTCCTCATAATCGATTCCATCCTCCAATGCCACTATTCCGCCGTCAGTCATAGTTCCGCCCGTTGGTTCGGAAGAACCAAAATGTTGTATCCTCGGCGCATCACCAGCTTCTTGCAGATTCATTCCGAAATCAATCATATTGATTACGATTTGTGCATGGCCTTGAGGCTGCATCGCACCTCCCATCACTCCAAAGCTCATGTAAGGGGCATTGTCCTTAGTGACGAAACATGGGATGATGGTATGGAATGGGCGTTTATGCGGCTCATAAACATTAAAGTGACCTTCTTCCAGTGAAAATAATTCACCGCGATCTTGTAAAATAAATCCAAGCCCGGTCGGCGTCATTCCGGAGCCCATCCCACGGTAATTACTTTGGATCAAAGAGATCATATTTCCCCATTGATCCGCGACGGTCATATAAATGGTTTCTCCATGACCGGGAACTCCGGGAGGATAAGCACGACTTGCTCGATCCGGATTGATAAGTTTTTGGCGTTCCTTACCATATTCTTTGGAGATCAGCCAGTCTACTGGGATTTTATTGAAATCCATATCCGCGTAATATTTTGCCCGGTCTTCATAGACTAGTTTTTTGGCTTCTACGAAGGCGTGGATATATTCTGCGCTTCCGAATCCCATAGCAGCAATATCATATTGCTCGAGAATGTTTAGCATCTGTAACGCAGCAATACCCTGACCATTTGGAGGAAGCTCCCAGACATCATATCCTCGATAATTCGTTGAAACCGGATCGATCCATTCTGAGGTATGATCTTTCATATCTTTCATAGAAAGAAAGCCGCCCTGGTCTTTCATATATTTTACGATCGTCTCCGCAATTTCTCCTTCATAAAAAGCGTCTCGTCCTTTTTTAGATAAGATTTTGAAGGTGTTTGCCAGATAAGGATTCTTAAAGACTTCTCCTTTCTTTGGTGCTGCGCCGTTTGGCATATAGGTTTCTTTGAATCCGGGATATTTAGAAAGAAAGCCAGCGGATCGCCCCATGTAATAAGCAATCAATTCAGAAACCGGGAATCCTTCTTCCGCATATTTAATAACGGGTGCAAAGTTATCGGCCATTGGAAGTTTGCCGAATTTCTTATGCATCTCATACCAACCATCCACACAACCTGGTACGGAAACCGGAATTGGGCCATGACTAGGAATTTTCGACATTTTATTCTCCTTAAAATAATCCAGCGTCAGATCGTAAGGAGAGCGGCCACTTGCATTCAGTCCATAAAGCTGTTTGGATTCTGCATCCCAGATAATAGCAAATAAGTCACCACCGATACCATTACCGGTTGGTTCAACCAAACCAAGCATAGCGTTAGCTGCAATTGCGGCGTCAATCGCGGTTCCTCCTTTTTTGAGAATATCCAGCCCGACTTGAGTTGCTAAAGGTTGACTTGTGGCTACCATGCCGTTTTTTGCAATGACTTCTGAGCGGGTAGCGAATGGTGCGCCGGTAATCCTATCTTGCGCAAAGGTGAATAAGGTACTTATGCTAAAAACTAAGGTGAGGAGTTGTTTTTTCATGGTTTCATATTTAGGATTTGAACTGATAGCCATTGAGGAAGTCTTTCACTTTCATACGACGACGTCCGGCTAATTGTAACTCATGTACTTCTACGAAGCCATCAGTAGTAGCTATCTTAATATAATTTTTGTTATCGCTGATAAACTGCCCCGGATCCACATTGCCCTTACTGGACAGATCCTTTGTAGTCCGGTAAATCTTAAGTTTGTCACCCTCTAGTTTGGTCCATGCTGCCGGGTATGGACTAAGGCCCCGGATAAAGTTATGGACAGCTTCTGTTGATTGGTTAAAATCAATTTCGCAATCTTCGCTAAAGATTTTAGGTGCTTTGGTCACCAGCGTATTGTCTTGAGCTAACAATTTGTATTCATCCTTTTCGACAGCCTGAATACTTTGCAGCACCACTTTGGCACCGATATGCATCATACGATCGTGAACGTCTCCCGTGGTTTCATTTTCACCAATTGGGAGTTGCTCCTGAAACAAGATGTCTCCGGTATCAATTTCATGCTTGAGGAAAAAACTGGTTACCCCGGTTTCTTTTTCACCATTGATCACGGCCCAGTGGATTGGCGCAGCCCCTCTGTATCTAGGCAAAAGAGAGCCATGTAGATTCATAGTACCATATCTGGGCATATTCCAAACGACAATAGGTAACATTCTAAAAGCAACCACGACTTGTATATCTGCTTCCAAAGCTTGCAGCTCTTCTACAAAAGAAGGCGCTTTTAGATTTTTGGGTTGTAATACTTTGAGGCCATTTGCCAGGGCGTATTTCTTGACCGGAGACTCGATCAATTTTTTACCACCGCGGCCACCATATTTGTCGGTAGCGGTGATTACACCTACAATGTTATAACCTGATTCGTGTAAAATTTGGAGAGAAGGGACCGCAAAATCCGGCGTTCCCATAAAGATGATTTTCAAAGACATTAAAAAAAATTCGTGAAAAAATGTACGCTTTTCTATAAGGTTGACGTCTAACTATTGGAAAAGTCATCAACTTTGTATATTCTAATCAATAAAAGTAACTTTGTGTTCATTATAAGCAACCAATATCCAAACATGAGAAAGCTTAAACTTACACTTTTTTTCGCTCTCCTTATCGTTTTTAGCCAATTAAGCGCGCAAACAGTGCAGCTGGAAGGTTATGCCTACGAATCAGGTAACCGTGGATTTTTGAATTTAGTTTCCATCAAGGTTTACGATACCTCTAATCGCATGATTACGAGTACAGCCTCTGATTTGAGTGGAATTTTTAACCTGGACTTACCAGTAGGTCAAGATTTAATTATTGAAGCCACTAAGGATGTCTTCAAAGACAAAAAAATGGCAGTTTCAACAATAGGGAAACAAGCAGGAGAAAAGCTCTATTTAAAAGTGGAAATGCAAAGGCAACCAGGTTATTTATTTGATGTTACTTTGGCTGCAAAGGCGACAGAGAAACAAATCAAGGAGGGCATTTATCCTGAAGGTATCACCGATGCCAGAATTGAAGTGTATAATAATTCTAAAAAGAAGCAAACACTGGATCTTCAGTCTTATGCTCAACCTAACTTCAAAGTGCGGTTCGAAGATGGTAATCATTACACAATTCTTATTCGTAAAAAAGGATTCTTTTCAAAGCGGATGGAAGCTTATGTAAATGTTGAAGGATGTATTCTTTGCTTTGATGGAGTAGGAGAGGTCAAACCAGGTGTTTCAGATGTGCTTACGGAAGAGAATAGTATGGGGACGCTTTTGGCGAATGTTGAATTAGTACCTATTGAAGTAGATAAAGCGATCAAAGTGGAGAAAATATATTACGATAAGAGTTCAGCGAAGATTCGAAAAGACGCTGCGGAGGAATTAGATAAATTGATTACAGTTCTTGAAGATAACCCGACTTTAATTATCGAATTGAGCTCTCATACTGACGCAAGAGGAGATTCAAAGTTTAATCAGGGCCTTTCTCAAAGAAGAGCAGAATCTGCGGTAGCATATATATTAAATAACTCTGATATCCCTGAGTTTAGGATCAAAGCCAAAGGCTATGGAGAAAGTAAATTAGTCAATAGCTGTGGTAATGGAGTAGAGTGTTCAGAACGCAGACATCAGATGAACCGTAGAACGGAAATAAAAGTAACTGGTATACTTTCAGATGATCCTTATGCTGGAAAATCTTTGGCTGATATCAAAGAAGAAGAACAAATGGAGGCGCTTCTAGAAGAACTGATGAACCAGGAAGTCGTTGAGGTGAAAGCAGGAGAAGAGCTCCCTGATGAGATTGCAGCACAAATGGAAGGTAAAAAAGAACCAGAACCTATTAAGGAAAAGGTAGAAGAGGAAATGAAAAAAGAAGAACCGGTTGAGGAAGTTATCGAACAAGTGGAGCTAATCTCAGTACCGGTTAGAAATGCAGCAGATGAGGCAAAAGCAAAAGTTGAAGCACCTATTGCTAAAACGGAAGAGAGAATAGAGGAAGCAAAAAAGGAAATGAATGTTGAAATCAAGGAAGAACTAGTAACCAAACCTCCAGTTACCCAACCATCTGCGCCTGTATACCGGAAACCTCCGGCTAAAAAAGAAGCTTCAGAGGTTGCTAGTGAGACGGTTGCTACCGCTTCAGAAAATCTGATTGTTGATAATCTAGAGGTCAATGTAAATCACCAACCGTCAATCGCCAGGTATATGGAGTCTGGTTTCTCCGGGTACATGGTGGAATTTTTGACCGCAAATAATGAGTTGTCTTCTAATCATGAGGTTTTTAAAAAACATGGTAAAATCTATAAAGAACAGAAAAAAGACGGCAGCTTTGCCTATCTTTTCGGACCTTTTGAGGAGTGGCGAGATGCTAATCGATTTTTAGAATCTGCTATTAAGGATAACTACAAAAATGCAGCTGTAATCCGCTATAAAAAAGGTAAACGTATCATTCCTTAATTAACGAAACCAACAACGTGGAATTTAACTGGAAAACCATTGATGGCATTGATATCTTCGCCAAAGACTGGAAAGTCGATCAACCTAAGGCTGTCATCGCGCTTGTGCATGGATTTGGTGAACACTGTATGCGTTACGATAGCATGGCTAAGTATTATAACCAAAGAGGATATGCAATGGTAGGCTATGATCGAAGAGGTCATGGTCGTTCAGGTGGAAAAATTGGTCATACACCCAATTATGCTGCCTTTCTTGATGAAATAGATCAATTGCTTCAGCACTGCTCCGAGCGTTATCCGAATCTTCCGATTGTTATGTACGGACACAGTATGGGAGGTAATCTCGTTCTCAGCTATATGATTGAGCGTTCTTACCCTGGGATAAAATCTACTGTAGTTACCGGACCCTGGATTCGACTGACCAAAGAACCTGCTGGGATCATAAAATCCACGGTTAAATTGGCGCGGAAATTTTTTCCCTCAACTACCGTCGGTCAAAAAATTGGTACTTACATTTCAAGAGTAAAAGAAGAAGTAGACAAGTATAATAATGACCCTTTGGTACATGGTAAAATGTCTTTTTCTTTAGGAGATGAGATGTTTAATTCCTGTAAACGCTTAGAAGCTTTTAGCGGAAGTTTTCCAACTCCTTTGCTGGCAGAACATGCCGGAGATGATCAAATTACCGACCCGGAAGCAACAAAAGCTTTCGTCAAAAGATTGACCAGCCCGGTTGACCTGAAAATATGGGAAGGTTTATATCACGAAGTTCACAATGAAAGTATACGCGAACAAGTTTATGATTATACTATAGACTGGATAGACAATCACATCTAATTTTACTTTTGACATTGACCTGTAAAGTCCTATAAATCAGTAATTTAACAAATAATTAAGATTTTTTTACTAAAAGACTTTTGTCGTTTCGTAAAGCAATCGCCCCGTTCCTTGCCAAAAACCTACCGTTACATGAAGGGGGCTTTTTTTATCGCGGTATAATCCTCATGTTTGTAGTACTCCCACCACTTTTTAATAAGACTATGGGAATCCATCCACTGCACCAATATTACACCCCTTTTTATTAACTTTGACGCGAACGATACTCTTTTACGAAGCCAATGGCAGAGGATTTTCCCTTTTACAAACAACTGGATGAAACAGACTGCGGTGCAGCCTGCCTTAGAATGGTTGCGCGATACCATGGTAAATACTACTCACTGGAGTATCTGCGCGAGCGTACACATGTCGATCGACAAGGGGTTTCTCTCTTAGGAATTAGTGATGCCGCTCAAGATATTGGTCTCCATACCTTAGGAGTAAGAGTAGACTATGATCGTTTGATAAAAGACCTGCCTCTACCGGCCATTGCGCATTGGCGTCAATCCCATTTCGTCGTAGTATTCAAAGCAACCAAAAAGAAAGTTTGGATAGGTGACCCTGCTGCGGATAAAGTATACGAACTAACAGTTGAAGAATTTATAAAAGGATGGACCGTTGGTAAGAAAGATGGCAAGCCCGTTGGCATCCTTTTATTAATGGAGCCAACTCCCGAGTTTTATGTGGAAGAATCGCAGGAAGGATTTGGCTCAGGTTGGTCCTATATTTTGTCTTATTATAAAAACTACAAAGGGCTAATCTTTCGCTTAATCTTGGGGCTAATCTTGGGGACTATTATTCAGATTGCTTTCCCCTTTATTATGAAGTCCATTATTGACCTAGGAGTAAGACTGGATAATACCCAGATTATTCTGGTGATGGTGATTGCACATTTGGTTCTATTTACGACGCAGAGCCTGGTCACTGCCGCAAGGAATTGGATAATGCTCTACACCGGGACCCATGTCAATATCCGAATGATCTCGAACTATCTTGTTCGTTTGATTGATCAACCGATCTCTTTCTTTGAGACAAGACTAACCGGAGATATTTTGCAAAGGGTTCAGGATCATCGAAGGATCGAAAGAATGCTGACTTCTTCTGCTTTGCAGACGCTTTTCTCGATAGCAACGTTTATCGTTTTCTCGGCCATTCTCTTTTATTTTGACATTGAGATTTTTATCATTTTCATAGGTGCCTCTTTAATCTATTTAACTTGGATTGTTTATTTCCTGCAAAGACGTAAAGAGATTGATTATAAGCGTTTTGATGAGATGACCTTTAACCAGAGTGCCTTATTACAATTGATTTATGGAATCAATGACATCAAGCTCCATAATGCGGAAACCATTAAACGCTGGGAGTGGGAACGTATCCAGGCTAAAATCTATCGACTTAACCAAAAATACCTTAATCTCAATCAGTGGCAAAGAACAGGTGCTGCTTTTATCAACGAATCGAAGAATATTATCATTTCCTTTTTAGCTGCAAAGGCAGTTGTTGATGGAAGTATTACTTTGGGTGCACTGGTAGCGATCCAATACATCATCGGTCAGTTGAATAGTCCTTTACAGCAAGCTGTTACCTTTATTCAGTCTTTTCAGGATGCAAAGATTAGTATGGAAAGAATGAATCAGCTCAGAGATGATAAGCAAGAGGATGCAGAAGCGAAAGTTTCGATATTGCCGGAGAATGGAGACCTTGCACTGGAAGATGTTTCCTTTCAATACGGTGGACCCAACTCTGCAATGGTCCTTAAGAATATTAACCTTAGGATTCCGCAAGGTAAAACGACAGCGATCGTTGGGACTAGTGGTAGTGGAAAAACTACCTTAATAAAATTGTTGCTTAAGTTTTATGAACCGACAGAGGGCTTTGTTAAACTTGGTGAAATTCCATTGTCCAATTTTGAAGATGCCGTATGGAGAGATCAGTGTGGTGCAGTATTACAGGAAGGGTATATCTTTACAAAATCAATTGCCAAAAATATCGGACTGGGGGATGCAGTTATCAATAAGGATCGTTTGATTCAAGCGGTAAAGCTTGCTAATATTCAAACTTTTATAGAATCCTTACCTTTAGGGTATAACACCAAGATTGGTAACGAAGGTCTTGGACTGAGCCAGGGACAAAAGCAACGGGTACTGATCGCACGTGCCTTATACAAAGAACCTAACTATTTCTTTTTTGACGAAGCAACTAATGCTTTGGACTCAGAAAACGAAATGGTTATTATGAATAATCTTACAGCACATTTCCGAGATAAAACGGTAATTACCGTGGCACACCGATTGAGTACCGTCAAAAATGCGGATCAGATTATCGTAATGGATAAAGGGCAAATTATTGAACAAGGCACTCATCGAAGTTTGATTGCCAAGGGAGGAACTTATTATCAATTAATCAAAAATCAATTAGAGCTAGGTAGCTAATGCATCCTCAAGATAACATCAATCTACATTCAGAAGAACTGAACGAAGTCCTCGGTACACCACCGGGCTGGTTGGCCAGGTACGGTATTCTGACGGCTTATTTGGCGATTTTCGTAATGATTGCGGTCGCATACTTTGTCAAGTACCCTGATGTGGTGGAAGCAAATATGGAAATTACGGTTCCTAATCCTTCTGTAGAAATTGTGGCGAAGCAAACGGGGCTAATCGAACAAGTATTCGTTGAGCCGAATGAAATCGTTAAGACCGGACAATTAATGATGGCTTTTGCAACAACCGCCAGTTTGGCTGATGTTGACACACTGGAAAAGCAACTTCTCTTTTTTAGTGATGAAGTTTTTGCGGAAGATATTAACCGTTTTCAGCCAATTGTGAATCTGCAATTGGGAGCTGTACAAGAGGAATACGCTGCCTTTTTACGTCAATATAATGCACTTAAGTATGGCGCTATGAGTAATAATGAGCGGAACACTATCTCTCGAAAAACAGAAGAGATAAATCAGTTTCGAAATTTAATTACACTAGAGGAAGGTAAAATTACAGAACTATCCACACGCCTTGAAATGGCGATTGATACAAAGGATAAACTACAAGCGGTCTATTCAGATGATCCTAAAACTTATTATAAAGAACTGGATGCTAGTGCACAACAAATCAAGCAAATCGAAGCAGATCAGGCAGATAAAAGTTCAACGATTGAGCGTTACAAGGTAAGTATTCAGAGACTACAAAATGAAATCGCTGAAGTTCGTCAGCGCACAGGAAGTGATAATCAGCGATTGACATTCGGTATTACGGAGTCCATCAAAAAACTCAAAAGTCAAATTCGTAATTGGAAGAACGATAACTTAATCTTTGCACCGATCGACGGAAGGGTAGTCTTTAGCCAAAACTTTGATAACGATAATCAAACGGTTCGAGCTGGAGATCGAATCCTGGAAATATATCCAATTGGAGATCTGGGAGAAATTTATGCAAAAGTTGATCTTCCCATATATAATTCAGGGAGTGTAGAATCCGGGCAGGAAGTAGTCATAAAAGTCAATAACTATCCATATTTTACATTTGGTAAGCTCAAGGGCCTTGTTCGATCTAAAGCAGATATTCCGCAAGAGAATAATACTTATAAGGTCGAAGTTGATTTGCCCGATGGTCTGGTAACGAGTTTTAACCGAGAGCTTGAATTTTCTCAGGGGATGCAAGGGACCGCAGAGATTATTACCAAAGAAAAGCGCTTGTTATTTCGATTGTTTGATAATGTATTCGCTGATTTACACCGCTGATCCACATGGCTACCTTTCCCTATGTATTGCTAAGAGTTGCCGGATTGCCCTATTCGTTGATGGAGCAACTTCGCTGGGAAAGCACTTCTTATAATATCTATCTAAAAGCAGCCGCAGCTTTAAATCAAGACCGTGCAGAATTGTTAAGCGAGCTAGAGTCGCTCATTCGAATCATCGAAGACTATCCCGCAAAGTATTATCTAAAAATCCTTCGAAGCGCCGTTTTCAGCGACCGTAGCATCAAAGTAAAATCCTTCAACTATCATGGGAAATATACCGAAGCATTTAGCCAGGTAATTGAGCAAGTCAATCAATACAAACTCAATAGAGAAACGCTCACCGAGCAGTTTGATAAACTGAACATTGCTTACGCTAATGAAGTAGTGCGAACCCGAAGAATGTTACAAGATTCCTCAACTTCGCCTGTATTGATCAAAGGTCTGCAAATGGCCAGTAGTTCGTTAATGCAACGAATCAATAGTTTTAGAAAACAAAGCCCTGAAAGTTTTAATAAAAAGCACAAACAAACAGAACGTACTGTACTTCAATACCTGAGTCGAATCACTACTAAGGTTTCGCCTTTTAGTTATTTTACTCAACTGAGCATTTGGGACCTTAAGCAGGAAAATATTCAGGACCTTCTCCCGAAGGTTAGACTGAATAATCAGCTTTTTCAACTATTTTTCGATGCCCTTACCCATTATCCTCCATTTTATACAAACTTAAAAGTCCGTTGGAATCCTTCTGCAAAATTACTTGAAGAGCAGTGGACTTATTTGTTGAATACTAGAAATGTAGAGTCTATTCAAAGAATTGACCATTCAGCTGTTTTTGATTTGATGGTGAAGTATTTAAAACAGGATCATGAAGTCAGCTTTGAACGGCTCGTGAATCATTTGCAAGGATATATAGAGGAAGAACGCGAGGTGCTAGCAGACTATTTAAGCAATCTCATTGACTATGGATTGATAGAATGGAAATGGCCGTTTTCGGGCCTGGATCCTGACTGGTCTGGGAAGTTGATCCAGCTGACTGCACAGCAGGATGATCCACTCTTAAAAGCAATGAACCTGTTGTTGAGGCAGCTAGAAGAATGGCAGCTCGCTTTTGCAGAGGAGTCTGTTGAAGCCAGAAGCGAGATACAGGATAAGGCTTATCCAACACTCCAGCATTTCATAGAAGAGCAGCTAAGTAAAATTACCCTTCCAGAGCAAGATTTAAAAAATGTCAGTAGCCTAAAAGCCATCACTCTAAAAAAGGTTTCTTTTCCAAAGGAGCAGTTGTTTTATGAGGATGTGAGCCGGAAGGTTGAGCAGGACATTTCGTCTGCAGAACTGGACTCGCTTAGAATAGAATTAGAGCGCTTGGTTAACTTTATCCAACCTTTAAACTATAAATCGGAAAGACATAAGCATGAGCTTTTCTTTGCGGAGCATTTTGCAGGACAGGAAATGCCGATCCTCACATATTATGAAGCATTTTATAAAGCTGAGCTTGTCAGACCTCTGGCCCCGGAAGCTACAATAGCCAGACATCAGGAGGTTTTGGATAAGTGCCTGGAAACTGGAGAGTGGATATCAGCGGATCATTTTCATCTGCCACTAAGTAGTTTTCAAGGTGAGCATTCAGAAGATAATAATACTCATAAATCAATTGGTAGTTTACTACAGGTTTATCAAGAAGAAGGCAAAACAAAAGTATTTGTTGATGCGGTGATTGCCGGCTATGGAAAAATGTGGGGACGTTTTCTTCATCTTTTTCCAAAAGATATCATTGGAGCCATTCGCGATCGAAATGAATCACTTGTACCTCAAGCAATGATTTGGGCAGAAAATATTGATGCCTCCGTATATAATCCAAATATCCATCCTCCATTATTGCAAAGGGAAGTTCAAGTACCTGGCGGACAGCAATTGCTCCCAGAAATGCAGCAGCTGCGATTGGAAGATTTAGAGCTGCGTCAGCAATCATCGAATCATAAAATAAAACTTTGGCATAAACCAAGTGGAAAAGAGGTCAAGTTGTTTGATTTTGGTTTTGAAGCGATAGAGAATCGGAGTCCTTTGTATCGTCTGTTAGATAGTTTGTTTAGTTACGACCTGGTCGGTCCTAATGTTTTAGTAAACTTGCTGGATCAGAAAATATCCAAAAAAGAAGACGCTGACATACAACACTTACCAAGAATAACAGCGGGGGATCATTTGGTCTTAAGACGAAGGGCTTGGGGTATTCCTAAATCATTTTTGCCTTTGAAATTGAAAGGGGAGGAGGAGCTAACATATTTTGTTCGCATCCAAGATTGGATTAAAACTTTAAATATTCCAAAGCGTGTCTTTATCCGAGTATCTGCTTTGAATACAGAAAAGCGGCCTAAAGGGGATCATTATAAACCGCAGTATATTGATTTTGATAGTATAGCCTTTATAGATCTTTTTTCAAGATTATTGACGAAGGTTACGGATTCTTTGTTGATTGAAGAAATGTTGCCTAAAGCAGAAGGGGAGATGTTTGTGAAGGAGTTGGTGCTTGAAATGGATTTGAGGGAATAGTTTCTCATGATGGTCACGACGGTCACGAGGTATGGTTCTGATTATGGG
>JAHDHW010000106.1 GCA_020631105.1 Saprospiraceae bacterium | reverse complement strand
CACCAACTCACTCCCCCCTACTAAAAAACCAAAGCCTCCAAAAACAATTAAGTCTCTGAAGGCCCTGTATAGTTATATATATTACTTAAGTATTCTAATCTACCGCCGCTGCTGCATCTATAATACCCCAGCCGAAATTATTACTTTCATTCGGGTAGAAAGAAGCATTAGTTTTCATACGATTAAATACGCCACTTCTGGAAATACCAGGGTTATTGGAGTAAATAAGTGCAGCAATACCCGCGACACTAGCCGTAGCGGCTGAAGAACCTCCAATGTATTTTGGTGTATTCGTATCGTTAGCCAGCGTAATTGCATGACGACTGGTATTCGAGCTACGCTCCATAACCATAACAAAGTCAACTGCCGAACCATCATGACAAGATGCACATCTTTGCATTGATCCAGAGCCATCTTTTACACCAGTTACAGCAACCGTTTGGCTCATACTTGCAGGGAATATAACCCCCCACCAGCTAGTCCAGCTAAATGATGTTCCAGCAGCCGCAACGATAGTCTTTCCTTTATTATAGGCGTAGTAAATTCCATCCGCTACTGTCCCGCTGGAAAATGGTGTTCCAATCGACATGCTAATAACCTTTACATCAGAACGGTTACCCGCAAGCACCAAGGCATTCTTAACTCCATCCTTCTCATTACCAGTATTGATTACCACATCCTCTACAGCTCTGACTGAAATTAAATCAGCATTATAGGCAACACCTACTGCATTTCCATCCGTACCTCTTGGTGCCGTAGCCAAGCCAGCCATGGATGTACCATGACCACATTGATCATGAGGACTATCCAAACGACGCCACCACCAGGAACCTGAATATTTAGTACTGTATCGCTGTACAAATCGACCAGAGGAATTACCGCTATTAAATTGAGAACCCAAATTCTCCTGATAATCAGATACGCCAGTATCAATAATACATACTGTAACATTATTTCCTGTTGTTTCACTCCATGCGCCGGAAACATTAGAGGTAGCATGGTGCCAGGACTGTTTTACATTTGGAGAAATCGTTGAGTAATCTCCGCTGTTAATATTATAATTTGGATCACTTTCACAGCCTGAATCACTACGATCAGAGGCTACATCAGACATCGAAGGAATACTATAGCTCATACTTTCCAGATAACGAACTTCTTTCATTTCACGGAGTTGGCTAATAGTTGCCGGATTAGTAATACGTACGGCCATTGTCGGTAGTACTTCAGGCATTCCGTATGGTAATAAATCTTCAACAGTATAATCTAAGCCAAGTGCTTTTTCTCCTTCCAGGACCAAATCCAATAGTTCTGTTCGAATATTTTTCCACTCTGTAGACTCAATATCAATCTCATGAATAGTTTCTTCAATGTTCTGGGTTCCTTGGGTTTGATAGCCCAGGGCAAAAATAGAATCACTTTGCATACCTGCACTCCACAAAAAGTGATCACTTACTGAAGACCAGTAAAAGATACCATTTTGCTCAATTGAGCTGCGAATATGGTCGTTCATCTCGGCTGCACTAATAGGATCACTCTCGCCGTTAGAGCGATCAGGCGTAACACTTTCTTTAGCACAGCCATAAAGGAATACTAGCGCCAGAAGCACTAAGGGTAGGGAATTTCTCATTTTTTTGGTTTTAAATGATATAATTGCGAAAATTCGCCGCAACAAGATAAGAAATTTTGCACTTACCCAAATAAAACTTACTTTATTAATTTTAACAAATTAACAAAAACGTAATATATAGTGCCTGATTTTACATCCTGGCTTTCTTATTCGTTTCTTCTCTTAATGCTTCTGAAATAAACTTTACTCCATTGCAGTAAATATTTTTTCCATAACAGCATAAGATCTTCCGTGTTGATAAGGTTGACCATAAGCACTTGAAATAATAGCAATGACCAATTTTTCTTCGGGTAGCACAATCAGATGATTCCCTCCAATTCCAGATCCATAAATATAACTCCGTTTTTTACCGTTAAAATTTCCAGCTTTTTTATACCAGAACATTCCATAAGAATCGACCCATGGCCACACATCCACAATTGCAGGATTCCTACTATTAAGGATTAAATTAATGTAATCTGACTCAATTATTTGTTGCTCCCCCCATCTTCCCTCATTTGTAATCAACATTCCTAGCTTAGCAAAGTCAAGAGCAGATATATATAAATTACCAGCAGCTCCAGTCTGATTTGCAGCATTGGTGTACCAGTACACTTGTTGAATCCCCAGTGGGTCAAATAATTTTTCCTGGGCATAATCTTTCAAGCTCATGCCTGATGCTTCTTCAATTGCCAAGCCGATTAGCAGAGGATTAATGTCGGCATATACAAAAGCTTCGCCTGGATTTGACTTTAGGGGAACATTGAGCGCATATTCCTTCCAATCGTCTCTGGCAATCCAATTACCAGCATGGCCTATGGAGCTTGGGTAATCTGAATCTGCATCTAAACCAGAAGACATATCAAGTAGATGCTTAAGTTTGATTTTTTGGTATTCCTTATTAATAGAAGGGTTTTTAAGTTCAGAAAAAAGGGAGTACACATTTTGGTCTATATTTTCAATTAGACCTTCCTTTATCGCTATCCCCAAAAGCATTGCTGTGACGCTTTTACCGGCCGATCTTACATCGTGAATGGTGTTTCTCCAAAAGGTATTAAAGTACTCTTCTATCACAATATGATTCTCTTTAATAACAACAAATCCCCTAAAATCTTTATGTCGAGTCTCATTTATCAAATTGATGATATTTTCGATAGAGTCTCTATTAAAACCTGCGTCCTCTAAAGACATAGTGGGTAATTGGATATTTCGCTGATTATGTTCACTAGAAACTGTTTCCTGCCCATTCGAGCAGGAAAAACATAGCACGCAAAACAAAAAAATAATTTCTTTCATAACTATATTTATAAATACATCTTAGTCAGCTCGCCCACTACTTCGGCACAAAAGTGAATTCATCCCGTACACTAAATTCTGCCATTTTCATCCGCTTAACCTCGAAAACAATAAGGAAATATATTCCACCATTTGCTTTACATCTGTTTGTCTTCGATTCGGGTTTCCAAAATAAGCTCGAAGGTACGTTCGGCCCTGAAGCTTCGTCCCCGTTAAAAAAATCTTGCCTTCTGCTTCAATCGTTTTAATCGCTGCAGTATTTAAATCATCATTTTCTTTTTCAGAAATAGCAGGAGAAAAATACCGGAAACAGATAATGGATAAAGGATGGCAAGGTTCCACCTCAAAGTTTTCTAACTCTAATAATAACTTCGCCATATACTGCACCAAATCAATATCATGACGAATAAATGAAACCAACTGCTCTACTCCGTAATACTTTAAAGTAAACCAAACCTTCAAAGCTCTGAATTCTTTTGACAATTCAACTGTTTGGGTAGACGTTTCCCAACGGTCTTCCTCATCATCCTGTAAGTAAGCTGGCGAAAAGTTAATCGCGCTGGGCATTTCCTTTAGCAGAATACTACTGGCTTCGAACGGTACGTACATCCATTTATGAGGATTAACGGTGATGGAGTCCGCATCTCCTGTACCTGCAAAATCCGCTTTCAACTCCGGCAATCTAACCGCAGGCAATCCATAAGCGCCATCTACATGGTACCAGAGTTTATATTGCCTGGACACCTTAGCAAGTGCTTCTAAGTCATCGATGCTTCCGGTGTTAGTAGAACCTGCATTGCCGATAATCATTAAAGGATGATAACCTTTTGCAATATCCGATTCAATGGCATTAATTAGTTTATCTACTTTTATTTGATAATTTTCATTAACCGGAATCTTTACACAATTATCTCTGCCAATGCCCAAAAAAACCAGGGATCGTTCAATACTCGAATGCGTCTGGTCAGATCCATAAACCCTAACCCTAGGAATATTATAGATACCTTCCATTTCCCGATTAGGAAAAGCGCGGGCAAAGGCAAAATGCACCGCAAGAAAATTAGACATGGATCCACCAGAGGTTAAAAAGCCAATATTAAACTCAGGGTGCTCAATAAATTCGGCGATCCATTGGGTGATTAATCGCTCGAGTTCTGAAGCAATAGGTGAACTATTCCACTTTAGGCTATTTTGATTAAAATGCCCTTTGATGTATTCAGCAATTGCGCCAACGGGATTACCACTTCCTGTTATAAAAGCAGCATAACGACTATCTGTATTATGATTTAGAAAGGGTAAGATTTGTTCTTCAAGGTCTACCAATATTCTATCAAATGCTTGCCCTTTAAATGGGAGCGTTGTTCTTAGCTTGGCACGAACATCTGCTACTCTATTCGTTGATAAAACCGCTGGAATATTCGCACTATGTTGCTCAATGAGATCCAATACCTTTACCAGATATTCACGTATATCTTCCGCCATTTCTATAAAAGTTTTAAACGCCTGCGGCCTCAATCACTTGCAAGGTTTTCTCCAGACCAGTCTTTGCCACTTCGAGAGGATCTTGCTCATGATAAGTAGGGTTATACAATTCAAGCGAAATACACCGCTTAAAGCCTGTAGCTTTCAGGTCTTGCAAAATCTTAGTAAGCGGTAAAATACCATCTCCCGGATAAACCCGATCCTTATCTTTCATTGCAGACAATTCCATTCCTTTGGGAGCATCATTAAACTGGAATATAGCAAAGAGATCGCCATTCAATTGCCTTAAGCCTTCAAAGCCACCTTCACTAATATACATGTGAAAAACATCCGGAATAATTTTCGCTTTCGGGTGATTTGCATCTAAGGCAACAGCAGCAGCTTGTCCCAATGTTTTTAATGGAAACATCTCAACAAAAACCAAAGCCGGGTTCAGATTAAATTCTTTTTCTCCTATTTCTAATAATCGTTTGTAGCAGGAAGCAACAAAAGCATTATCATAATTTTCACCAACATTATTAGGGATGGCCTGGACAAACTCACAGCCAATCTCTGAAGCCATTCTCATTCGGTTTCGAGTCGCTTCAAGGCTTTCCTGAAAGGCAGCTTCATCCTCTGGAAGACAGCCCCATAAACCAATCATACTCGGTACAAATAATCCTTTATCCCGGATCATCCGTCCCAGTGCTTTTAAATCCCCGCCGTTCTCTTCGTACTCTTTTAATTCTCCGTCCCAAGGTTCAATGGCATCGTATCCTGCTTTGATCGCTATATCAACTTTTTTCGCCAAATCACCGGCGGTTCGAATTGTCGCAGTATCCAAACATATTGGCCAGGGACTGCGGCCGTTTTGATAGCGGGTTTCCTTTACAACAGGCTTTGGTGTTTCTTCTTTTTCAGTGGTACCGGCACAAGCTCCGATGGCGGGCACCATACTTAGTAAAGCCGAATTACGTATAAACTTCCTTCGTTTCATTTTGGAAAGGTTCATTGATTTTTTAAAAATGGAATAGCATTCTTTTGAGCGAATACGCAATTCAGTTCACTTCTAAAATGCCTTAAATATTGCTTCTGCCATCTCAGCAGGTGCTTCGATATCAGTCAGTTGATATTTACCCCGATCTGAACTAAGCATAATCGCACCATGCTTTTTGTAAGCGGCCCACGGCGTTAAAAATCGCGGTTCAGGATCATCATATTTAGGATAAAAGGCCCATTGATTCACTAGTCTCGTATTTTTATCTACATAAACATCATACTTATTATCCGGTGTATCCCCTACTCCTTTAAAAGTTAATTCTAGTATATCAGAATCCTCTCCAGCTTCTGTTTTACCTTCCCCTTTATATTTGAGTGTAACGCCGGAATCTTTGAGCTTGAATGGCATCACTAACCAGTAAGCATCATTGATCCAGGCACTCTTTCCTTTTTCCATATACTTAGAGAGAGAGTCCGGATGCGTAACCAACTCTCCATCCTTTTTTAGTTTACCTTTCATAGTATGGATATTCATTAATAAGGTATAATTATCTTTTGCCGATTCAATTCTGACATCTCCGGTCTTTTTATCCCAGTGATGGATTCTGGAACCAAAGAAATTCCAGCTCAAATAACGGGTAGCATCCCAGGCTTGGCGTCCACCCATCGCTTCCATTACTTCATCAGCAATCGCAATCGCTTTGGAGTCAGAGTCTGTAGAATTAAAACCTTCTGCTGGCGGGTTAGATAATTGTTGTGTACAAGCGGTGATAAACCCAGCCAGACAAAGTACAACCAGGTAGTTAAGATATTTAGACATAGGGTATTGATTTTGAAGTAAAATAAGGAAAAAGAACACGTTTTTCATGTGAATATCAATTCAAATAAACCAAACACACGGTAGGTAGGGTCAAGGACGCTAGCTCAGCGAATAATAACAATTAAAAACCGATGGCCTAATAATTGCCTTTTTAACTATATAGAACTCTTGCCACCCTTTAATCCTATTAAACTTTCGCTTTAATCACTAACTATTACAGCAATGAAACCTCAGTATTTTTTGACCTTCCTTTTAATATCTTTTACCGGAATTCTAAGTGCTCAGGCGCCAGATATCACCTGGCAAAAGTCATTAGGAGGCTCCGGAATGGATGAACTTTTCGACCTTAAAACTACAATCGATGGCGGTTATCTCCTTGCTGGATCATCCAGTTCTGCCGTAGATGGTAATAAAACGGTTCCCAATAATGGCAGTGTTGACTTTTGGTTAATCAAGCTCAATGCTGATGGGGATACAATCTGGCAAAAGAATATTGGCGGAAGCGGTGTCGAATATCTACACTCAATCGAAGCCACCTCGAATGGAGGATTTCTCTTAGGGGGTGGATCCAACTCTCCCGTTTCAGGAGATAAAACGGAAGGCTCTTTTGGCAATATGGATTATTGGGTTTTAGAGATAGATGCAAATGGCAATGTCCTTTGGGATAAAACAATTGGTGGAAGTCTGGATGATCATCTATTTTCTGCCAAACCAACTGGCGATGGCGGATATATCCTTGCTGGAAGCAGCCGGTCAAATATTACGGGTTTAAAAACCAGTCCCCTATATGGAAATTATGACTATTGGGTCCTGAAACTGGATGCTAATCGAAACATAGTCTGGCAAAAAAGTTATGGCGGCGATAAGGTGGAAGATTTGTACGATATTGTTGAAACCTCAAATGGTGATTTTGTATTAGGTGGGTATTCTTATTCTGATATCAGTGGGAATAAAACAGCTCCAAACTTTTTCCAAAACAGTAATTTCTCCACCTCAGATTACTGGATCGTAAAAATTGATGCAGTAGGCGATATCATATGGCAAAACAGTTTTGGGGGCGAAGGCGAAGAATATCTTTATTCTTTTGTCAATACCTCTGATAATGGTTTTGTGATGGTCGGTTATACCGATTCTGATACCACCGGAAACAAAAGCGATCCACTGAATGGCGGCTCTGATTATTGGGTAGTAAAGCTAGATGCAGCAGGTAATAAAGAATGGGATCAATCACTCGGAGGCGATGGTCAGGAAGAAGCTTTTTGTATTAGACAAACCTGGGACGATGGTTATATAATTGGCGGTTATTCAATGTCCGGTGTTTCCGGCGATAAGACATCTGCCATTGAAAGCTATATGGATTTATGGTTAGTAAAGCTGAATGCAAATGGGCATGTACAATGGGATAAAAGCTTTAGCAAAAATGAAGAAGAATGGCTTTGGGGCATTGAAGAGACACAAGATAAAGGATTTATCCTCGGTGCTTATTCCGGCGAAACCTGGGAAGGAGGAAGTAATGTTGAGTCGTATGGTCTGGTCGATGTCTGGGTCATCCGATTAGAAGGTTGTCAGCGCTCTGAGGTTAATGATGTCGTCACAAGTTGTGACCAATATACTAATCCACTGGGGACGGTTTACGACCAAAGTGGTGAATACGATTACACTTTAACTTCTTCAACGGGTTGCGACAGTATCGTCTTTCTTGAGTTGACGATCAATCCAAGTTACGATTCTGAATTCAGTGTAAATACCTGTGAGACCTTCGTTTGGGACGACGGGACAATTTATACACAGGATACTACGATCAATAAAATCTTCCAAACGACTACTGGCTGCGATAGTTCAATCACGGTACATGTAACGATTCTTGACGCTTCTTACACCGAAATCGATGCTGAATCTTGTGGTCCATATCAACTGCCCGATGGCAGTACCATCAGCGAAAGTGGTACATATACCAATCAGTATATCAATAATTCAGGTTGTGACTCGAGCATCGTTTTTAACATCACTATTACAGACCTGGATAATGCGGTTGAGTCAAATGGAAATACTTTTACAGCTCTGGAATCCGACGCAAGTTATCAATGGATCAACTGCGATACAAACCTGCCCGTCGAAGGTGCCACCAATCAAAGTTTCACGGCAACAAATTCCGGAAATTACGCTGTACAGATAAGTAGGAACGATTGCTCCACTCAATCTGAGTGTGTAAATGCAACAGTAGTCAGTACGAATGAACTTACAACAAATCTCATTTTGGATTATTATCCAAATCCCACAAACGAAAAAGTATACATAAATGCTACTCAAGCAATGACTAAAATCATTGTCTTTAATGCATTGGGACAGCAAGTTCAACAGCTTAATATTGCCGATACTAAACATTGCACATTGGACTTAACACAACAGCAAGTCGGCTTTTACTTCATAAAAGTCTGGACGGATAAAGAAGCACTTGATAGCTTTAAAGTCTTTAAAAATAATTAACTCCATATTATAAGAGAACAGGTCAAACGGTGTTGACCTGTTCTCTTACTCTTTTCTCAAATCCTGTATTTGATTAATATTCTTTATCTTTCTGCATCACTTTCATAATGCAGAAAACATGGGTAAATTTCTTTCGTTAATTGCTTGCTTAAGCATAAGCTCTTTCCTTTTTGCTCAATCCTTTAGTGGCGATCAGGCACTGCAAGGTTATGGTTTATTTGGCGACAAGCTAACCTTCATCTTTGATCAAAACATCTATCAGCTAAAAGCGGATAAAGTCGTCGTTACCGGTGAGTTCCGAAACTGGGATGCTGCAATGGATAAGCCCGAATGGATACTCAACAAAACGGGGGAACAATGGACACTTACCATTGACAACACAGAATTTTCGGTGGTAAAACCAAACACAAAGTTCAAATTTCGAATTAATGACGGAGAATGGATTGATCCTCCGGAGAATGCTCCAAACAAAAAAGGCGGAGACTTAGTATTTATGAAGGCTGCTGACCCACTTGTACTCAAAGCAGAATTACGCCACGAGCGACTCATCTGGGCAGAGGTTCCTGGCAATAGACCACTTAATCCTGAAGCCTACCGTATCACTGATGCTCAGGGGAATGAAATCCCCGTTGCAGGTGTACTTCCCAATGAATCCAGGTCAACTTTAATCACACCTGCAGAATCCTTAAATAAAAAGCGCGTTTACTTTCTTGAAATTCCTTCTTTGGGACTAAAAACTCCCTGCTCTTTTGATGGATGGTTCCGAAACACTTATTCTACAAAAATACTTGGCGCAAATGTCCTTGATGGAAAAACTATTGTCAGGGTTTTCGCTCCACGGGCAGATGCCTTAAAATTATATTTATTCAAGGGTCGTACCGACCAAGAAGCCTACCGTATAGAAAACATGACCCAGGACGCTGATGGTGTTTGGGAAATTACCTTTGACGAAGACTTACACGGGATTTATTATGATTTCACCGTGCACGGTGCAACTGACCCAGGAAATCATTTCTACGAAACCAATCCCGTTCATATCAATGATCCCTACGCCAGAGTAAGTGATGATACCTGGGGAAAATCAAGAATATGGAAAGCCACAGAGCCCGCGAAGCCCCTAAAGAACGGCATTCCTGCAATGGAGGATGTTATCGCATACGAAGTCCATGTTCAGGACTTTACGGATCGATTACCTGTGGATGATAAATACAAAGGGACGTTTCCTGCCATGATAACACCAGGCTTAAAAAATAAAAAAGGACAAAAGATAGGCTTTGACCATATCCTTGACCTGGGGGTAAATGTGGTCCACCTAATGCCCGTTCAGGAATATGTCCACTTTCCAACGGACGACTGGAAAGCTTCTTTTAGTGCGGATGAATATATGATTAGCCAGGGTGTAAGCGAAGAAAATTATCAATGGGGCTATCGGACATCTTTTGCAATGGCCGTAGAGTCTCGTTTTCGAACGAAAGGCACTACCCCCGGTACGGAGCGCGAAGAGTTTCGGGATCTGGTTCAGGCTTTTCATGACAAAGATATCGCGGTGATTATTGATATTGTCCCTAATCATACCGCAGAGAATATGGATGGCAATTTTTGGTTTTTCAACTTCAATGCACTTGACAAATTATATTACTACCGGACCAAAGATTTCGAGCATATCGGTGCCTACGGAAATGAAGTAAAAACAGAAAACCGACCAATGACACAACGTTGGTTAATTGACCAGTGTAAAAGTTATATTGACGAGTTTGGTATCGATGGTTTTCGAATTGACCTTGCCGGTCAAATTGATCAACAAACGTTAATCGCACTTCGCGAAGCATTGGGCCCGGATAAAATCATTTACGGAGAAGCCTGGATTGGCTCCAATGATCCGGCATTCGAGGACAATCCGGATTGGGATTGGTATAAGGAAGATTCGCCCATCACCTTTTTCCAGGATGATTCCAGGAATGCTTTTAAAGGACCAGTATTTGAGCTAAAAAACAAACTCAAGGATCGAGGCTGGCCGGGAGGAAAGTATTCAGAGCGCACTAATGTCATGAAAGGTTTGACGAATAGTTTTCCGGATGACAAGACACCGCTTAGCGGAATTAGCTATCTGGACATCCATGACAACTTTGCCTTAGCAGATCAGTTTGGTGGTGATCAATTCGATGGTCGCAAAAATGTGGATCAGGATATTTACAAAATTGCGGTCACCCTACTCTACACCACTTTAGGTCCAATTGTTACGCATGGTGGTTCAGAGATCATGCGCAGCAAAGCCGACGCTCCACTAAAAGAAGTCGTAAAAGAAACAAAGTCGGGATATAAAGTTTATATGCATGGATATCGGGATACTTATAATCACCGAACAGCCAATCAATTTGCCTGGGAAACTAAAGGCCAAAAGTCATTAAAAGATAATCAAAATGATTATGACAACATGTTCAAATTCTGGCGAGGCATGAATGCCTTTCGATTATCAGAATACGGAAAAGTGTTTCGTCAAAAAGATTCGGTTCCGGAAGATTATTATAAATTCATAAGGCCGGAAGAACAATCACTTTTAGGTTACATTGTTGATGAACAGGTTATGGTTCTCCTAAACGCCGGAAATGAAAAAGGCAATTTTAATGCAATAACAATTCCGGAAGGCAATTGGAAATTGATCGCAAACACCAATGAGATAAATGTAAAAAAAGGAGTAAAGGATAAGAAAGATTTGATGTTCCTGAAAGGAGCGCGAGCGATGGATATTAGCCTTGAACCAACTTCTTTGTATATTTGGATAAAGGAATAACATCGTATATGGAAAAGAAACCTATCCTTGACCTAAAAGAAATATCAAAAACAAAATCCGGCGATTTCACCAAAATCGTTTGTCCTTCCTGTGGTACCGCAGCAAGTGCAAGCGACTTAAACATCAATGACAAAATCGCCAAATGCGGTCAATGCGATAGTGTATACTCTTTTCAAAACGCTATTACGCCTTTACTATCTTTCGAAAGTCCGAAGCAGGAAGTTTTAAGGCCAGAGGGAATCGATGTCTTTTACTTCAAAGATGAAATGGACATTACCCTAACTCAGCCTATAACTTTGGTAGATGCTATAGTTGGTCCTCTAATGGTCTTTTTCGCCGTTTTACTAACGCTGTCTCTTTTTTCAAAAAAGATGCATTGGGCCGTTCCTGCTGTAATGTGGGGAATGTCCGCTTATCCTTTGTTCAATTTAATTTTCCATCGACGCTACAAAGTAAATATTGTAGCGGATAAAAAACACTTCTCCATCATCTATAAGCCAAGACGTTACGGTCAGAAAAATCATCATTATGATGCCCAGGACATTGATCAGTTATACGTTCGGAGCAAAGAAGGCTTATATGATTTGATGCTAAGTGTACATACCCCTCATGGAATCAAACAAGTCCCCGTCATTCAGAGAATTAACGGATTATCCAAGGCTCGCTATCTTGAACAGGAGATTGAACGCTACCTGGGGATAAGTGACCGTCCAATCCCCGAGGAAGTTAAGTAGATATTCCTCTCGCTCTAATCCTGACGCAGATACTCCGCAGGGTTATTACGGGTTACACGGAAGGCATGCCAGCCGGTCGTCAATAAAGTAGCAAACAAGGTTAGTAAAAGGACCAGGCCAAAAACCCAATAGTTGATGTCGGTTCGATAAGCAAAAGCTTGTAACCATTGTTCCGCAAAATACCAGGATACAAATACCGCTGGCAAAGCTATAATAAAAACCAATTTTATAAATGATCGACTGGCTAAGCTAATTAGCTGAAAAGCCTGTGCTCCCAGAATCTTACGAATGCTAAACTCTTTTTCTCTTTGTCTATTCATTTGTGCGGCCAATCCAAAGAGTCCTAAAAATGCAATCAATATGGTCAATATAGAAAAGAACAAAAATATCCTGCCTCGCACCTGATCTTGTTCATAATTTGACTGTAGGAGCTCATCCATAAAAGCAAAGTCAAAGGCTTGCTCCGGATTTAGATCTTGCCAGACAGCCTTTACTTCTTTTACAATCCCCTCATCAAATCGAGCAAGTTTGACAAAGACATTAGGCGAAGAATTCAATAGGAATAATTGCCCAGCCACCGGATCATGTAGAGAGGCCTGATGAAAATCTTTGATCACGCCCACAATCGTTTCGGAATTAGGATTCTCCGCATGTCCAAATTTAATCTGCTGACCAACGATTGGTTCCTCCAATCCAAATTGACGAACAAAGGCTTCATTTACGATGACGCTATTGGTACGATCGACCGTAAAATCTCTGGAGAAAAAACGCCCTTCACTGAGTTCCATTCCAATCACACCGGGATATTCGTAGTCAAAATTCCCAGAGCTGACAAACTGTGCCTCAGTACCCGCTGTACCATCCGCACTGATCGGGCGTCGCCCCATCTGTCCCACACCGGGTAAAAAGCTCGAAGTCCCAACCTCCGTTACGACAGGCATTTGTTTTAATTTATCTTTTATTCGCTGATATTTTTCGAACCAATCATTGCCTTCGAGCTCCATTCGGATGACCAGGTCTTTATCAAATCCTAAATCCTTTTGCTTAACGTATTCTAGTTGCTGATAGATCATTGCTGTAGAGCAAAGCACAAAGATCACCACACCTAGCTGGATCGCAACCAATACACTTCGGACCGGAGCCTTATGCGTTTTCTTTGCTTTAATAACACTAACCGGTTGAAAAGAGGATAAGAAAAACGCAGGATATGCTCCCCCCAAAAGTCCCAGGATTAACCAAAGTCCTAAGATACCAACTAAGAAATCAGGTTGTAACATCCTCCCTCCTACTAAATCCAGTCCCAACCAGGAATTAATATAGTCCACCGATAGCCAGGTCAATACAAATGCAAGCAAAGTTGCAACTCCTGTATATAATAAGGATTCAGTCAAAAATTGAAAAATCAATTGCCCCCGGTTAGACCCCATAACCTTACGTACACCAATCTCAACAGAACGCTGACTCGATTGTGCGGTAGATAAATTCACATAACTAATCAGTGCAATTAATAATAATAGGATCGCTACTGCGCCAAAAACATAAGAATAGATTTCACCTCCGCTGTCTAAATTATGAATCGACCGTAGTGGTACTAAGATATGCTCTGCTCGTTTCAGTACAGGTTCTCGGACCGGGTCCAGATAATCATCGTAGATCTTCGTTAACAAAGGTGCTACTTCAGCGGGATCAGCGGCAGGATTAATCAGCGTATAATTAAAAGTATTAAAATGACTAAAGTAATATTCCGCCAAAAAAGGATCCGTCGGGGAGGATAATAAAGCTTCTATAAAGAAATGGCTGTTATTAGGTATATCCTTCAGTACACCACTGACGATTAATTCATAATGCGCTCCGCCTTGCCCCGGCATACTATGTATCAGCTCTGTATTTATCACTGCTCCTATCGGAGATTGATTACCAAAAAGGCGTTTTGCAAAGGATTCGGTCAGGATAATTTTATTGGGGCCGGCGAGGGCTGAATGCTTATCCCCTTCTAGTAATTCAAAATCAAAAACCTCAAATATATTCTCATCAACCGCCCAGACAAATTCCGACTTGGAAGATCTTTGACCGTTTTCAAAAGTAACTTCATCATTCTGAAAAAACTGAAACACCCGAACCACCTCTTCAACTTGTGGGATATCTGTTTTTATGTAGTTTGCCAGGTTCCGCGGACTACCACTATGATCTATTTCCCGAATTTGTTCGCCAAGATGATATTTGATCGTTCGTACTTGATAAATATGATCTGCTTTGGAGTGAATTACATCATAATTCGCTTCGAAATCGATGTACAGGATAATAAGTAATGCCGCAGCCAAACCAGCCGTTAGGCAACTCAAGTTTAAAAGTGTAAAGGCAGGACGGCGATAAAAATTTCGCCAAACAACTTTCAGGTAATTATTAATCATAGCTTAATCTTGAATTTAGAAATCTCAATGCGGAAGGATTACTCAAGTTAAGTCTTATAGGGTCAAAAACAGTAAACAGAGGCTTGATTTCGACTAAAGAGAAAGCTCAATCGATAAAAACAGCACTAAAATCAAACGAAAAACACGTGCTCTCTACTTGTCATTTACCGAAATGACGTTAATAAAAGGGTAATTTTTAAATTTTTATTTTTTCTCCTTTTAAAATTTTTCGCAAAACTTTTGGGAAAGGCATAAAAAACCTAAAAGCTAATAAAAGGTTTATAATCATACGTTAACACTACACAACAAAATAAAATATTAAAAACTAACCTTCGTAATCCATGTCACATTTTGAGCATATATAATACAAGCTTAAATTAAGATTCAATTTTATCATGTCACATTTTTAATTTATTGGCACAAAGTTAGCACCATGTACAGTAAAATACATTACCATGTCATACATTAAAAACCGACGTTCTTTTTACCTCCTATTCCTATGCTTCATCTCCGTTGCTTATGGTGATAACCTTTATGCTCAATGTTCCCCCGGAGCAATAACTGTTACTCACCAGAGCAAAGGATTTGATGCACTATTAGATCCTGATGGAGATGGATACATCACAGAATCAGGTTCTACTTTCACTAGTGGTACTACGGAAGCTGCAGAATTCGAAATAATCCCTAACTCGACCTCAGGATGGGTAGAAGTTCAGGATGTCAACGAAAGTGATTCTGATATTACGCCTAGCTGCGGGAATCCTGACTTGGTACAAGACGATGATGGAGGAGACTTCGCATACTATAACATCGTTGATCCATCCCCAGCAAGCCCTACCAGCGGTGATGAATATATTGTTTTCCGTTTTAGATTATCTCAATCACCAAATGGAAACTTCGGATATAACTTTCTGGTAGATACTGATAACGCTTATGGTTCCACTCAGGATGCGAATACAACTTGTGGTAATATGGGCTTCGAAAGAGAAGTACAATTTGCAAACGCCGGAGGCAAAAAAGGAGTCAGCGTATACGATATTGATGGCAACGCTGACATTAATTCTGCCTTATGCAGTCAGTGTGTGAGTGTCAATGATGTTCAGGAAGCATGTGCTGCTTCTTCAGGAGCATGTGCAACTTCAGACCCACAATTCATTACTTTTCCGGTTCCATTGTCATATTTAGGCATAGGGTCAGATGTTCTGGCTAGTGATCTTTTCATCTCAGCCGCAACAGCATCCTCCGGGAACGCCACTAGTGTACTGGGAGGAGGAAATGTAAAAGATATGGGTTCCTTGGACAATAGCAACACAGGTTGTGGATGTGAAGGATTAAGTGGCTGTGCTTTATTTGATTGCCAGACGGATTGTATAAATGATGCTAGAATAACTGCTTTACCAATTGAATTAGCATCTTTCGAAGTAGAAGCGAAAAGTAGTCATGTTAATCTAAAATGGACAACAACATTGGAACGTGAAAATAGCCATTTCGAAATTCAGCATTCTACAAACGGAACACACTTTAATACTTTCGGCTACGTAACCGGTGCGAATAACAGCAATGAAATCAATAACTACTTCTATAAACACATAGAACCAATTCCGGGATATAATTACTACCGATTGAAGCAGGTAGATCATGATGGGAGTTTTGAATTTAGCGAAATAGAGGTAAGCTACTTCGAGCCTTTAGGCGAACAACGATTTTCTATCGTGCCGACAATTGCTTCTTCGCAAATTAATGTTATTCTGGACAACAACAACTTTGACGTAAAAAGCCAAATCGATATTTTTAATGCAATGGGGCAAATAGTCTGGTCCACACAAATTGATGCGTCTACCCCAAGTCTTTATATTGATATTACGGACTATGAACTAGGATATTATTTCATCAGATTCACTAACGGAAATTTTTTACGAACGGAAAGATTCCTCAAAGCTCTTTAACTTAGGATTCGAACGAATAATTAACACAAAAACAAAAAAGCCAGCTCGACATTAATCAGCTGGCTTTTGTTTATTTTATGGTGTGCTAAATGAAGCCTAAGCTTTCATGTAAGTCACTTCTTTAACTGCTTTGATAATCTTTTCAGGATTCGGCAGGTAAGCATTTACAAAAGGCTCTGCGTAAGGTAAAGAAGTATCTGCTGAGTTTACCCGAATAACCGGCGCATCCAAATAATCAAATGCAAACTTCTGTACATTATAGGCTACTTCTGCAGAGATTCCCGCAAATGGCCATGCCTCATCAACGACAACGATACGATTCGTCTTTTTGACAGATTCGAGGATAGTATAATGATCCATTGGACGGATTGTTCGCAGGTCAATCACTTCCGCTGATATGCCTTCCTTCTCCAACTCTTTTGCAGCCTCTAAGCAGGTTAGCACTTGTTTGTTATAAGAAACCAAAGTTACATCCGTACCTTGACGACGTACGGCGGCTACGCCGATTGGCACAAGGTATTCTTCTTCCGGCACTTCTCCTTTGTGCCCGTACATAATCTCAGACTCCATCATACAAACCGGGTCATTATCACGAATAGCGGATTTGATCAATCCTTTCATATCATAAGGGTCGATACATGAGATTACCTTCAATCCAGGAGTATTCGCCATCCAGCTTTCAAAGGTTTGCGAATGCTGTTGTGCTAACTGCCCAGCAGCTCCTGAAGGTCCACGAAATACAATTGGGCAGCTAAACTCCCCTGCAGACTGAGATAAAGTCTTTGCAGCATTATTTACAATCTGATCAAATGCCAAAACAGCAAAGTTCCAGGTCATAAACTCTATTATTGGTCGCAGGCCATTCATTGCAGCGCCTACCCCAATTCCTGCAAATCCTAACTCCGAGATCGGAGTATCAATTACTCTTCGCTCTCCGAATTCGTCTAGCATTCCTTTACTCACTTTGTACGCACCATTATATTCGGCGACTTCTTCTCCCATCAGGAATACATTTTCATCACGTCGCATCTCTTCGGACATTCCTTCCCGGAGGGCATCTCTAAGGGCTATTTCTCTTGCCATACTGAATTTTATTGTTTTTTCCGTGAATTAGTGGTTACCGTTTGTGCTAAAGTCTTGAAGAACTCCCGCATTTTCTTTGAAACGGATTGCAAAAATAATAATTATATCCTCAAAACGAATAGGATTTAAGAAATATAAGCGATAAATACTTACCGATTTAGCAATATAAACACAATTGGTACCATTAATGTTTTTTAACCACCGAAAACAGCATTAGGGTGCTTTTTTCGTTAATTTTGCTTTTTCGAATTAGAACAACTATTCAATCCTACTGGGCATTGTCTATAAAATAAAGAACAAATGAGATATTCAATTATTTTTTTGCTGCTTACATTGGTTGCTTGTCAATCTGAGCCAACCAACAAACCAGCGCCTTTAAAAGAAAAAATCAGTTCTTCGATCATAGGAACGATTCAAAACCCATCATATCCCAATATCATTCTGGAAAGTAATGGTGAGCAATTTCAGGCATTAATCCAAAATGGTCGCTTCACCTTTAATCTTATGCTGGATGAGCCAAAGATATACAACATCCGTTATGGTCGTCGTGCCGGGCAAATCTATATTATGCCAGGTGATCAGGTTGTTTTTAATACCTCTGCTTCGGCATTTGCGCAGCAAATGCAATTTAGTGGTACGAGAGCAGCCGAGAATAACTATCTCACAAAGAAAGTTAATCAGGATATTCAGTCTAAGTCGCTCAAGGTAAAGACCTATAAGCTCGAGGAACCTGAGTTTATTTCAGCGGTCGAAGCATCAAAGAATGAAAAAAATACTGCCTTAGAAGCATTCCTGGGTCAACACCCAGACCTGGATCCCTACTTCAAATTTATTATGGATGCAGATATCGAATTTGAATGGGCAACGGATCGATTAATCTACCCGGTATATCATGAGTTTTATGCGAAGAAAGAAAACTTTGCGGTGAGTCCGGTTTATTATGACTTCCTGAGAACTATAGATATCGATGATCCCGAAAAATTACTTTCTACTAATTATAATGCCTTCCTATCGAACTACCTGGACCTGGAGGCTAAAAAAATAGTAGAGGCTGACCCTAGTATTAAAATGACTGCTAATGGTGCGGCCCTGAAAAAATTTGATATTATCGAATCGAATTTTAAATCAACAGATATTAAAGAGTACCTGATGTATAATACCTTAAAAAGTCATATTCGCTACGAAGGGGCAAATGGTACTAACGCATTATTAGATCGTTTTGCAAAAGCTTCGAATAATGAAAATTATAAAAAAGATATTGAAAATGACTTCTCTGTTTGGCGAGGCCTAGAAGAAGGGCAACCGGCTCCTACTTTCGCTTATACGGACATCGAGGGTAATTTATATGATATCGCTGATCTTAAAGGGAAGGTGATCTATGTTGATGTTTGGGCGACCTGGTGTGGACCTTGTAAAAAGGAACTTCCATACCTGGAGCAGCTTCAGGAAGATTTTGAAGGTAATGACAAAATCGTTTTCACCAGTGTCTCAATTGATAAAGATAAAAGTGCCTGGGAAAGAATGGTAAAAGACAAAGAGATGAAAGGGCTTCAGTTATTCGCCGAAGGGGAATGGCGTAGTTCGATTGTTAAAGATTATAAAATCACAGGCATTCCGCGTTTCTTGTTGATTGGACCTGATGGTAATATCGTTTCTGCTAATGCACCTCGACCTTCTTCTGAACGGATCAAATCTACTTTGGAGCGTTTGGTGGAAAAGGG
>JAHDHW010000105.1 GCA_020631105.1 Saprospiraceae bacterium | reverse complement strand
GGAGCAAGGGAACAGGGGAACAGTGGAGCAAGGGAACGGTGAAACAAGTCATCAAAAGGTAATACCCGAGACCTGTTCCACTGCTACTTTGCTACATTCTCACTCTGCTACACTGTTATACTGCTACTCTGCTACTCTACTACACTGCTTTAATGCTTAATCAACTTCTCCACCATTTGCCGCCCCGTGTTATCCGTCAGGCGAACGAAGTATACCCCTCGAGGTAAATCACTAATGGGTAAAAGATGCGTAGCATCGTTTAATCGTTGACGATAGCTCAGCGAACCATCAATACTTATAATTTCGACTAGACCATCGCTTATATTAGTTTGTATACTCACCGTATTTTCGGCAGGGTTTGGGAGCAAGCGAAAAGCCTTTAACAACTTATTCTCAATCGAGATAATATTAGAATAGGTAAAGCTTTCATCCGTATCAACCTGACGTAATCGGTAATAATTAAGTCCTGATAATGGAGCATGATCTTCATAAGCATACCGGCTAGCTTCCGCGGTATTTATTTGCCCTTTGACTGTTGCTATTTTTGACCAGGATCTACCGTCTGGAGAGCGCTCCACTTCGAATCGATCATTATTTTCTTCTGATTGCGTTATCCAACGTAAGTGGTTAATTCCATCTTCATAAAAGCCCCACAATGGTTCAAACCAATCTACTGCTAAAGCTCCGTCATTCGTAATGAGGTTTGCTAATAATCGTACGTAATTCGCCTGATAATAAATCGCAGGCTCACTCAGCTCCCAGCTATCGTCAGGCCAGCCAGTATTAAAATCTAAATAACTTTTTTGTTCTGGTTGCCCATAAGGCGGACTGAGATTTACATTAGAATCATAAGTGCTATTAGGTCCACCAGACACGAACCCCGGAGCAGGTCCGTAAGTAGAAGAGAACACATTATCCCAATCCGTACCATCATTGAACCAGGTATGATATATTTCATTGACACAGCGGTCTCCACCATAATCATACATGTTAGATATATACACCAATCCAAGTGGGTTAACTCCATGAAAGAAGTGAAGTTGTTCCATCGCCTTTTCCCGGTGATCAGCTTGGTTAGCTGAATTAATCCCATATTTATTTAGCTGTAAATTTAGAATTCCAAATCCCGCTTTCGGAAGACTACTCCCCCAATGGTAGGCCCAGTCCGGCATAAATGCACGATAAAGATCATTATTATTAAAACCATAAAGTCCATCCCAATTATTAGTGGCTGCCGCATTGATAGAATTTAATATGGTACTCTTTGTAGTCGCATTTGCCCCAGGCAAGGTGGTGTATTCTAATAACGCTTCATTAAGGGATAATTTGTAGGCGCTCCAAAAATTAAACTGCAATGGTTCCGCATCAGTAATATTCGCAGCGATGTAATCATTATAGTCTGTTTCTCCCGTTAATTTGAATAACTGAATAGCTGCAACCAATGCCTCTTCTCTTTGTTCTGCAACAGATCGATCTGCATCGCCCGACTTAATGGTACCATCATCACATGTAGTCTCTAGACTATTACTCGTAATCAATGGTTCAACATAGGACCAGGTCAGTTCCGCTTGATCTTGCAGTTGAGCTGCGTAGGCTGACATCCCTGGTATACCCGAGTATACATTTGCTGCATGAGCTAGCATTCCAGCAGCAGCAATGGATGCGGAAGTACAGGTCAAGCCATAATATCTGGGGTCAGTATTTGCACTAGGTGGAGCAAGCGCATTATCGGCGTAATCCACACTGCCCATTTTGATAATAACCGAACCGTCTGTGTTTATCATTTTCAGTAACCAGTCCAGTTCCCATTTGACTTCGTCCAAAATATCTGGCATTCCATTGCCAGACTCCGGGATTCCCCATGCATCTGTGCATACCTCCGGATTATCTTCATAAGCAGATAATAACATGTGTACTGCCGAAGATGCAAAGGTTACATATTTATTATAATCTCCGGCATCAAACCATCCTCCGGTCAAGTCTTTCTCCAGACTGGCATTATTGGGTTCCAGATAATAGCGGCAATTTGCATCCTGTAAATTATTTTCAAAATTTCCGCCATCCGTCCAGTTACTACCGGCATAAGGGGCAACCTTAGAAGCATTACATCGATTGTAGTAGAACATTTTAAAGGTCGCGATTAAGACTGATGTGTAAACGTCTGTTCCAATTTCAAACGCTGCGGAGCTTTCATCATTCCCTGGATCGTACACATAATATGTCCCAGGCGTAACATAAGTTGAAAAATCAAACCACCATCCTTTGTCGCCAGATTGGCTGTGCGTATTTCCATTATCCCAAATGGAAGGAGCACCGGAAAAAACCACCGCATCATTACTAGCATTACGCAATTCCAATGTAGCAGAAGGAGTATAATTATCTGAAGCATTAAATCCAGTTTGTGGATCGGATATCACCGCTACCTTCGAGGCATTCGGCATATAACCAAACTGGTCAACATGGATAAACTTACTTATGGTTTGAGCACTTAAGGAAAAGGCACAGCATAGGCCGCACATAAGCAAAAAGGTCCTTAGAAGCATGTGATAGAGGTTTTGTTTTATAAATAGAATACTGCCCGTACTTATCTTCAATTTGACAAGTCGAACATTCTAATTACAACAGCTGATAGGTCATGAGCTCATACTGCATCAAAGAAAAATAATTCTTGTGAAGCAGTTAAATTTTTCGAATACTTTTTGAGGTTTATTATTGATTACACAAGTATTGGGGACACCGCATGGAGGTAAAGCTTACCGAGCGGCCCGATCGACACAGGGGGCAGATCGGGCACTTTAGAAAATGACGGAGGTTACCCAACATTTTCTAATCGGTATAGGATTATGCGATGTGTGTTAATTACTGACACCCTGAGGGCACAGTGTAGTTTTTAGGCACATTTAGTTATAGGGTAAAAACGGTTTTGAAGTTGAATGCACTTGGCACTCGCTTCCTGATCTAATTGGTAATTGTTTTTCATTTGATCTTTAGAGTTGCTCTCCTTTTTAAGTTGAGAAACCGTTTCGATGATTACGATGTTAGAAAAATGACAAGCTGCCTTCATAATTGTTACTTTTTTCCGGTAGTAATGGAATAGGGTTTTCTTCGTTTCTCTTAGTATGCTTGATTAACTGCTTGTTCTAAGTTTTTGCTTTGCGATGGATTTTAGTCATCCTAAGAATCTTGGTCAAATAACAATGGTGGAGTCAATTATTTATAGTGGATCGGATTTCCGAAAAATATTCACTAAGTATTCTGAACAAATTAAAAATAGGCGTACCGGAATTTTTAATGGTAATCCCGGTGATCCATACGCTATCAAACTCGGAGGAGTAACAATTGATATGAGGCGTATGGATTTGGGCGCCTATTGAAACAGTTAGAGAACTAGTGAGAACTTTTCGGGTATCCATGTTCTTCTATTTGCCCTTTAAACGGATGGGAAAAAGGCTACCCTACCAACTTTTTATTTTTTTTTGAAAAAAGTTAAAAAAATAGACGTGCAGCCTTTTTCTTTTTGAATATAGTCTATACGATGAGCTTGCAAATTGCTTATGTAATCAGACTTTGTTTGGAGTACTATACTTGATGTGAAGTGTTTTACCTAAAAACGGACCATTTCGGTCAGTGTAATTCAAAAACATTTTGCCTATTGCTTTGAAGAAGTCTTCGTATATTAATAAACTGATTTAAAAGAAACGTTTATTCTTTAGAGGAAGAAAATCAAATGAAATGGAAAATAAAAAAGTAATCTTAGTAACTGGCGGGACAGGAAGACAAGGAGGGGCAATAGCAAGAAATCTAATACAGGACAAGGATTGGAAAGTTAAAGTGTTGACTAGAAATCCAAATTCAGAGAAAAGTAAAACTCTTGAACGTTTAGGAATAGAACTTTTGAAAGGAGATTTGAATGATCAATCTACTTTCAAAGATTATTTAAAAGGTGTTTACGGGATTTTTAGTGTCCAAAATTTTAATGATGGGATTACTAAAGAAATAAAGCAAGGAAAACTATTAGCTGACTTAGCGAAATTATATGAAATAAAGCATCTTGTTTATAGTTCAGTAAGTGGAGCAGATAAAAAGACCGGAATACCACATTTTGAGAGTAAGAATAAGATCGAAGAACATATTAAAAACCTAGAAATACCGTACAGTATAATAAGACCAACTTCGTTTTATGAGAACCTTCAAAATCCAGAAGTTAGGAAAAGAATTCTAAAAGGAAAATTGGTAATGCCCTTAAAAAAAGATCTTAGACAGGAATTTATAAGCATTCAAGATATAGGAATAGTAGGGCATCAAATGTTTAATAATCCATCAAAATATTTAGGAAAGACCATAACCCTGGCATCAGATAGTATGACAATGTCAGAATTAACAGACTTATTATCAAGGTCAATGAATAAATCGATAAAATATGAAAAACTGCCAAGAATAATAACTCGACTAGTAATGGGAAAAAATCTATACAAAATGTTTAGGTGGATGGATAAGAATGAACCAGTATTTGTTGAAGATATATCACAAATAAAAAAAGAATTTAAAGGGATGACAAATATGAAAGCTTGGATAGAAAAAGAATTTAAATAATAGACAGTAACAAACAATGAGTCGATGCATTATTTGCATGTCATTGTCCTTCTAATAGCAGAACACATTCTTAAACAGGATGTAACTATAGGCGATCATTAGGCTACAATTCCAAAAAAAATCGTATAATCACGACTAAATAAAAACATTGTCATTGAGCATTTGCGATCCTAAGAAATTCAAAGAAGTCTTTATGACTTGGATGGAGCCTCTACAGCGCTTTATCCAAAGTAAAGGCGTGGATGCAGCAGTAAGTGCCGACCTGAGTCAGGAAGCATTTGTTCGATTATGGAATAATTGCGCAAAGGTGCCGCAAGAAAAGGCAAAGTCCTTTTTATTTACGGTAGGTAATAACCTAATCATTGATGAATATCGAAAAAATCAGACGCAATTAAAACTCAAACAAATTACTCCTGGTAGTACCGATCGACAGGACGGCCAGTATCATATGGAAGTAGAAGAGTTTAAACAAAAACTGGAAAATGCCATTAATACGATGACTGCAGGCTCTAAAGAAGTCTTTATGCTATATCGGTTTAATGAAATGAGTTATAAAGAGATTGCCGAACAGCTCGGAATAAGCGTAAAAGCCGTAGAAAAAAGGATGTCCGGAGCCTTAAAACACCTCGCAAACCTGGAAATACGCCTTAAACGTTAATAGATTAACTAAAAAGGCCTACTAAAGAAAATACTATATAAATCCCTAAAAACCAGCCACTTAAATAATAACCTACCTCTCTAAAAAATTTACGAAACGTTAAAAACAACATCTTCGTATATTTTTTGGGAATTAAAGTAGGGTACGCTGATTTTTAACCGTTTAAGTAGTGAAATTATGAGGATGACCTGACTAAAGATTTGAGGCGGTGCGTTCATTGTTGCAAATCTAAACATTCAGAAACATCAGATTATGGAAAAATTCGACAACATATTATTGGCTAAATGGCTGGACAACAGCATCACTCCAGAGGAGTTGAGGCAGTTGGAGCAGGAGGTCGATCTCGATTCGCTCCGGGGTATACTCGACCGCCAGGAAGACTTCGAGCTGGAGGTGAAGGATGCCAATAGCATGTGGGAGTCTTTCAATGAACAGGTCATTAATGCCCCTACACAGAAAGAAGCAAAAGTGATTAATCGGCCGAACCTATTTCGCCGCCGGTTCATTGCGGGCATAGCTGCTATGCTTATTGCAACTATTGGCTGGTTTGCGTTACAACAGTATCAACAACCGACAATTTTCTCGACGCAGCTCAGCGAACAAAAAACACAAACCCTGGATGATGGGACTATAATTACCATCAGCCCAGATTCGGAAGTAGCCTATTTCGAACATAATAAGGACGAGCGTCAATTAAAATTAGATGGTCAAGCTTATTTCAAAGTGACTAAAGGCAAACCGTTTTCTGTAGAAACAACTACAGGAACAATCGAAGTGCTTGGTACCGCATTTGACATCTGGTCAGCCGGGGACAGAATGCGTGTACAATGCTTCGAAGGATTAGTAAGAGTAAGTCACCCAAATAATAGAAATACAATTTTGCTTAAGGCAGGACAGCAAGTTCGGTTAAACAATAGTACCTTTGAGGCTGTTGAACCCATAGATTCTTCTAACCCAGACTGGATTGAGAATAACCAGCTTGTTTACAAAGGCATCCCAGCTCGTTTAGTGATAAAAGATATTGAACGATTTTTATCTGTAAAAGTGAAAACTTCTAATCTGGATATCAACACCCAGTTTTCGGGAGTCATAACTTTCAAAAATGCAGAAGAAGCCGCACGATACCTTGCACAAACCATGGGATGGCAATATGCTTTAACTGACAATGTTATCCAGCTTTCGAACTAATGTACTTTTCTATCTACTGCGTCTGAACTTTACAATAAAGGCGAGCAATACTCGTCGTACAATAATAAATAAAAACCCAGGTATTGTTAATCTTCGATGGATTGCAACACTTGGGTTTGTTTTTTTCTATTCGCTGAGTTTACAAGCTCAAAAACATTACTTCCAGGCAGACTCTCTCAATGCCATTCAAATCCTGGAAGCACTCGAAGAAAAGCTGGAAGTTACCTTCAACTATAGCCACGAATATCTTCCCGAAGGCCATTTCACGTATTCTTGTAATGGTACCAAACAACAAGTCATCAAAATTACTTTCTCGGTCCTTAATCGAACTTACGGTCAATTAGATCCCGGGGTATATACTATTCAACCTATAGAGTTGGATGAATCTATAAAAGCAAAACCAAAGATCATTAATGGCCAAATCATCGATGAGTTTGGTAATCCTTTAATTGGAGCTACGATTGGTATTAATAATATGAATAAGGTCACGATCACCAAAGAGAACGGCCTCTTTTACATGAAAGGATTTTTCGCGTCCAGTGAGATACTAGAGTTTCGTCATCTTGGATACAAGCCCATGGTAATCCGTATCGGAGATTTTGAAAAACTGGAAAAGCGAATCATTATACTAGAGGTTCAAACCCATCAACTGCGCGATGTCGAGATTATGGACAATCCGCTTTGGATGACCCAGGACTTTTCCAATGTGGATGTAGTTCGTACCGAAAAGATGCCGCCAGCAGCAGGTCGGACAGATAAAGATCCTTTCGTAGCAGTCCAATTACTTCCTGGTGTAAGCACGGCTTCTGAAAATGTATCAGAATTACAAATCAGAGGTGGTCTCCCCGATCAGACCAAATATGAATGGAATGGTATTCAGGTTTTTCAGACCAGTCATTTCTTTGGTAAAATTAGCAGTACCAATCCTTTTATGGTCGATCAAATCCAAGTCAACCGAAATGGCGCTTCTGCTAAAGATGCCGGGCAAGCTTCCGGGACCATTGCGCTTTCTGACAATCCTAAGGTTGACTCTATTACGATCAGAGCTTATGCGGATTTGCTATATGCTAACCTTGGTGTCAAAGCACCACTGTTTGACGACAAGCTTCGTGTAAGTGCCGCACTTCGACAATCTTATATTGGTGCTTTACAATCAAGAATATTTGACAAATTCTTTGATCAAACCTTCCAGTTTGGTCGCGTAGCAGATGAAGAATATTTTCTGGACAAATTTAATGTGCAGGAGTTCGTTTCACTTATTCCTGATGTCCGATTTAGAGATTTTTCCTTGTCAACGACCTGGGACGCTTCACCAAAAGATGCTTTTCAGTTTAACCTCATTAGTTTTCAAAATCGCTTCACCTATCGTAAAGAAACGGATGGCTCGACAATCATCCCCACGGACACCTTACACCTTAGGAATAGTGGGCTAAATGCAAACTATAGTCGAATCTGGTCGGATCAGTTTAAGAGTGAAGTTTCCTGGTCAAATAGTAACTATGTAAACGATTATCATTATTTAGAAGAGATTGATACCGCTGCTCAGAATTTTGAGGAAATCCAATTTAATAAAATTGACCAATCTGCTTTACGTATAAATAATCACCTCAATTATAATAAGTTTGATGTTAGCTTTGGTTATCAACTAGAGCGCTGGGAGTTTGAAAGTTTTCATCGTTATATTGAAGACACTGCTATCAATAATTTCTACGATGATGCCGCAAAGGCAAGAGAACATAGTTTTTATGCCCAAACTTTCCTAAGGACTTCTTCTATCTGGCAGGCAGAACTGGGATTACGCTGGTCAAAATATAGTCGAACAGACAGAAGTTTGTTGGAACCCAGATTACACCTTTCTTTTTTCCCAAGTCCGCAGTGGACAATCCATGCGCATTATGGTCGCTTTCATCAAAACCTGAACCAGATCAATGTATTTACAAGTTTATCGATTGAAGGTAGATATTGGTATCTTTCTTCAGAAGAAAATCCGGTTTTTAATGAAACACCAATCGTACAGAATAGCCAACTGAGTATTGGAAGTCGTTACAGTAAAGATAACTGGTCCCTCAGTGTAGACGTGTATCGTAAGCAAATTGAAGGTGCAAATACGAATGCTTTTGATTTCACCTTTGAAGAGAATCCATATCGTCTCGCAGAAATGGATATCTTCGGAATTGAGACCTCCTTTCAATATCGAACCAACTGGATGACTTTATTCTGGACCTACGAATACGTCAATGATGACTTCTATATTCCTGATTTTGATAAAGAATATCCAAGTCCATATACGCAGCCGCATCGTATCTCATTATCTCAGAGTTTTAATTACAAAAAATTCAGAGCTTCTTTACTATGGCGTTTTGCTTCGGGGCGCCCCTTCTCCGTACCAGAAGAACTACAGACTTACATTGACAACGAAGGTGTCGTTCGATACAGATTGTTTTATGATGAGTTGCTTACAGAAAAGGAAACCAATTATCATACACTGGATCTAACTTTGCAATACGAACTGGATTTTCCAAAAAATGATAACCTCAAAGGAACGATTGGCTTTTCAATTATCAATCTTTACAATCGTCGTAATATTGTAAAAAACCTTTATCAGATAGACTATAGGGAAGAGCCTTTCCGCCCTATCCTACAAGCACGAAGAGGTTTGCCTTTTACGCCAAACCTCTCCTTTAGTCTTACTTTTGGTGTTCCGAAGCGGAACAAATAAGTCTGTATTTTTTAAGTCTTTAAGATCACTTTCCCTTTTACTTTTCGATCTATTATTTCTTCTAATGCTTTTCCTGCATCCGACAATGGATAAGTTGCATATATGTGAGGATTAATCTTACCGGTTGCCTGCCACTGAACCAGTTGCATAGTATTGGCAATATTTTCATTTGGAAATTGCATTGCAAAGCTTCCCCAAAAGACACCTACAACCTGACTACCTTTAAGCAAAGGAAGGTTTAAGGGTAACTTAGGAATATCCCCGGCCGCAAAGCCAACGATTAGATGTCGGCCATTCCAGGCAGTAGATCTAAATGCAAGCTCCGTATAATCCCCACCAACCGGATCATAAACTACATCTACTCCTTTTCCTTCAGTGATTTCTTTAAGCCTTGCTCGAAGGTCTTCCGTTTTATAATTAATCGTTTCGCTAGCACCATATTCTTTACAAAGTTCCAGTTTCTCCTCTGAAGATGCGGCAGCAATAACTTTAGCCCCCATAAGTTTGCCTAGCTCTACCGCAGCAAGCCCTACTCCACCGGCTGCTCCAAGCACCAAAAGCGTTTCGCCCTCTTTGATTGCTGCTCGATCTTTTAGTGCATGATAAGAGGTCCCGTAAGTCATCAAAAAGGATGCTGCCAGCTCAAAGCTCATTTGTGGTGGCTTTGGGAAGCACGTATGCTTAGGGACTAAAACTTCCTCTGCAAAACCTCCGTAGGGCACCATACCAAACACTTCATCGCCTACCTTGACATGACTAACGCCTTCTCCGACCGCTTTGACGACTCCTGCAATATCACTACCGGGTGTAAAGGGACATTCCGGTTTGAACTGATACTTCCCCTGAATAATTAAAGTATCCGGAAAGTTGACACTACAAGCTTTGACGTCAACTAGGACGTCTTTAGGGCCAGGTTGTAAATTGGGAATCTCTTCATATTTCAGGTCACTGGGAGGACCGTAAGTGTGGCATCTTATGGCGAACATATGGTTTGATTTGATTTTAAAAACTGTGTATGTTTAGGTCACGTGTTGTGGTCGTGTCCATTGATATAAATAGGTAGCGCTGGACCAAAAAAGCATTCTAATGGCTACTCTTAAAATTATAAATATTTGACCGATCAAAAAAAGTATCGTAATAGAAGATAATTCCACTGACTCAAAAAAACTACTCCCCCACCAATACAATCCAAATACCAGCAAAAATGTAAACATATTGAGAAGATATAGAGCGCCAAATCGCCCAATATTCTTAAATACAAGCATGAAGCTTTCTCCAAAAACCGTGTACAACCATCTCTCATCGCGCCTTACCAAATGGATTTTCGCATAATCATGAATCAATGTTATTAAGGTAAACACCAATAAATAGATCGGCCCTAAAATCATGATTGCATCAATCATCTGCTTTTCACTCTCCATATTAAACGGATTCAAACCATCACAATAAGCAGAAAACAGAAAAGCAAAGAAAAAGAAAACTACCGTATGCAACAGTAAAAAGTAAATATTCAAACGTAATAATCGCCAGAAGAATTTACGACAGCCCTGCCAAAATGCAGTCCAAGAAAACGATCCGGGCACTCGCTGAAAAACGGATAAAGCGCCCCCCATTAAAAACACAGAGACTATGAGGAAAATACAAATATTAAAATAAGTCTGATCGAGTATTCGGTCAACCTGTAGGTTAAACTGCTGCAATATCTCTCCAATGAAGGTATAATCAAACCCCGGCAAACTATTTCCTAGCGAAGTAGAATACCCCAGTTTACGCCCTAAAAATCCGGAGATAGGCATGGCGGATAAAAGTGCCAGCACAAAATTCGAAAGATAAATCAATCCCCAGATTCGTTTATGCTGTAGGACTTGCGTCCAGCCCTTGATATATGCATGGATCACTTTCATATCAATACACTTAGGCTTTGCATGGCGTTTTGAATCCAGCTCATAAATTGAGTTGCATATTTACGGATTGTTGGCTTCTGAGACTTTAAGGTCATTCCATTGTTTAAGAAATTCTTATCCAGATAAATTTTACGTTCCGGATCCAACTCCGCACATTCAACTGCCTTACCCGGATATACAAATTCTTTGAAACGCGCTTTGCCATCCCATTGCTCCAGAACAGAACTTCCATCCTTAAACTCCACTAAAATTTCAACCGGCATGATCACCTCGCCATTTCTATATGCGACCACAGTAGCTGTTTGATCTGCTGAATCCCAATCATAATCCGATACCGTCTGGCACTCATCGGTATCCGGAAAGTATCCATTCAAAGGCTGATCTTTTCGGTTATTAATCGAGCCTAATTCATAATCACATACATCTGACCCAAAGAGTACCTGATCAAAGAACCAATTCATATTTTCTCCGAAGTCGTCACCATGCTTTGAAGTCACCACTTCGTTCACAACATTGATAAAATCTCTGGTACACGGGTGCTTAAACTTCCATCGCTCAAAGTAGGTCCGCATAATCTTATCCATCGTTTCCAGCCCAACCAGCCCTTCCAGTGTCTGCATCCAAATTGCAACTTTATTATAAGAAATTGGGCCATAGCCTCCTTGGGTGAATTGTCTTGCGAAGAAAGAGTTATCCCCAATCTTAGGGTTCCACATGTTGAAAAATTCGATCCGGTTGTATTCTTTACTACCAACGGTTGCTCCAAGAAAGTCTATCGTTGACGTTTTCTTACCATAGTAGTGATCCAGGATTCGACTTTCATAATAAGTGGTCATCCCTTCATCCATCCAGGGCTCTTCCTGCTCGTGTGTCGCCACCATTTGCATGAAGTACTGATGAATAAACTCATGGATCGCAATCGTCTCCGTAGTTTTTATTCCCTTTGGCAGAAAACAGGCACTTAGTGTAGTGACCAGAGTAGGATATTCCATCCCCGAAGAAAAAATACCGTGATAAGGAGGATCAACTATGGTTAAAGTTTTATATGGATATGCACCTACGTGTTCATCCAGATATTCCATTGCATTTTTAATTGCCGTAAAATAGCGCTCTCCAATATGCAGATGATCAGGATAACACAAGAGTCGTATATCCACTTCCTTCCAGGTCGTTTTTTTCTCCACAAAATGCGGAGAAGCAGTCCAGGCAAAATCAATTACATCATTGATTTGATAGCGAACCGTTTTTTTATTGCCCATGATTTTCTCGTCTTTCAAGGCGCCACTCGCTCCAACGATATAATCTTCCGGCACAGTAATCTGCACATCGTAATTTCCGAAGTCTGCATAATACTCCCCGGAAGAATGGTATTGATGACAATTCCATTGTCCTTTGGTAGCGTAGCGTACCCCTGCAGCTTCATACACCCCTACTTTAGGAAACCACTGTACCATAAAGTAGTAATCTTTATTGTACCCGGTTCGTGGCCGGATCTTAGGAATCTTTCCGACCCAATCCAATTCAACCTTAATCGAATCACCCGGCATAATCGGCGTGATGAGCGGAACGCGAAGAACAGTCTGATCAAATTCATTCCCATCATCCGGTTGAATAAACTCCATCCTTGATTTCAAGTCATTCCCATATTCATCCTGAATACGCTGCACATCAATATAACTCCAATTACAGTCCGCTTCTTCTGCATCTAACAAGTCAAAATCTCGTTCGCGCATAAAGGTCGTCTTGGAGTTTTTGAAAGCATTATGATAAAGATGATATTGAAGCTCTGTGATAGTATCCTGGGAAGGATTCTTCCAATACAAGGTCTGTTTGCCGTAGACTTTCTTTTGTTCAACATCCAATTCTACCGCAATATCATAGCTTGCTGTTCGTGGTGATAAGGCCTGCTGGGACCAGGAGGATACCACAAACATCAAAAAAATAAAAACCAGACTGTAGGGTTTGAAAATCATATCTCTTACTGTGCCTTAAATTTACCAAAATTATCGGGTTTATACTGACGACGAAGTGATTTGCTACATAGTAACTCCTTTGGAGCAAATGCTAACCCCGCCTTGCCGGCAGGCAGGCATCTTCGCGTCAGTTATAGTCTCTTGTAATTATTGCATTCCCGTTACTTTAGGTGTTCCAATCAAAATTTGGGCTTGATTAATAAGATTTGAACAAAGCAGTGCATTCATAAGTTTTGTTAAAGAATTAAATTCATTTATTAAACAGGTGCTCCCATTTCTGAGAACGGCAGCACTTCAGAGAAAAAATAAAAATCCAATGTTAGAAAACAAAGTAGCGATTATAACCGGAGGTTCAAAAGGTATAGGTTTTGGTATTGCCCAAGCTTTTATCGAGAAAGGGATGAAGGTTGCGATTACCAGCCGAAGTCAATCTAGTGCGGATGAAGCAGCAGCCCGTTTGGGAAGTAAAGATCAGGTGATTGGCATTGCATCAGATGTCCGTAAACTTGAAGATGAGCAAGCGGTGGTACAAAAAGTAATAGATCATTGGGGGCAAGTAGATGCGGTCATCGCAAATGCGGGAGTAGGACATTTTGCGCCGATTCAGGAAATGACAGATACTCAATGGAATGATGTGATTGACATCAATCTGACAGGTGTATTTAATACTACAAAGGCAGCTTTGTCGGCACTAAAAGCATCCAAAGGTTACCTAATCACGATTGCGAGTTTGGCAGGTACTAATTTCTTCGCACAAGGAGCGGCATACAATGCCAGCAAATTTGGCTTAGTAGGTTTTACTCAAGCCGTCATGCTGGATGTTCGAAAAGATGATATTAAGGTCTCGACAATTATGCCGGGTTCTGTATCGACGCATTTCAATGGAAACGAACCAGATGAAAAAGACGCATGGAAAATACAACCAGAAGATATCGGAAAATTATGTGTCGACTTATTGACGATGCCTGGACGTTCATTACCGAGTAAAATCGAAGTGCGCCCAAGTAGGCCGGATAAAAAATAGATGGGCAGTAGGTAAAGGAAAGTTTGCACATAAAATGATTCCCTGTGGGTTACCGGTTCCTGGTAACTTACCTACTGCTTAGACTCAACTTTTTGCGCCCTTGTTCCATCTTTTGAACGATAACCAACACTATTACATGCAGTTGTAATAGTAATATTAAATCTGAAGCATAAAAATTAGAGATTCCATAAAACCTCGTTAAGACTTCTTTAGCTATAGGGGCCACGAAAGCCTTACTGTAACTTTCTCATATTGCCTAGCATATGCCTCGAAAGGTTATCTGAGCAATTAGATAAAGTTACCATTACAATAGGTCAAACAGTAGGCCTAAAGAGGGTACATTTGATGCAAATCTGTGTCAAAACAGGTTGGTATGTTGCAAAAACCTGTAATATTGTTGCGGGTCAAACTTTGCGTAGGATTTCGCCAGGTGTTCTGCCAAAATGAGCCTTGAAGCTTTTATAGAAGTAGTTAGCATTCGAAAAACCGACCATTTCAGCAATTTCTGATACATTCCCGGCTTCGCTTTCCAAAAGTAACTTCGCTCGTTCAAGCCGGATCTCCCGAATGAAGTGATTAGGCGTTTTATCAGTCAGCGCTTTTACCTTTCGATAGAGTTGACTTCTGCTCATGTGTACGGCTGTGGCTAGCTGTTCGACACCAAATTTATCATTTGACATCTCCTTTTCGATGATACTTAGTAGTTGATGAACAAATTGATCTTTACTAGACTGAACAGGCGACTCCAGCGTACGATATACCGTTTGCCCGGCAAAGCGTTGCTGCCAGACAATTCGTTGTTGCAATAGGTTTCGGATCTGTAGTAATAGTTCTTGTGGATTGTAGGGTTTGGTGAGATAAATATCAGCGCCGGTCTCCAGGCCTTCATTCTTTTCTACCTGGGTAACCTTTGCTGTCAATAATATAATTGGGATATGATTGGTACGAATATCTTTTTTGAGTGTATCACAAAGTGCATGACCACTACTTTGTGGCATCATAATATCAGAAATAATTAGATCAGGGATATGTTGAATCGCCAGATTGATCCCCTCCGCTCCGTTCGTTGCTTCTATCACCTGATAAAACTCCTGAAGCTGTTGTATTAATAATAACCGTAGATCGGGATCATCTTCTACAATTAGTACAGACAAGCGGTTTTTATTCCCACTATTTTCTGTTGCCACCGTCGCCTTATGTTGAGCTTGTATCGGGAGTGGTCTTTTAACTTCTGCAATCTTAACAAAAGGAACAGGCTCAAAGGCAGCACGAGGGTAAGCAGATTTATTCGCGGGTAAGACGACCTTAAAAACGGTTCCCTTGCCTTTTACACTTTCTACCGTCACCTTACCCTTATGGATTTTGACCAGTTCTTTGACCAGTGCCAGGCCTACTCCGGTACCTTCAAAAGCCCGGGTCGCTGAAGGGTCTAATTGTCTAAATCGATCAAAAATGTAAGGTAGTTGATCAGCTTCGATTCCAATACCGCTATCTTGTATGGAGATCTCGAGGTCTTGTTGATTTTTACTCACCCATACATTTATCTCTCCCTCCTCTTCTGTAAATTTAATTGCGTTTAGCAATAAATTCCCCACTACTTTTTCCATCTTATCTACATCGAAAAAATACTTTTCCGATTTGAGATGATTAATAAATTGTAAGCGAATATTTTTTCTGGTCGCAAGGTTTTGAAAATTATTAGTTAGTATTTTCAAATAAGCACCTAAGTCATTTTCCGTTAACTGTAGTCGTAATTCCCCTGCCTCTAGTTTAGATAATTCCAGTAATTGGTTAATCAATTGCTGAAGTCGCTCAGCGTTTCGGCGAATCATATCTACTCCTTGCTTACTCATAAAATAGGAGTCGTTTTCTGTATCCGTTTCTGGCAAACTATTGAGCATCACGGTAAGCGGTGTCCGAAATTCATGTGTAATATTCGTAAAGAAGTTGGTCTTTAGTTCGTCGAGCTCTTGTAACTTTAAAGCTTCAAGGCGTTGTCGATTCAGTCGATTACGATACCAGATCAAGGCGCCAATGATCAGCGAAAGTAATGCTAGCCCGGCGAATAAAAATTGATTCAAACGGCTTTCCTGCTGTGCAATGACCAGATCTTTTTCAAGTAATGCTTTCTCCTTTTTCTGGCTATCATATTCTGCATCTAATCGCGCGATGGTCTCACTGGTTTCAATGCCACGAATGGAGTCTTTAATATTATAATGCTGCTGAAGAAAATCATAACTATCCTGAAAGTTGGAGGTCTTATAACTCGACTCTGATAAGTTGCGATAGATATCTTCGAGGACAAATACATTTTTCTTATCCTCAGCCTTTGACAAAGCATCCCGGGCAAACTCCAAAGCTCGCTGAGGGTTTTCTTTTTCCAGATATAGAGAGGAGAGTTCGTTCAGGGTATATGCTAGTGAAACAGGATTTCCAACTCCTTTTTTAATATCAAGCGCGCGGTATAAATATTTTTCTCCTTTAGCCAGATCACCGATACTTACAAACGCACTACCAAGATTATTGAGTAACACTCCTTTGCTGTATTGTGACCTTTTTTCCCAGCAGAAACCCTCCGTCAAGCTTTCTAAAAGTTCAATTCCTTCTTTTTGCTTTTGTTTAGTATCCGCTTTTTTGAGCGTAATCCCGATATGAAAAGTAGTATTGCAATAGCCTTCATCTTTTGACTCCTCATCATATTGAGCTCTGGATCGTTCGAAAAAATCTACCGCTTTTTCTACCTCATTTTGCAAGCGAAAATACTCTCCCAATTCGAAATAAGACTTAGCGACTAATTTAGCATCTCCCTGATCTTCCGCAAACTGGAGCGTTGTGGTCAAAAGCTGATATGCTTCCTGAAGCTTCCCCATTTGTCGTAAGCAATATGCTGTTTTCCGATAAGCTAAAAACTGCAAATCTATGTCCTCTAATTTTTCTGCCAGGACACTTACTTTTTTGAAATTATCAACAGCCGCTTCAAAATCATTTTCTTTTCTTTGAGCTTCCGCCAAAAGTGCGATGCCTTCTGCCAGCCCTTGTTGGTATGCGAGTATCTTCGATAAATCAATAGAAAGTTGGGCATATTCCTTCCGTTGATCAGTACCTTTTAATTGAGGGATAACCTTTTGCAACTGATTTATGTAGACAGTATCCTGCTGACTGGGCAAGTTCATTAATAAGCTATCATTGACACTTGATTGGCTATAAACAAGAGGTAGGCATATAGTAGTGAGTAGCACAAAGAGCAAAGCTCTTTTCTGCAAATAGTAGTAGAGTAGCATAAGGGTATGTATTAAGAACGAATAAATATAATCATTTTTCTTAATACATTGTACATACCGAAAAATCTGTTTAATGCCTTACTGTACCGTTTTCAGGTTTTTCAAGAAACTTTCCATGCCAGCATTTTGTACTTTCTTTTGAAAATCTTTTGCTTTCGTTTTCGTAGAAAACGGACCAAGGATGACTTTATAATTGGGTTGACCATTCAGTTCGCTAATGTGGATCAGTACGCGTTTGCCAAATAGCTTCTGCAATTTATCGACCATTTTTAAGACATTTCCATATTCTCGAAGCGCACCTGTTTGGATTCCCCAGCCACTAGAAGGCATGGGATCAACTTCAAAATGATAGAGGCCATTTCCAGAACCTGCGTTTATATCTGGTAGTACAGTAGAAGGATCTTTTAACCGAAGTGCCTCGGTTACTGCTGCTTCGGCATTCACTCTTCCATAGCCAAAGCGAATCGAATGTCCATTGTTATATTCATCTTTGGTCCCGATTTTATCCGCAGTTTGCTGAAGGACGTCTTTTACCTCAGCAGCACTTAAATCAGGATTAGCCGAAAGGATCAATCCGCAGACGCCAGCGACGAGCGGCGTAGCCGCGGAGGTTCCTTCAAAATGTTTGTACAATCCTGCCTCTCCCCTACTTTTGCCATCGACCCAGTATTCATCTGCCCAGGCGGCACGCGAGGTAATCAGCGGCCAGTTTCCTCCCGGAGCAGTGACAGAAAGTTCTTCTCCTCGATTGGAATATATCCAGTGCCCATCTCCACTTGTTGACCCTGCAACGCAAATAACATTGGGTAGCTTACCCATGATATTGACTCGTTCAGAATCTTCATTTCCTGCTGCAAATAGCACGACACAACCTTTACCCTTACGGCCTTTCGTAGTAATATCTCTTAATACCTGATCATGCATAGGATCATGCCCCGACGGAAAATCCTGCTGCCCCCAACTACAACTAATGATATCCACATCATTATCCATACAAAACTTAAATGCGGTTTCTAATTCAAACCAGGAAAAGGTCGGACCTTCCACTAACACCAATTCCGCATTTGGTGCAACACCGACGATACCCGATCCCTGATCCGATGCAATTGCCAAGCCTGCACAAGAGGTACCATGTGAAGAACTTCCTTGTTGCCAGATCACATGGTCCGCTACAATCTTAGCTTTATATGAAGGATGAGTACGATCAAAACCAATATCGAAAATAGCAATGCGTACTTTATCAGAGCCTTTATTCCCTAGGCGCTTCCAGGCCTTAGCGACCTTTAAGCCAGCGCCTTTGATGATTTTACCGCGTGGTTCACCTGGCGCAGCGCCATTATTTTCAAGATACCATTGTAGAGGGAAGAGATCATTTTGCGGTTCGAATGAATCATAAAACGTGATCGGCACATCAAAATCCGGAATGGCTTCAGCGACAGCCCCAGAAGCTAATAGCGCCTGACATACTTTTAGTGGATTGCCGGAATCTTTCGTGACTTGCAAAACCACTTTATTAGGTCCAACTTTTCGCTCTTGCTTAAGCTTGAGTTTTTTTATAATTGCTCGCTGATCTTTCGTCTTGGATTCGCCGCTGAACGCGACGAAAATCATTCCATTAGGTACGATAGGTTTATCACTGGACTCTTTGAAATACACATGGGTCCCCAATAAAACGTTACGGTGCTTCCGCACCTTATTCAACACAGCCTCTACCTGTTTGTAGGTTCGTCCGACCCGGTATATTTTGAAGCCTGCAAGATGCTGATAAACTACCTGGCTTTCTTTCAGAGAAGCAGGAAGTGTTTTTGCACCAGGCTTAATCTTTACGCCTATAAGTTTATTGCTTTTTTTAAGAATGGCCCATCCGCGGCCGAGGTTAACTTTGGTCTTATTCATAATTTGGATTTTTGGTCCTTTAAGGAAATGGAAAGTTTATTTGCTTTGCTTTGTTTCCATCGTTGCTTCCTAAAGATAAGAAAGGAAAAGAGCTTCTAAAAAATAAATTAAAAATTACTTTTATACGTCCTGCGAAAGTTGGTTCAAATTGAACCTATTGAGCGGCTCGGCAATCTTTGCTAACCCCACTAAGCCACGCATCTAGCTTACCGATCCTCACCGACCAAATGTTTAACGGAGCGAAAGTACGAAAGTCAGAAAGACTCCCACGGGGAAATCATTTAGACCCAAAAAACAGCCCTTAAACATACTTGAACGCATTAAAAACTCCAAGCTTAGTTTGGATTTAGTAAAAGGCCGTATTATCATTGCGGCATGGAAGTCAAAAG
>JAHDHW010000104.1:8199-19637 GCA_020631105.1 Saprospiraceae bacterium | reverse complement strand
TAATCCAAATACTCATGTAGATGTTTGTGTAGGTTGTCCTTTCTAAGGGAGGGGAAATAAAATAAAAATCCCGGGTGTTCTGAATTGAACATCCGGGATTTTTGTTTTTAAATACTTAGAATTATTTGTTTCTGGCGCCGAGCCGTTCAATTTTATCCAGCCAGCCTTTCCTGAATTTTTCTTTGGATAAACGGATTGGGCCAATCGAAGTTATTTTTACAGAGCTTACACCTATGAAATTCATGGTTAATTTTTTCATGGCTTTATGGCTGGGTGCACCATTGATTAAAGTATAATACCAAGGTGGTTGATCTAGTGTACAAATTAACCTTGAAGTCTTCCCTGTAAAAAATTTATCCCACCATACGGAACCTTCTCTCTTTTTAAAGGCAAAACCTGGTAATAGAACCCTGTCAATAAATCCTTTCATGATTGCCGGGACAGAACCCCACCAAACGGGATAAATCCAAACAATATGATCGGCCCATTTTAAGGTGTTTTGACTTTCGATAAGATCCGGCTCGAGCTCTGTTCTTTTGCGATAACCAAATTCGAGATTAGGGTTAAATGCTAAATCTTTGATGAAAATCATTCGGACGTCAGCTCCTGATTTTTCAGCTCCGGTTTTATAAGCCTCGGCTATTGCGAAGTTATAACTCTCTGCGTCCGGATGGCCGACAATTATGGCAATTTTTTTACTCATTATTTAAGAGGTGTCCCGTTTAAGCATGAAGTTGTTTAGGTAGTTTTTTTAAAGAACAAATTACTGCTGATCAGGTTTCGCAGGATTCTTTATATTTCTCCTAAATAATAAATGCTCAATTATGATCGGCCGATAAATTGCATCGACTTCGCTTATTTTAAAGAAGCCTTTGTTTAGGTCAAACTCAATATTCAGGCAAGCACTTGGGTATACTTTTGCGTTGGAGGCAAAGAAAAGCGTTCGGTTGAATGGCTGGAACAGCAAGTCGATATTTATGCTTTGGGGTTGAGAGAATAATACTGTTTCTCTGGTAATTTGAGCAGAGGCATTTATTTCTACCTGAAATAGCTTGGCCAGTATTTTAATCAGGTTGTCGCTGCCAGGTCGCTCGGTATGAAGTAAGGCCATTGAGTATTTATGCGTGTTATCCTCTTCGTCAATCATTATCTTATCATAAATAAATAATTCGAACTCAACGATCTTGGATTCGTATGTTGACTTTACATAAATGGAATAGACATCTTCATCAATCTGCTTTACGCTAATTGGTGTAAAGCTTAGTGTGCGTAATCCATTTTGGGTGTGCTCAATTTTTAACGCCTCAACAGAGAAAGGTAGAATTCTGTAGAAATCGAATTTGGGCTGATTCTTCTCATACTCCTCTAATACTTTTGCATTGCGACTTACTCGCCGGGACTTAATGATTGTGGCACTAACAATACCGATAAGGATAAAGATTAAATAGTAAATTAACATTAGTCATAGCTTTAAGGACAAGGAAATCTATTGTACATACAAAACTAAACCTTTTAGATAAGATCCTTCCGGGTGGAAAAGACTTACCGGATGATCAGCGGGCTGATTCAAACGATGTAAGACGCTGACTTTTCTTTTGGCTTCGATAGCTGCGGCTACGATGGTATTGTAAAATAGTGCTTCATCAACCACCTGAGAACAGGAGAAGGTGAAGAGAATACTTTGTCGTGCAATCTTTTGTAAGGCCAGAGTATTCAAACGCTTATAGCCTTGTACCGCATTATGTCTTTTCTTGATACTCTTGGCAAAGGCCGGCGGATCGACAATCATCAGATCGTATTCCTGTGTATTACTTTTTAAAAACTGCATTACATCAGAGGCGAAGGCTTCATGATGTCCATCAAAATCGCCGTTTAGCGTAGCATTAATATTGGTCAGGTCAATCGCTTTTTGCGAAACATCTACGGAGTGCACTAATTCAGCGCCTGCTTTCAAAGCATAAATAGAAAAGCCTCCGGAGTAACAAAAAGCATTGAGTACTTTTTTGCCTTTTGCGTAATGAGCCAACAGATTTCTGTTATTTCGCTGATCCAGAAAGAATCCCGTTTTTTGTCCGGTTTCCCAATTGACTGCAAAACGATGCCCATGTTCCATCACGGTGTCCTGCGCACCTTCGCCGAGGAGGTATTCGTTTTCGATATTAGCAGAAAATTCGCGCGGTAAGGATTCTGCACTTTTACAATAAATAACTTCTAGATCTTCTCCAAAATTACTTTCTAAAGCCTTGGCAATTTTATACCGCTCCAGATACATCCCAATAGAATGACACTGTACAACCGCTGTCTTTCGATAGATGTCTATAATCAGCCCTGGCAATCCATCTCCTTCTCCATGTACTAGCCGAAAGCAGTCCGTCTCTTGTGCTTCCAAATGAAGTGCTTTTCGAATGGTAAGTGATTGGCCTAGCTTCTTATTCCAGAAGTTTTGTTTGAGATTCGTTTTTTCAAAGGAGCAGACCCGTACCATTATGCTACCGCGCTGAAAATGACCAGTGGCTAGATATTCATCTTGATAATCAAATACCTCCACCGGTTCTCCATTTTCAAATTCATCCATTTTCGTTTTTATCGCGCCGGAGAAAACCCAGGGATGAAATCGAAGTAAGGAAGCTTCTTTACCTTTCTTAAGCGTTATTTTTTTCAAATTCTTGTTAGATTAAGCAGGGTAGTGTTTCTTAAAGTATGCCCCCTGAATATATTTATGATTCACTGATTCTTTTCCTGACTTCCGCCTTTGGCGAGGGCGTCAGGATCCGTCCGCTGATTATTGACACTTGCCTGGCGTCCAACGTGTGACTCCCGCCTTTTCTGCCTCACAGGAATTACCGTAGGTTTTGTTATTACAACCACATACGGGCTTGTATTCGCGGGTACAGATTTGTGATGGATTTATTTTTTTAGGGTCGATGCATTTTGACGTTTTACGACAAGGTCCTTCGGTCCAGCTGGTCAATCCCTGATTGCTCGCTTCACATTCATTAGTGTAGGTTACGTTATCACAACCACATACGGGCTTATCTTCTGTTGGACAAGGTTTACGAGATATCTTTGTTTGGTCGACACAACAGGCCCCTTCTTCCCAGGAGGTTAGACCTGCATTTTCAGCAATACAGCTGTTGGCGTAAGTTTTATCATCACAACCGCAAACCGGTGCAAGTTCTTTTGTACAAGGTGCATCTACTTTGATTCGGCTTTCAAGAATACACGGACAATCTCCTTCAATCCACGAAGTAACACCACGCTTTTTGGCTTCGCACTCATTACTGTAGGTATTGCCATCACAACCACAGACCGGATCATAATTTCTCGGACAGCCTTGCTGTAGATTTATTTTAGAAGAGTCAATACAAACGGAAACAGTATTCTCTGCAGTTTGACTTGCAGTTGAGAGTTGATCATTACAGGTAGTCCAGAATGCTAAAACTAAGAGACTACAAGTCAATAAAAGTAGGGATGAAAATTTCATGGATTAAAGGTTTTATTCAGGCCGAAGATAAGCCATCTTTTTAAGAGTCAAAACGAAGTGAATTTTCAAATTTGTTATAAAGACGCAGAATAGAATAAAAATAAGCCGATAGCCCTCTTATTTGGACTATCGGCTTGTTTATTTAAGGATGTTTTCAGCGCCAGTCCCGATAATTATCGGAACCAGCGAATACAGATTAATCACAATGGCGCTTATTTAATAAGCTTTTGATAAACTGCTCCTTGTTCGGTTTGTACTTTCAAAAGGTAAACACCTGCGGATAAATGACTAAGATTATCTATGATAATCTGTTGACTGCCTGCAAAGGCATTTTGTTTTTCTTGATGTAAGATACGACCACTCATGTCAAGAAGCTCTAACTGGATGTCTGAAGCACTCGCTAAATTCAAGTCAATCACTAAGTCACTTGTGAATGGATTTGGAAAAACTTCCATGGAGATGGATTCCGTTGCCTCTCCGGTTGAAGAAGTAATGCAACCTGCCGTTGTAAAAACAAAGCTCTCCGAAAATTCACTTTGACTAACACCATCCGCACAATTGCCCTGTACCTGAAACTCATACTCGATACAGGTAACCAGGTTAGTAACTTCAAAAGGCATCGTAACATTGGAATAAAGGGCCCAATCTGTTTCGTTTGTTCTTTTTACACGAACATTATGATCAATATGGTCATCCGTAGCGTCGGACCAGTTTAGTTGTGCAAGATTTGTTGCCACTAAGACCGTATCCAGATTCACTGGTGCATCACAAGGAGAAGGTGCTCCTTCAATGATATCAATACAATAATCTTCTACCTCTCCAAAACCAAAGGATTCACAGGGCTCTGGAACGCCCGTACCGTCATTCCCTTCCCATTCCATACTTACCCGCATCCGAGTGCTACCAAGCATTGCAGTACCTGGGATCAGTAAAGATCCCGTGCTTGCTTCGGCCGTTGGCGCTATACCATCATAAGCTAGTTCACCAGGATCATCAAACACACCATCCTGATTAAAGTCTATCCAGATTTTCCAGTATTCATCATAAAGCGTTCCTGAAAACCCGGGTACCAATCTCACCGGATAGCTATTGAAAGTAGTAAAAGTAGTCGGGGCATCAGTGAAAGCGATATAACCACCATTATCACCAGAGAAATTTAAGAGATCACCAATCTGTACTGAATCAATCCATTCAAAGCTGGAGTTTTCTCCGGTAGTCTCACAATAACTAAAATCAAAACAAGCACCACAACCTAAGGTCGTAAAGGTAATCGCAGTACCGAAAGCGGTGGTAGAATCGGCACAATTCGTTTGCACCGAAACACTGTAAGTCTCACAAGGAGACAAATCAAAAATATCAATTTCACTTGAGGTAACATCCTCATACAAAATCGTAGTAGAGGCATTACTGAGTAAAACATTATAAGACTGCGCAGCAGTTAATCCAATCCAGGTAAAAGATGCCTGATCTTCTCCCAGGTTGCTAAGTGTAAGGCCATTAGGAGGAGTACAACATCCATCTGTGGTGAATGTCTCAATCGGAGAATATCCACTATCGAGCGTATCGCAAGTAGCGGTAACCTGAAATTCGTACATTGTACATTCCGTCAATCCTGTTAATGGAACCGGAGTGTTTACACTATCCAAAACAGTCCAGTCTTCTGTCCCTGAAAGTCTCCAGCGTAAGGTGTTGGAAGTCGTTTCTGAAGAAGTAAACCAGGAAAGATTTGCCGTATTCGAGGTAATATCCTCTGCATCGAGCCCACCCGGAGGTAAGCAAGGAACACAGTTGTTCATCAAGTCATTTAAGCTGTTGAACATATTTAGGCGACCTCCGGTGACTGTAATCCCATCCAGGCTAGGATTAGGATCAACACCTTCAAGAATATATTGCCGGGCTAATAAGGCGGCCTGTCCGGGGTCCGCTTTAGCGATAGAGATTAAATTGTCACAAGGTGCAGAATACAATAAGGCTATGGCTCCGGTAACGTGTGGCGTCGCGCCTGACGTTCCTCCAAACCCTCCATAGCTATTATTGTCGGCGGTCGTATAAGTATTTGCACCAAAAGCACCAAGGTCAATCGTTTCTAGCCCGTATCCTGCATTGGTAACTTTATTATCTGTTCGGTTCATATTGGTGACCGAGATCATAAAATCACTAGGACAAGCCGTCGGAAGATCACCAATTTCGTCTACGTTTTGATTACCATTAATAGTAGCACCGCAGTTAAGGATTCCGGCGTGACCGAGGGTATCATAAAAGGCACACCAAAGTGGTGCATCTTCTGGCTGACCGAAGTCAATTCCCCAGGATGCATTGGTGGAAACTACAAAGGCACCTTCATCACCATTACTTTCATTGTATAATTGACGCGCTTCCAAAACATAGGAATAAGCCTCGATCACGTCTGCTTCATTCGTATTGAAGTCGGTACGGATAACCATGACTTTTACATCCCAGTTGACACCGGTGACTCCCAGTTCGTTATTTCCCTGAGCGCCGACAATACCTGCAACAGGTGTACCATGTCCACCACCATTAATATTGTCATTATTACTATTGATATTCCAACCCAGGTAATCATCAACATAACCATTACCATCATCATCAATTCCATTATTGGGGATTTCGGCATGATTCAACCAAAGGTTATCTCCAAAGTCTTCATGTCCGATGTCAATTCCGTCATCCAGGACTGCCACTACAATAGTATCCCCAAACGGCGTGACTCCACCCGTTGTGATGTCCCAGGCAAGATCAGCGTCTATATCGGCACCAACTACTCCTCCGTTTTGCCCCATGTTAATGTATTGCCACTGATCATCAAAGAAGGTATCATTAGGTATGGTCTCTCTCATAGTGACCAGGTGGTTAAATTGCACGGTTTCTATTTTTGGATTCGCTTGTAGAAACCGCAAGAAATGTTGCTCGTGGATTACCGTATGATCAAAATTTAAGCGCCAGATGTTCAGTGGACGAGAGATTTGTTCAACGACCTGCAGCCGGGTTGGATTTCCTTCGAAATATCTGAGGTTAGAAATTAAAGATTCAATTTCTTGACCTGCGACCGGTCGTACAAGGACATCTCCAAGCACGTGGCTGAGGTTTTGTGCGGAGAGGGTAGAGGACCCTAGAATAAATAAAAAAAACAGTAGTAAGAGCTTTTGCATAAGTGATAGATTCTGTGATAAGTTAGTTCGTAATTCTATTGAAGGCGCTTTAAGACGAGCGTAAGTATCGTTTTAGCACTTTGCACGCATATTACCAAAAAATGCAATTAGGAGCTGGCAATTGTTTGACAATTGTAGATATTGAATAATACTAATTGAGTTTTTGACGAATCGGCGGCTGTTAAATTTGTCTTAAGGCAGAGGATGATTTGTGTCTTTTTAATCTTTAGATCATCTTAATATTGGAACTAATCTTACACCTTAGAATGGTCGGTTTTGGCAGTAAGGAGGAGTATATACATGTATTTTAGGTGTTTAGGCATTATGATTAATTTTAACATATATAGAATAGACCATGCTAAAACCTTCGAATTAATAAAACCTGTAATATTTTAGGTAAGCTTTTTGATGAAATAAAACCTAAAAGTGATACATTAAAGGGTAGTAAATCACGTTTAACAGGAAATTGTACATCATTTGATGTAATTTTGTAGTACGAACGTACATTTATTGTGACGTTCATCATAACAAATGAGAAAACAAAGAATAGCCGGTTTTAGTAATTAATGATTAAAGCCGTCTATTGATTACTAATCGGAATTACCAATTATGAAACACATAATTATTCCCACGCTAACAGTGGTATGTTTACTATTTACCTCTGTCGTCTCTGCACAGAATATTCGTAAAGCCAACAAAGAGTTCGAACTTAATGCCTATAACCTGGCAATCAAGTCCTACCGTGCTGTACTCCAGTCGGACCCTAATAATGCAGAAGCATTATATAAGATGGCTGAATCTTATCGTCACCTTAATCAAATTGATCAAGCTACTGAGTGGTACCAAAAAGCCGTTGCTCAACCTAAGGTTGATCCAGCTGCCTATTTTAACTACGGATTAGCACTAGTTAATAAGAATCAATATGATGACGCAAAAGTCTGGTTTACAAAATATGCCGAGACGAATCCTTATGTGGGGTCTCACTATGCAGGGAATGTTGATTATGCAAAGTCTTTGCAAGGAGTGCCTGCCTTATATCGTGTAAAACGAGAGTATCTTAATAAGTCTGCTTCGGATTTTGGCCCTTCATTCTTCGGCGATAGAGTAGTATACTCTTCGGCACGTGGAGATATGAAGCGAGATAATGATAAATCCAGCGAAAACTGGACGGGGCTGGCGATGAATCAATTATTTATTACAGATACGGACAATAATGGATATCTCCAGCAGCCATCATTTTTGAGAGGAGACTATAAGAATAATTATAATGAAGGTCCGGTAAGTTATTCAGAGAATGGAAATTGGGTTGTTGTGACAAAAAATAATTTCGTCAATGGCACACGTCAACTTCCAACGAGTGGAATGAAACTTAGCATGTATATCGGTGAAGCGACCGGCAACGGAGATTGGAAAGATGCAAAAGCCTTTGCTTTTAATGGTAGTGGTTATTCGACTGGATATGGTCATATTAATGAAGACGGGACTAAGATTTACTTTGCTTCTGACCGTCCGGATGGTTATGGTGGTTTTGATATCTATGTAACAACACGTACCGGAGCAAACTGGTCAAGTCCACAAAACCTTGGGCCTGTTGTCAACTCTCCGGGAAATGAGATTACGCCTTTCGTGGAGGAGGATGTTTTATATTTTGCTTCTGACTGGCACCAGGGACTTGGTGGATATGACCTGTTTAAGGCCGATCAATCCGGCGGTACCTGGAATCGGATCTTCCACCTTGGAAACGCAATTAACTCAAACCGGGATGACTACGGTTTGATTTTCGATAATGAACGCAATATTGGTTACCTGGTATCTAATCGCTTAGGAGGAAAAGGAAACGAAGATATTTATCAGTTCTCACAGCTTTCAGATAACATTGTCATTAGTGTAAGAAATGCAAGTGATAATAGTCCAATTTCCGGAGCAACGATTGATTTTTCTTCTTGCGGGGAGAGTAGCTTTACGACTAATGAAAAAGGGACATACAGTTTTCAGGCGCTACCGGGGTTAGAATGTGAAGGCACCGTAAGTAAAGCCGGATATTCCAGTTCGGAGATTACCGTTAACTCTGATGGCCGAAAACGAATTCAAAATATTGATGTAGTCCTTACTCGTGAAGCAGATAAATACCTTGGACGTGTAATTGACATGCGAGATAATACAGCAGTGCCAAGTGTTTTTGTTCGGGCTACCGATCAGGGAGATGGTGCTAAGATGGAAACTACTTCGAATGATAATGGCGAGTATCGACTGGCATTACAAGCGGGCAAAACTTATGTGATCCGTTATTCGAAAGCAGGATACACCGATACGCATCAAAGAATAACTACTGGAAGTGGTATGGATAAAAGCATGTTAGGAACAGTGCGTTTTTCTCCTTCTTCTACCAGTGTGAGCAATACTCCTTTAATTACAGATACTGCTGAACCAGATGTTGAATCCAATGCCGGTGCAAGTGGAAATCCTTCTAGTACCGTAGAATCAGTTGTTGGATCAACAGCTTCTGCTGAAGACCGACCCTTGACTTATGAAGGGAAATCGCCAAGTGCAAGTACAAGTGCAGAAAGTACAGAGATTGATGAGGAGTTTGTACAAAAAGGATACGCTGTACAAGTAGCAGCGATGGGATTAGAGCAAAAGGTAGATCCTAAAGCATATAAATCATTAGTTAATCTAGGGAATCTATATAGCCGACCAGAAAAAGGTTACCGAAAGCTTCGACTTGGCATCTTCGAAAGTGAGGCAGAAGCACAAGCCGCTCGTAAGGCAGCAGCAAAAGCCGGATTCCGAATGGCCTTTATCGTGAATGAGACATTAGACGATACTGAAGGTCTGGAGATTTACTCGATGTTGGAAGAAGAAAATACTGCTCCGCCAGTTACGGCGATAGAAGATGCGCCAATTCCAAGACCTGAAGTAGAGACGCCTTCTTTGACTAAAGAATATCTGGTTCGCTTAGCCGCTTATAAAAATCCGCAATACTTCAAGGCGTCTAAGGTGAGTAACCTTGGTGTAATTGAACAGCGAAAAAATGGCGATTTTACAATCATGTATGTAGCAGGTTTTTCTAATCTCGCTGCTGCGAAAGCAGCTCAGAAAAAAGCACAGAGTAATGGCTTTAAAGGTGCTTACTTAGTAGAAAACAAAGATGGCGAGTATGTGAAAGTAGAGCTGTAAAGTATTGAAATATATTTTTTAAGAATCCTTAAGCATTGAATGTATGCTTAAGGATTCTTACATTATAGAGCTTATGAAAACTAAAAGGGAACTCTAAAAATTACGCCGAAGTATTGTGCATTTGCCAATAGCGTTTGGTCCCTGCATCAACTTTGAAGCGCTCGTCAATCCTCAGACCAACGACCCAGCAAATTTCTCCATTACTTTCGATAACCATCGTTTCGTTCTTTTCAAAACGATTTAATTTTCGATTGGTCAGAAAGTCCTTCACTTTTTTATGATGACCATTTAGTCCAAAAGGTTGAAACTGATCCCCTGCCTTCCAATAACGTAAGGTCAGTGGAAAATCTAGTTTGTCGAAGTCCAGCAAAGCAATGTTTTCATCTCTTGGAAATGACTCTGGAGGTTCATTCAGAAGTTTACATTCAATATTCGCTGATCCGATACTGACATGCAAAGCATCGTCAGCATCGACCGCTGAAATACGCAGCTCCCGCTGCACTCGCTCCGCTTGTGGGCGCAGTATCAATTCCTCCCGATCGATCAACAAAACATACTCTTCACTTTCAAAATACACGCCGGCCTGATGTTCTTGCCTCAGAATCATCCTTACCTGATCACCATGAAACCCAAAGGGGCTCAGCAACTCAAAGAGGATCGTCGCTGCCGCTTCCTTCGGAAGTTTTTGATAGTCGATGTACCAGCGTCCTGCTTCCTTTCGAACATGCTTTTGGCGATACCGTTCGATCATTTCTAAAAACAACCACTCTGTTTCTTTCAAATTATTAATAGTCGTGGCAGCCGTTAATTCCAGATTGGGATTAAGAGACCTTAAGGCAGGAACAATATGGTGTCGGATGTAATTCCTGCTGTATTTATCAGATGCATTAGAAGCATCCTCCCGGAAAGCGATTGCTTGCTGGACTTGATAAGCGGCTATTTGATCTCGCGTGGCAAAGAGAAGCGGACGAATGATTTTATTCTGTTTTGGCAGAATACCATGAAGGCCACGAATACCTGTGCCTTTTGCGAAATTATAAATTACGGTTTCCAGACTATCATTGAGGTGATGAGCGGTAGCGATATAGGCGTAGCCGTTCGTCGAGCGGATTTCCTCGAGCCAGGTGTAGCGTAGGTCACGAGCGGCCATCTGAATGGATATGTTTTGCTCAGCGGCGTAGCTCGAAGTATCAAAATGATGACTATAGAAAGGAACATTTAACTCAAGCGCCAGTTGCTGCACAAAGATCTCATCCCCATCTGAATCTGCTCCTCTTAATTGAAAGTTACAATGAGCCAATCCAATCGAATAGCCCGCAGTATGCATAAGTTGAGTAAGCACCACGGAATCCATCCCTCCACTGACGGCTAATAAAATCTTAGCCTCCTTTGAGAAAAGGTCTTCACTATTCACATAATCTTGCAGATCCCGGATCATACTTAAAGGATAATTTTTCGAGCTTTTTTAAGGCGGAACTAAATTAATGTAAAAAAAATCAAAAAAAAGTGAGATTTATAAATCCACCTACTTGAAAGATCTCGTAGATGTAAATGTTGGCCGTGAAGATAGACTATAATTTCTTGAATACAGATTCAATTTGTAAGAA
>JAHDHW010000104.1:0-8099 GCA_020631105.1 Saprospiraceae bacterium | reverse complement strand
AAAAACAGTTCTTGCATATAAGCTCCCCTGATCAGTCATCAGGTGGCTATTGTAATCGTAATGGTTACTCAGGGGAGCTCTTTTTCTTTAATCAAAAAAACAAAAATTATGAAACGAATCTATCCCCTTGTACTGGTTTTTGCTTTGATGAGTCTGTGCTTCGCTTGCGACACAACAAATAATTCAAATACCAGCCAAATCACTGATGTTCCTGCTTTGCTTGATCGAAATTCCAAAATTCAAAATGGCAAAGAGTGGGAAAACGTACAAAATATCTACGCTGCGGCCCTTTCAAATATTAGTTCCCAACAAAATGCAGTGGAGCCTTATATCAAACTAGCCGAAGTCTATATCCACGAGGCCAGAGTAACCGGAGAGCATGGTCATTATTATCCAGGAGCTTTACAAGTACTCGAACAAGCATTGGCTGTGCCGGCGATTAGTCAGGATCAAAAATTTAGAGCCCTTTCTCACAAAGCATCTGTAATGCTTTCCCAACATGAATTTGTACAAGCCTTAGCAATTGCTAAAGAGGCCATCCACCTTAACCGACATAATGCTCAGATTTATGGTGCATTGGTAGATGCCTATGTGGAGTTAGGCGATTACGAAAATGCAATCAAAATGGCGGATCAGATGATTCGCATCCGACCTGATCTTCGATCTTATTCCAGAGTATCTTATTTACGAGAAATTCATGGGGATATTAATGGCGCTATCAAAGCTATGGAGATGGCGGTTGATGCCGGATTTCCAAGTGATGAACAAACGGCCTGGGCGCGATTAACTTTAGGAGAACTTTACGAAAAAGCTGCCAAACCAAAACAGGCAGAAATGCAATATCAAACTATCTTGCAAGAACGAGAAAATTATCCTTTTGCGGTAGCTGCTCTCGCTAATCTGGAATTCGAAAAAGGAAATTTAGAAAAAGCGGAAGCATTGCTCAACGAAGCAATTGAGATCATTCCGGAAGTCGGATTTTACGAGCAACTAGCCGCAATCTATAAAGTGGAAAAACGGGAGGATGAACTTAAGGGTATCGTAGCAGAGATAATGTTAATGCTGGAAGATGATGTCCAGAGTGGGCATAATATGAACCTGGAGTATGCACAGCTGTATTTAGACCTCCTGGAAAATTATGATGATGCGCTGAGCTACGCCGCTGATGAATACGCCAAACGCCCCAAAAATATTGATGTTAACCGAATGCTTGCACTAATCTATCACCAACAATCCCAAACCGATAAAGCCATTGCTCATGCGGAAAAAGCGCAACGAACAGGCGCTCTTTTCCCTGAGCTTGGTCAGATTAATGCGCCTATGTCTTACCAGGAAAAATAAATTATCAACCCTGATATATTAACCTCGGTTGTGGCGATGCCCTAATCAAGTAAGTCGCAGCTTTTTCAAACCAGATAGACGGAGTTTGTAATGAGTTGTCTGAACAGATAACAGCCCATTCTATGCCCATGCCTATCTTATTTTTTAATCACAAATTATTTAAATTATGTTAAGTCTTACTCGATTAACCAAACTTAGCCTGAAGGCGCTACTGACTACAGCAGTGTTCGTATGGCTGGGCGGCATATGTGTCGTGCAAGCTTCCAGTCACCGGGAAGCTCCGCTGATCTCTAATGATCCTTTGGCGGATAACACGGACCTTTATGCGTTTAGAAGCCCAGATAATCCTAATACAATTACGATTATCGCAAATTACATTCCTGCGGAATTGCCTTTTGGTGGGCCCAATTATTACTCCTTCGGAGAGAATGTCCGCTACGAAATTCATATTGATAATGATGTAAGCACGCCAGGTGATGATATCATTTATCGGATGACTTTTAACAAAGAAAATCAGGACCCGACTACTTTTTTCAATATTCGTCTCGGTGCTGAAAACCTGAAAACGACTTACACCTTGGAGCGAAGTATCGATGGCGGTGCAAGCTTCCAGGTAATTGTAGAAAATGGCATCGTTCCTCCTCCAAATATTGGTCCTCGTTCGATTGAGTCCGGAGTTGGCTTAAATACCACTTATGCGGATTTATTCAATGGTGCGATTACCACAGCTTCTACCGGAGAAATGGTTTTTGCCGGACCGGTTGATGATCCTTTTTATGTGGACCTCGGTGCGATCTTTGACCTTGGAAATTCTCCACGACAAGGGGAACGAGCAAGAGATGCTTTGGCAAAGTATAATGTACACAGCATTGCTTTGCAAATCCCAATCGCCACTTTATTAAAGGAAGGTGCGGATAGCGAACCAACTTCTATTCTTGATCCGAATTATGTAATCGGTGTATGGGCTTCTGCGAGCCGTCCTGCTATCACTACTTTGAATTCTGGTAATGATATCGAATATGATGGAGAATGGGTTCAGGTTTCTCGTCTGGGAATGCCACTGACCAACGAAGCAGTAATTCCAATCGGTGATAAAGATGAGTGGAACCGTTTGACTCCATACAATGAGAATCCGGATCATTTTGAATATTTCTATAATCCGGAATTAGCACTTTATATGGATGACGATCTTTTTGGAGGAGCAGTGCCTGCATTTGCAGCATTGCGTATTCAGGAAGCGTCCCTTGGTGCTTTTGATTTTACGAATGGTGCTGATGGTCTCTTTGGATTGAAAGGATCAGACGCAGTAGCTGGAACAGCTTTGGATGATGCCATCTTTGGAACGCTTTTACTACCTGCAGCTGGTAAGCCACGATCGGTTGATTTATGGCCAGCCTTTCATACCGGAGTACCTAATTTCCCACCTTATCAATTAGCTACTGGTAAAGATGGAAATCCACTTGCTGTCGGAAAACCTTTTGTCAATAATTTCTTACCGAATGGTGGAGATATGCTTCGCCTAAATATGGCTGTACCAGCGACTCCCAGAGACGATGCAAACTTTAGTTCACTTGGTCTAATACAGGCTGCTGCCATTGGTTTGACCGTTGCTCCTTTCAATACAAGTGCGGACCTGGAGTTTATTCCAAATATGGATGGATTTCCGAATGGTCGCCGATTAGAAGATGATGTTACCCGAATCGAATTACAGGCCGTCAGTGGAGCTGTACTTGCAGCTGTAGGACTATGGTATGATGACTTCGACCCGGAAACTTCAACCAGCCCGGTAACACAGGATTTATTAGATGTACTGACTTTTACTACCGGAGTAGAAGAAAACGATAAAGCGTTTTTATCCACTTTCCCATACGTGGCAATGCCATGGAGTGGAACGGAAGTAAGACAGTAGATCATAAAAAACAAATTTGAAACTAATTAAAATTAACGCAGCTCTACGAGCTGCTACTAAAATATTAAAAATGAAAAAATTATTTAACCTGAATAATAGCATACTAATGATGCTATGGATGATGGTTGCTTCTGTAAGTCTGATGGCCTCGAGTCACCGGGAAGCTCCACTCATCTCCAATGACCCATTAGCTGATAATGTGGATCTTTATGCTTTTCGAAGCCCGGATAATCCGGATATGATTACTCTTATTGCTACTTATGTCCCGATGCAATTACCACAGGGCGGACCAAACTATTATAGCTTCGGTGAAAATATCCGCTACGAAATTCACGTCGATAATGACGCAACAATTCCTGGTGATGAAGTAACCTATCGTTTTACTTTTACGCAGGTGAACGAAGATCCGACTACCTTTTTCAATATTCGCCTGGGGGCTCAAAATCTAAAGACCACTTATACCTTGCAAAGAAGTTTGGATGGTGGAACTACCTGGCAGACGATCATCACAGATGGTGTCGTACCTCCAAATAATATTGGTACACGATCTATTGAAAGTGCCGTTGGATTAAATACAACTTACAAGACGCTTTTCGAAGGAGCGATTACAGATGCAAGTACCGGAGAGAAAGTATTCGCCGGACCAACCGATGACCCATTTTTTGTTGACCTTGGTGGTATCTTTGACTTAGGTGATGCGCCGCGTCAGAACGGAACACCAGTTGACGGATTAGCATGTTATAATGTTAGTGCGATTGCTATTCAAGTACCGATTAGTACTTTACTAAAAGCAGATGCACCGGCTACGCCGACGAATATCCTGGATAGTGATTATGTAATTGGAGTATGGGCATCAGCTAGTCGTCCAGCGATTACTACACTTAGTGCGGATGCAAATCCTGAATACAGTGGTGATTGGGTACAGGTATCTCGTTTAGGGATGCCATTGACGAATGAAGCGGTCATTGCGATCGGAGATAAAGACTACTGGAATAGTATCACACCGTACGATGAAATTACAGAGACGACTATGGATGGATATTTTTATAACCCAGAGTTAGCACTCTATATGGATGATGATTTATTTGGTGGGGCAGTTCCTGCCTTCGGACCATTAAGAATTCAAAAGTCCTCCTTAGGTGCATTTGACTTTAGCAATGGTGCAGATGGATTATATGGATTAAAAGGCAGTGATGCTGTTGAAGGGACTGCTTTGGATGATGATATCTTTGGTACTTTATTATTACCTGGGCCGGGACAACCTCGTTCAGTTGATTTATGGCCGGCATTTCATACCGGAGTACCTAACTTTCCACCATATCAGTTAGCGACCGGAAAAGGTGGAAATCCATTAGCAGAAGGAAAACCTTTTGTCAATAACTTTTTACCGAATGGTGGCGATATGCTTCGTTTGAATATGGCGGTCCCGCCAACACCGAGAGACGATGCTAACTTTAGTTCGTTAGGATTAATTCAGGCAGCAGCTATTGGTTTAACTGTAGCACCATTTAATGAAACAGCCGAGCTAGAGTTTATTCCAAATATGGATGGATTTCCGAATGGCCGTCGATTGGAAGATGATGTGACGCGCATTGAGTTACAAGCAGTTGCCGGTGTAGTATTAGCGGCAGTTGGTTTATGGTATGATGATTTTGATCCGGAAAATTCTCCGAGTCCGGTTACTCAGGATTTAGTGGATGTATTGACTTACACTACCGGAGTGGAGAAAAATGATCGCCCGTTTTCTGGCAGCTTCCCGTATCTGGCGATGCCGTTTAGTGGCACCGGTAACTGTAGTGGAGAAGTAATTCCATTAGCAGGAGAGGACCAAGAAGTAGCTAGTCAGATTTTTGTTTCTTCGAATACTACAGGGCAAATTGGAGTTTACGAAATTTTAGAAAATAATGAATTGATTATGAGTAGCTTCTTGGCTCAGGGAACGGATGCTGATGGTATTCACTATGACCAGGAAAATGATGTCCTTTACCAGTTGAATCGAAGTGATAATGTGATCAATGCGTACAGTAATGTTGCTCAGAGTATTGCTCAAGGTATGCCACTAGAGCTGACGGCAACTTCTACATCAGATTTTAGTAATGGACGTGAGATTGCTGTTGCCGGTAACAAATTGGTAGTTGCCCAAGATGCTAACTCAGCGAATAATAATCAAAACCGTTTGATTGTTTACGACGTGAGTGCTACAGCTATTTCACTTTCTGCTACTTATGATGTTGACTTTAACCTTTGGGGAATTGTAATCAATGAAGGAGCATTATTCGCTATTCAGGATAATACGAATAAGTTAGCAGTGTTTAGTAATTTCTTCCTTCAGCCAGAAGGCGTAATTCCTCCAACGAATGTAATTGAGATAGAAGGAATAGTAAGAACGCATGGTATCGCATATGTACCGGCAGGTGACCGAATGTTACTGACAGATGTTGGAGCAGCGAGCAGCCCGGATGATGGTGCAGTGACGATGGTTTGGGACTTTTCAGAAGCTAGCATGGATGGTATAATTACTTTAGATGAGCAGAGTCGAATCGAAGGACCATCTACCTTCTTAGGAAATCCAGTAGATATTGCATGGGAGGAAACTACGATGACCGCATTTGTTGCAGAGCGTGCAAACGGTGGTGGACGTGTCTTAGGTTTTCAGTTTGAAGAAGGAGTCTCTGGTGATATTGCACCGACATACAATGAATCATTTGGCGGAGCCTCTGCAGTATTTACTTCTGCGATTCCTCAACCAGTGGTTGTTGACCAGATTTTTATGTCTTCAAATAATACAGGCAATATTGGGTTGTATGAATTGTTGGATGATAATAGTTTGATGACGAGCACTTTTGCGAGTCAGGGAACAGATGCTGACGGTATTTATTACGATCAGGCAAATGATGTTTTATACCAATTGAATCGAAGTGATAATGTAGTGAATGCTTATAGTAATGTTGCTCAAAGTATTGCTGCCGGAACGCCATTACAATTAACAGCGACTTCTACATCAGACTTTAGCAATGGTAGAGAAATTACCCTGGCAGGATCTAAGCTGATTGTTGCACAAGATGCAAATGCCGGAAATGGTAACCAAAATCGTTTATTGGTATACGATGCAAGTGCAACGTCAATTACTTTGGATAAAACGTATGATCTGGGGATCAATCTCTGGGGAATTGTATACGAAGGTTCTACACTTTTTGCCATAGAAGATAACGCTGACCGACTGGCAGTATTTGAATACTTCTTGACGGAGACACCAGGAATGATTGCTCCAACTCAATTAATCGAAATTGAGAATATGGTGCGAACGCACGGTATCAATTACATTAGTTCAAGCGATAAAATGTTATTAACCGATGTAGGAGCGGCAAGCAGCCCGGATGATGGTGCAGTAATCGTAGTTGATAATTTTATGGCTGCAAGTGCGGATGATTATATCTCAGCTGATGAGCAACTACGAGTTGAAGGACCATCTACTTTCTTAGGTAATCCGGTTGATATCGCTTACTCGGAAAGTACTGCAACGGTATTCGTAGCAGAGCGTGCAAATGGTGGTGGGCGCTTATTAGGCTTCCCGGAAAGTGCAAGTGGTGATGTTGCGCCAAGTTATAATGAACTATTTGGAGGCGCTTCTGCAATCTTCATTAATGGTCAGAATGCGGATGAACTTACTGGAGCTGATGTAGCATTAGAGGTATCTGTTGATAACCTTTTATATGCTCAGTACACGGAGGTAGCTTACAGTATCACTGTGACGAATAATGGACCGGAGGCGACAACAAATGTGAGTGTAGCAGCTGGACTACCTGAAGGCGTAGTATACACCAGTGATAGTCCATCAAAAGGAGATTATGAATTATTCTTTGAGCGTTGGGATGTTGGAGCTTTGGAAAGTGGAGAGTCTGCAACCTTAGAGTTGGTTTTATTCCCATTAGTTGGTGGCGTAGATATCACGAATTACTTCCAGGTGTTAACTTCAACGACTGATGATCCGGATTCAACGCCTGGTAATGATACAGATATGACGGTGGATGAGGATGATGAAGCAGCGATTACGATTACCCCAGTCGAAGATGGTGGTGATGGAGGTGGAGACGGAGAGTCTGATCTTGAGTTAAGTGTTACAACAGATGCTCCTGCATATGCACAATGGACTTTTGTAACCTATACTTTTAGTCTGACGAACAATGGGCCGGATGCTACTTCGGATATTATTGTAGACATTCCTCAACCTGCAGCATTGGCTTATACAAGTGATGCGGCGACCATCGGGAATTTCAATCTTTTCTTTGAAGAGTGGACCATTGATAATCTGGAGTCTGGAGAAACAGCGGAGTTGACGCTTGTACTTTTCAATAAGGTAATTGATCAAACGGTTGATCTCTACGCTGAAGTTCGTACTTCATTCCAACCTGATCCGGATTCAACACCAGGTAATGGTGATGGTATGAATGCTAATGAAGATGATGAAGCAGTTGTGAGCTTCGAAGCGACGAATGTAGGAAACATGGGTTTCCAGAGTGGGATTATCTTTAGTGCTGTACCTAATGCCAATGGCGTTGCACTGTATCCGAATCCAGTGAGTAATGAACTGAATGTTGAGTTTGTCTTGGAAACTGAAAAGGCGAACGAGTTATTCATTTACGATGTAAATGGGAGACAGCGTTCTGTAACTAATTTTAATCCATCTATTGGGTTTAATAAAGTTAGTATTGCTACGCAAGATCTTCCGGCAGGAATATACTTTTTACAAATCCCGACAGCGGATGGTACAATGATCGTCAATAGATTTGTGAAGAAAAATCTATAAGATATCAGTGGGGATACTGATTCTGTAATTTTAGAGCGCTCT
>JAHDHW010000103.1 GCA_020631105.1 Saprospiraceae bacterium | reverse complement strand
CACTATTACAACCGATTAAAAAAATTATATGACACAACAAGCAAAAATTTTTAGTATCCTTTGTCTAAGTACCGCATTCTGTTTTATTCTTGTCGGACTCAGAATTCACTATAGCCAGGTTGACCTAAGCACAATCCACTCAATTGAAGATATTGCAAAATCACGTGGCATGACCTTTATGTTTTTGATTTGGAATTTATTTCTTGCCTGGATTCCTTACTGGGTAGCGATAGCCATTCCTGGTTTTTATAAATTAACCCAATCCAAAATTTTCGCTTTAGGATTGATCGGTCTTTGGTTACTTTTTTTTCCAAATGCACCATACATCATTACCGACCTCTTGCATTTACATCAGCGATACCCCGTACCCTTTTGGTTTGACCTGATGCTACTCGTATCCTTCGCGTGGACCGGATTAATGCTGGGCTTAATTTCCTTGCATGAAGTGAGGGTATTTGTCAAGGAACTCTATAATGAAAAGCTGAGTTGGCTTTTCACATTTGGTTCCGTGTTACTTTGTGGCTTTGGGATTTATCTGGGTAGGTGTCTGCGTTTTAACAGTTGGGATATTATTACCAAACCAATGGTACTTGCACAAGACATCCTGGTAAGCATGACGGATTCCATGGCAATCAAGTTAACCTTAGTATTCACTGCATTTCTGATGATAGGGTACCTGACCTTAAACATCTTGATGGAAAAACAACGTGATTAATCTACTTCCCACGGAGGTTAATGATCAAAGACGTCAGCTTAGCGAATAAACAAATACCAAGCGTAAAAAACCTACTTCGTCTAGTATTCAAAATAACTCATTATGAAAAATCAAAAGTTAGAAAACGGATTAATTCTCTTTGCAAGCATTCTATTCTATTCTTGCTTTTGGGGAGAAGGTATGGGGCTAAATGTCTTGATCTTCAGTTTTTCTATGATTGGAATATTGTTATTCTTGAATCCCCAAAAAAAGTTGAAGATACCTGTTATCATTACAGGCCTGGGGACGCTGATCACGGCTGTGTTAGTAGTTTGGAACAACTCCTTATTCAGCAAAGTCATACATCTTCTTTCCTTTACGACCATGGTTGGTTTTGCGAAGCAAAGTGAATTGAAGTTATTCTTTTATGGTTTCTTTTTGAGTGTAGTTCATTTCCTGCGGACTCCTTATTTATTATTATATCGTTTCCTTAACGAAGGTGAAGGCAGCACCTATCGATTAGCTCCGGTACTTAGAAGCTTAAGGCTAAGTGTGCTTCCGGTCTTAGTGGTATTGTTATTCTATGGCCTTTATAGTTTTTCGAATGCTCGCTTCAGAGCAGTGTCCAACAACTTCTGGGATGGTATAGGGAATTGGCTGGCTTTTGATATTTCCTTTTGGCAAGTAGCCTTTTATCTCATCGGCCTGATCCTGGTTAGTACCATCCTATTAAAAAGTGATTTTAATTTTTTCAGGAATGCTCAGATATTACACAAAGTGAACCTAGAGCGCCGACGAAGAGCTCATTCTTTGAGTAAAAGTATGATTGCACTTAAGTCCGTCTTTCAATCAGGCCTCGGGTTATTATATGCTCTCAATGCCCTACTTTTCATCGTCAATTTTCTTGATATCAGATATGTTTGGTTCAGCGGACAATATGAACTTTCTCCTGTTGAATTTTCGAGCATGGTACACGATGGTACAAATATGTTAATCGTCGCTTTGTTATTAGCCATGGTGGTGATTTCTATTTTATTTAATAGAAATCTTAATTTCTACCCCAGAAATAATGCCCTAAAAATACTCGCGTATTTATGGATTGCACAAAATGCTATCCTTGCAATTTCAGTAGTTATAAAAAACTGGCAGTACATTGAAGCAAATGGTTTGGCTTACAAACGAATTGGTGTCTTGATTTTTCTGGCACTCGTTTTCTTTGGATTAATTACACTCTTTTGGAAAGTCAAAGAGAAACGTACTTTTTACTATCTCCTTCATAGAAATACCTGGGCCGCATATGCTTTATTCGTTTTTTGCGCATTCATCAATTGGGATATTATAATTACCAAACACAATTTACAGCCAAAAGAAGGTTATGTCATCGATTATAACTTTCTCTTGTACGATGTATCTGACAAAAATCTTTATCTTTTTCTGGAGCAGGAAAAAACCAACCCAGACCTTGATCTTTATAACATTCAAACGGCAATAAAATATAAAAAGCAGGGATATCTGGCGCGCAAGGCGGGTACAAGTTGGCTTTCCTGGAACTATGCAGACCATAAAAACAGTCAGGTTTTCATTGAATCTACAGCAGAATAATGTTCTGCCTGGACCTTTATAGCCTACATTTTACACATTAATGACCCTTTTGGCATTTTTTCCATATTTTACGTCACCAAAAATGCAATTTTTGCGTTTATACTGATAAGAAAATGGTTCATCGAGCAATTATTAGCCATTTCCTTTAGGCATATCCTCTAAACAACTCCTCCCGACCTGTCGGGAAATGGTTTGCAAATATTTAAATCCAAGCCATTTCGTTTCGTGTACAATGCTTAATGGACCGAAATTTGGATTAGTAATAGCATCCATTGCCCGTAAAAATAAGAAGGAATGCAGGTTGAGAATTCTATTTTATTGGACGTAGAAGCTTATGTGACAAATTTTATCGCTGAGCAGGTTCCAGAGCAGTATGCTTATCATAATATTAGCCACACCAATGCAGTTGTAGGTTCGGCCAAGGCTATTGGAGAAGCAGCCGGACTAAGTGAATCGGATCAGGAGATATTACTTCTGGCGGCCTGGTTTCACGATACGGGATATGACAAAGGTGCTAAAGACCATGAGGTCAGAAGTGCTAAATACGCCAAAGATTACTTATCAGGACATGAATATTCTGAAGAAGATATCAATAGAGTTGTAGCTTGCATCCTGGCTACTCGTATGCCTCACCAACCCAAAAGTATACTCGAAAAAATGCTTTGTGATGCTGACTTAAGTCATGTCGGTCAAAAAATTTACTGGGAGAAGTGCAGTAACGTTCGTCAGGAAATGACCCTTACCCAGGGGGTGGTCATGACAGATCAGGAATGGGTAGATTTTGAGATTGAATTCATGAAAAATCATCGATTTCATACACCTGTAGCACAAGTACTTTATGGAGATCGAAAGGCAAAACATCTCCGTCAACTCTTCAAACAGCGATCACGCCTTCATCCAAACGAACAGTATACGGTTGACGATTTAAGCAATATCGGATTACCATCCAAAAAGAAAAAAAGGAAAAAAAAGAAAACGGTTGATACAGAGATTAAGGATTTGGGGAGAGGCGTCGAGACGATGTATCGAACCACCTACCGTACGCACGTAAATTTAAGTTCTATTGCAGATAACAAAGCGAATATCATGCTTAGTATTAATGCAATTGTAATCTCGATTACCTTATCCGTTTTAACCCCGCGTTTTGGAGACAATCCACGATTGATTTTCCCTACAATGGTATTGTTGACCGTTTGCTTATTGGCCGTAATCTTTGCGACACTTTCGACAAGGCCCAAAATCACAGAAGGAAAATTCACGGTAGATGATATCAAAGCAAAGAGGTCTAATCTTTTGTTCTTTGGCAATTTCTATAATATGAAAATGGATGATTTCCATTGGGGAATGATGGAAATGATCAAAGACCCAAACTTCTTATATAGTTCGATGACCAGAGACTTATATTACCTTGGGGTGGTCCTCGCCAAGAAATATCGCTATCTGCGTATCTGCTATGGTATTTTCATGTATGGGCTGATCATTGCGGTATTAGCATTCGCTGTAGCCTTTATGCTTGATGCACCAAAAGGTTAATTTAGTCTGATTTTAAATTAGTCCTATCTTTTTTCTTTCCGTAAAAAGTATAAACTTACTTGAAGGATAGTTGTTACCTTATGTCGATCTGTTGTGGATCGAAACTCTATTAATTCACTCTAAACTATTAACAATATGATATCGAAGGAAATGGAAGCAACGCTAAATAAGCAAATTGAGCTGGAGTGTTACGCTTCGTTTTTATATCTATCGATGGCTTCCTGGTGTGAGACCGAGGGGCTGGAAGGTAGTGCAGCATTCATGCATCGTCAATCGGAAGAAGAACGGGCGCATATGCTACGAATATTTCATTATATCAGCGAGGTAGATGGTCATGCTATCGTCCCTGCTGTAAAGCAACCACCTTTGAAGTTTGATTCTGCTCGGGCAATGTTCCAGGAAGTATATGATCACGAGCAAAAGGTAACCGCCTCTATTAATAAGCTTGTTAGTCAGGCTTACAAGGAAGATGATTATACTACGCTTAACTTTTTGCAGTGGTATGTTGACGAGCAACGCGAGGAAGAAGCCTTGATGCGAAGTATCATGGATAAAATAAAATTAATCGGTGACGGCCCTCAGAGTCTTTATTATATCGACAAAGAGATTGATAAAATAAACGCCGCAGAAGCAGCAGCTGAAGCAGCAAACGCTGATGCCGGAGGCGCCTAAATAAATATACGGGTGCTCCGTCAGGTTGAGCACCCGTATATTTTTTCTACTTATTCACTGATACCGATTAGCATCGGTAGCCTCTGATACTGCTCTCGCAAAAGCTTCGGACTTCACCTTCCTCTTTATCCGAAAGATTTGATGCTTTTTCTCTTCTATATTTTTTATCTTTAATTACCACACCTTTACCAAAGCCGGTTTCTCATCTTATTTCTAATTTGAGTAAACTAGAATATCATGAAAGTACATAATGAGCTGCTTGATTATTTCGATCCGGAAGGAGAAGTGAATGAAAAGATCATCACGGTGAAGTATTTTTACTTCGAGGCGCCTGCCAGACTCTACGCTGCCCGTTTACGACAGCAAGGGATTCAGAGTTTTATCACTAACGTGAACACTATCACCGCATTTCCCTTAGGAGATGGAGGTATAGGCTTGCATATTCGTGAAAGAGACTATGAGTCTGCCTTACCGCTCATTTATGAACTGGACAACAACAGTAAAACACGGCCCACACATATTTCATTTCACGATGCTGATCACGAAGATATAGCTTTCGAAAAATCCCTCTCAGAGCAAGAAAATAAAAAAGACGCACTACTTATACTCTTCCTAATCCTCCTTGGGTTAATCCTGATTAGAGCTTTCATGCGTTCTTCCGGTATACTACTCAATGGTGACTTTTTTTAGCACTTCCCAAATACGTTTAAGCATCCCCGATAAAGTATTGTTACTTTTTATAAAATAATTACTACCTTGTCTACTACTTTTATAAAAGTGTTTTAGCAAGTAATTGTATTCCATCTTAGGAATAAAAGAAAAGTATAAAAGTAACTCCCTCAGCACAAAAGAAGCTTTTAATATTATTTACCTTTTAAATTTATTTGAAAGTAGCTAGATGACATTTTATTATCTATTGCTCTTTTCCGGTAAATTTTAGGGAATAGCCCTTTTATACAAACATACATTTTAACATCCCATGAAAATTCCCACTGATCATCTATTTCAGCTTATCCATGCTATGTCAGCTGCTGAAAAGCGGTATTTCAAAAGACATTATGCTTCTGAAAAAAGTATCACAACCGATCTTTTTGACCTTATTAACAGTATGAGCGCTTATGATGAGGATCAGGTAAAGAATAGCTTCCCTGATTCAAAAGTGCACAAAAACCTTAAAGTTTATAAAGTTCAGCTTACTGATATTATCCTTAAAAGTCTTATCTCCTATCACAGTAAAAAATCAATCCGTAGTAAGATTCGTATTGGCCTGGAGGAGATTGAGCTACTGATGACCAAACAATTATATAGTCTGGCACAGACGCGGATTAAAAAAGTCAAAGAACTTTGCCTTAAATACGAAGAGCTGGAATATATTTTTGCGGTTTTGTTTTATGAGATTATGCTTAGTTCTTTTTTTGATGTTCAGCTCAAAGACACAGAATATCCTATCCTTGAGGAATTCGAAGCCTACACCGATAAAATCAAAAACACTTATCGTCTTAAAAAGATCAATTTTAGTTTAAGTGACCATAGCAACAATACTTTTAGCCAAAAGCTATCCCCGGATGAAGAAAAATCCTACTTAAGTATATTAAAAGAAGAAACAAAGCGTGCACAAAAAGGAGATCTGGGATTTAATGAGCAATTTTATCTTAATAGCTCTTTGTCCCTAATTCACAAACTTGTCAAAAACGACCAACAAAAAGAACACGAGTATAAAAAGAAAAATGTTGAGCTATTTGAAGCAAATCCGCATTTTAAAGATAATCACTCCAGTTACTTCTATGCTGCTTTGTACAATTTCCTGATCAGCTGCCGAAAGCTTGGCAAATATGATGAACTCGAACAAGGGATTGAAAAAATTAAGTTATTCAGTAAAAAATATCCTTTCCTTGAACGGAACCTCATTTTTGTATACTACCTCGAAATAAAGCATCATTACCAAAACAAACGTTTCAACATCCTGGTAGAAGAGCTAGAATCCACCGTCCTTAAGCATATCAAAAAATATGGCCAGAGTGAAGCAAGCATTCCTGCACTCTGTTTTATCTATTTAGCGATGGTTAACATGGTTTTACAACAACCGCAAAGGGTCCAGTTTTATATCAGGCGCTTACAAAGAATGGCTAAAAAACTCGACCCTAGTTTTGCACAATTCTTTGACATCCTTGAACTCATTAGCCATTACGAAACCAAAGACTTCCAAATTATACAAAACTTATTAACCGCATTTAAAAGAAAGGTAAAAAAACAAGAATTGGAAGATACCTTCTACGCTGATATGTTAGCCTTTTTTACCGCATTATTAAACAAACAGAATTATAAACCACAATTAGTAAAAGACCTGGAGATTAGACGAAACGAAGTAGCCAACGATGGCTTGCCTAACTTACTTACCGCATTTATTTTACCCGATTGGTTATATGCCGTAGAGAATGAAATTCCTTTCGGAGAAGCCGTTAATCGTAGGTAATTCTCTTATTTTAAAACACCTGAGCAGGTATTTTAATACTGAATCTTTTGACAATCAAAATGTTAATCCTATATTCGTTGCAACGCTTGCTCTCTACTTATCATTTTTTAACAACAAACATGAGACTCTTATGAGAAATGCAATTATGCAAGCAAAAAAGCCGATTTTCAATTGTTCCACTGATGACATTGATGTTGAAATTAAGGTTTGAGCTCATCATTTACACTAAGAAACATTAAAAAGCAAAGGTTGCCTGTCTGAGACAGGCAACCTTTAAATTTTTATATAAATGGTGTTTCCATCTTTTACTCCAACCAGCTTTTATAATAATCCTGATCTTCAATATTTACCGCATATTCTGTCATTAATAATGGTCGGAAGGTATCTACCATTACTGCTAATTCATGTGTTGCTTTAACTCCAATACTCTTTTCAACCGTTCCGGGATGAGGCCCATGAGGTATGCCTCCCGGATGTAAAGTAATCATACCCTTTTCCACATGTTTACGACTCATAAAATCACCGTCAACATAATACAATACCTCATCACTATCTATGTTACTATGGTTATACGGTGCAGGTATTGCAAGCGGGTGATAATCAAATAACCGGGGCACAAATGAGCAAATGACAAACCCTTTAGTTGCAAATGTTTGATGTACAGGAGGTGGTTGGTGAACTCTCCCGGTAATAGGTTCAAAATCATGTATCGAAAACGCATAAGGATAAACGTAGCCATCCCAACCTACGACATCAAAAGGGTGACTCAGATATTGATATGGATAAATATTATCCTGCTTTTTAATAAAAAACTGAAAATCGCCCTTTTCATCATGAGTCTCCAATTTATCCGGCTTCCGAATATCCCTTTCGCAGAAGGGCGCATGTTCCATCAATTGACCAAATTTATTCCGATATCGATTAGGCGTGATGACCGGACTTGTGGACTCTACAATTAAGAGTCGATTATTCTCCTGAGCGAAATGCATCTGATAGATGGTCCCACGTGGAATAACCAGGTAGTCTCCTTCCTTGTAAGCCAAGTTTCCGTACATGGTTTTCAAGGTTCCTACGCCTTCATGAACAAAGATAACCTCGTCTGCATCCGCATTTTTAAAAAAGTAATCCGTCATACTTTTTCTCGGAGCAGATAATACAATCTTACACTCATTATTCACAAGTACGGGCTTTCGGCTTTCAAGGTAATCGTCTTCAGGGGTAATCTGAAAACCTTTTAAACTTCGATGACGAAGTTGTTTATCATGAACTAACTTTGGTTGTACAGATACCGGATCTCCAACCTGTACAATCTGAGTAGGAGGATTAACATGATATAATAGAGAATGCAAATCGCTGAATCCTTCCGTAGAAAACAATTGCTCGTGGTATAAAGTCCCATCCGGCTTTCGGAATTGAGTATGTCGTTTAGGAGGAATTTCTCCGAGATGATAATAATGCATACTAATTTGGTTTTATAAGATAGAAGTTGTTTAAAAATGGAGGCAGAATTTAGTTGTAAGTGCTTGATATTCAAACCGAAAAACAGCTGAAGTGTTGAGCTTCAATGACTCGCAAATAAACCATAAATCTATTTTCTAACAACTTCATAAGATGATATATATCATTCTAAATTTCTGAATACATGATTCAGCGTTTGGATCAATTGCTTTACCTCTTTTTCTCCCAATCCATCCCAAGCCTTTTCTCGAAAAGCCCTGGCTTCCGGTAGAATCAATGAAATCTTCAACCGCCCTTCTGCCCTCAAGAATATGCTAAATCGTCGCCGATCTGTAGGATCTGCTCTTCTTTCAACTAGCTTTTTAAGACATAGTTTATCAATTATCCTCGTAACGGTGGGCGCGTCTTTATAAGTCCTCTTTGCTAATTCTAACTGACTTAAGCCATCAGCTCGATTTAATTCATACAATATTGCCCATTGATCGATCGTCACGCCTACATCAATTCGATGTAAGACTTGCTTAAAAGATTGCCGCATTTTCTTAGCGGTTCTTTCGATTAGAAACCCAGGAATATCAGCTTTTCTAAGTTGACGATTAGGAGAAGAAGACATAATATTTAGTTAGTAGACTAATTATTCGTAAGTTAAGTACTTTGCATAAAAAAAGCGCCAAATGGCGCTTTAAAATTTATATTTTCTTTTTACCCACTAATCCGATGGGCCATTCGTTGAATGGCATCAATAATATTATCGAGTGCATCAGGGTAATCAACATATTTGATCTTATTCTCGTCTAGCCCCCAAACACTTACAGTGACCACTTTCTTTTTGTCTCCGTAAGCTACAGCCAGTCGTAATGGGATTGGAGTTGGTTTCTCTTTCTTTCTCTCCTGACAATTTCCAGTTGTACAATCATACATACGATCATATTCAAAGAAATTCTGTGCAATTATATATTCTGCAAACTGCTCCAGCTCATCGCGAGGAATATCTTTCTTCGTAACGGTTTGCCCGCTATAAAGGCTTTTGAATTCCTTAATCAGTCGACCATCACTTTTGATATGTATATAATCCTTAAGCACAGGGTCAACTCCTCCATAATACCCTCCTCCGATCAATTCAATTGAAATATAGATAGGTTCTTCTTTAGCTTTCTTTTTCTTTCGTCTTTTCTTTTTCTTTCGCTTATTAAACCCAAGCCAATTTTTTCCTTTTCGCTGATTCTCCGTTTCGACGATAACATCAGGGAGCTCATTCGCAGGTTTTTTAAATGGCGCGTCTTTACTTTCTACTCTTACGAAGTGGTATTGATAGGTACCTTTACTATTAGACTGCGTAAATTCTAGAACGAGCTTATTTTTATTGATCAAAGCAATTTCAAATTTCTTGATATGCTTAAAGCTATAAAACAATTCACTACCATCCAGACTCCAGCTCCCCCTAATCAGTCTTCCATTTAGGTACTCATCATAGGTATAATCGTAACGAAAATGCAGATAATAGTCGTAGTAATCCTCCGCTTGATGAATAATTGTATTCGATTCAAGATGAATGGCATAAGTATATCGCCACTTTGTCTCTATAATTTCCCGTTCATCCGGTGCAGGATATCTAGTACCCCACCGTACTGAATCCTGCTGAGTGAAAGCATTAAATGCACTCAGCAAAAAAATCAATAAAAATAAGTAACTATACTTTTGTTTCATAAATAGGTTTCTTCCTAAAACTTAAATCCAAAAGTCAAGGCAACCCTGCTATTTCCGATAGAATTATTTACGGTTTGTTGTCTTTCTGGATCCACAGTTACGTAAGGAATATAGTTTTCTTCCTGCATTAACCTTCGAAAAGCCAGATCTGTATAGAAGCTATTAAGTCTTATTCCGACTCCTAAACTCAAAGCAGAATCTGTATTATCTACATCTGCATAAGGTGTGCCATATATGGCATAACCCGCTCTAAAACGAAACTTATTATAAGCGTATTCTCCTCCAAGCTTAATATTTATAGCAGAAGTGTAAGCCCCTTCAATTTCACCATTGACTTCCTCTTCATAGATAGCATCATCAGGACTACTACTATTAGCTGTGAGATTGAAGTTAGCTCCAGTATAATTCACATACTCCACTTCTGCTGATAAAAACCCTCTTTTTTGGATAATATATCCGACACTCCCTATATAACGCCAGGGGCTTTTTAGCTTATATTCAAAAGTGCCAGATGGTGATTCATCGGAAAAGGATTCAGCGCCATTACCCTGATCAAAGATATATGTGTAATTAGTTGAAAAATTGTCTGTAAGCGTATACGAGGTAGGAGTATGGACGGCCGCACCTAGCCTCAGAGCCTGATTGACTCGAAATATCATACCAACCTTAAGGTTAACTCCAATACCTGTAGTAGAAAGGTCTTCCTGAAACCGGGCCTCAACGAATGCCGGAACTTCATCATTAGGGTCTTCTTCAACATAGATTTTCTCTTCTTCATACCTTACAAAAGGTAAGCCCACAGAAGCTCCGATCATCACTCTTTCGTTATAATTACCAGAAATCGAAAAATTCAGTTCATTGATCGAACCTACTCTATTAACCAACTGCTCCTTATATACCTCTACATCCCGGACCAATTGAAAATCATTAACCCATTGTGCACCATTCGTATAATCAAAATCAGGATCATATATTGCCCCAGTTGTGAACGCCAAACCTCCTTCAAAGGCATCAAGATTGTCCGGCAACAAGCCAATTCCATTCTCATCATAAGCCAACTCCAAAAAACGATCATTAATCGAACCTGTTGTCACCCCACTAAAGAAAGCCGTTTGGCTGAAGTTAGCAATTTGGTTCATTCCAATTGCCAGATTGGAAGTTTTCCATTTTGATCGGCCAGAAGGTTGTGAATGAATGATATAAGCTATACTACTCAAGTTAAATCGACTTTTACTTTCACTCTCTACTCCATTCGTTCCTTCAAGTCTTCCATCCACAGAAGAGAAAAACATAGAAGGACTCACTATAAATTCAGACGTTCGATACATTGCTAAGCCTGCAGGATTAGTGCTTGCAACAGAGTAATCGGCTCCTAATGCTCCAAGTGCACCTCCTACACCAATTGTACGAGCAGTACCACTAACATCAAAATTTGAGAACCTCAAGGCATCTGCAGCAGTTTGAGCCTGCAAACCTAGATGACTAAAAGCAACTATAATAAATAAACTGAAATATTTCATAATGACTTATTTTATACTTGGCCGCAGGTCAGATTGTATGGATCAGCGACAGGGACGGCCAAAGGTATAATAAAAATATATACACAAGGTTTTGCCACGAAAACATCATTCGTGTATCTCCCCACAAAGAATTATCACCTGTATATAATAAATATGTAATGGTAAGTTACCAGAGGGGTACGGTAAAAAAAAGTGGATGAATTCTAAGAATAAATCCATCCACTTTTTCAGTTCATCGAAAAGTCAAGGTTGACTATTTCTGTCCTCTCCTAGATCCTCCGGAGCGTCTTGAACTGCTCGATTTAGAAGAACTACTTCGGCTGCTGCTTCGCGTGCTGCTTCCGCTGTTACGGCTGCTTGAACGAGAGCTATTGAAGTTACTACTTCTTGATCGGTTCGAATTACTTCGGTTAAAACCGCTATTACTTCGAGTAGAGTTACTTCTGCGAGTACTGGTAGAATTGTTTCTACGCGTTGAAGTATTATTTCTACGAGTAGAAGTGTTCCCACTTCGCGTACTGGTATTCCCTCTTGATCGAGAAGTTGAGTTATTATTCTTCCGCGTTCCGTTATAGATATTTCCTCTGCTTCGTTTAGTACGTTTTGTAGAAGTACTTGGCTTGTAGTCAGATGATTTTGAATCTCTTGTTGACGTTGAGCGATTAGCTTTACCTCTAGTTGATTTGTCAGACCCCGCATCATATACATCGTATCTTGAGCGTGGATTAGAACGTGTAACATCAGTAGCGTTTGAATCACTGTTTCGAACACTATTTCTGCTTCGAGACTGCGATGACACATCACGAGGAGAGTTAACTAAAGGCTTCTCTCGAGGAGAGATTCCCGGAGTATTTCCTGCTCCTCTACGTCGTGAGCCGTAATAGACATCTTGGTCAGAGGATCCATTGCTGGTTGAAGTAAATCCTAATGGATTACTATATGCTGGTCCGCAGTAGTTATTGTATCCACCGAAACCACCGTTATTAAAACCTCCGCCGAAACCGTTTCCGTATCCAAAGTTATTGAATCCTCCTCCGTAACGGTTATTAAATCCGTATGGAGATCCTCCATAAACGATCACACTGTTATAGTTGTAAACATTATTGTACCCAAAGTTCCCATATGGGTTCCATGCATTCCAGGTATTAAATCTATTCCAACGATTGAATCGTCTCCAAGATCCGTAAGAATAAGGATTAGAATAAATGTAAACATTTACTCCTGGTGAGTAGAAAGGATCATAAAATGCACGATCTACGTATACAGGATCAAAATAATTGAACCCATAGTATGGTCGGTGAAAACGACGAATTCTGGAAGAATAATAGTAATCATAGCGATCATCATCATACTCATCGTAATCATCCTCATAATCGTACTCCTCATCATCATACCCATAGTCATCTTCGTAGTCATCATACCCATTATTGACATACTCGGTATCCGTATCCGGATTGTAATACAAGTCATCAAACTGTGCGTAGCTAATACTAGCTAGACCCAGGGTGAAAAGGGCTACTAGGATGCTTGTTATTTTGTACTTTTTCATAAAAAGAAATTTTGAATGTAATTACCGTGACTCTCTTACAAGTTACGTGTGTAATTTATTACTTTTGTGGCAATTTTTTAGTTAAAAGACTATTAAAATCTACCTATTTAACTGCTTATCGGTGTTAAAAATTAACTTTCGATTCAACTATATGACGTAATTGACATTCGCCTGTCACAAACGGCAGGATTAAAATAGTGTTAAAACGTTTTAAATAGTTGAGTTTCATTGATTAAACCACCAAGAGAACTAAAAGTTCGTTTATTAAGTTGATGCTAAGGTTGGATGTCGCTTAACAGATAATTATATAGCGATTAGTCGCGTTTTACTACGATTGCAACAAAATGAGTTTGCTGTCGTGAAATACAGTACAGATTTTTAGTCGTTCAAAAAAAATTCATGTCAAAAGAAATTACGTCTCGCAGCGAAGATTATTCGCAATGGTATAATGATATTGTTCGTAAAGCGAACCTCGCAGATCACTCTGCAGTTCGTGGTTGCATGGTCATCAAACCATACGGTTTCGGAATATGGGAAAATATAAAAAGCGTTCTCGATGGTATGTTCAAAGAAACAGGCCACGTAAATGCATACTTCCCACTATTCATCCCAAAAAGCTTTTTGAGCAAAGAAGCAGAGCATGTTGAGGGTTTCGCAAAAGAATGTGCTGTAGTGACTCATCATCGATTGATGAATGACCCAAATGGAGGAGGTGTAGTAGTTGACCCTTCCGCACGGCTTGAGGAAGAGCTAATTGTACGGCCTACCTCTGAGACCATTATCTGGAATACATACCGGGACTGGATTAAGTCTTACCGGGACTTACCATTATTGATTAATCAATGGGCTAATGTAGTACGCTGGGAAATGAGAACCCGACTTTTCCTGCGAACGGCTGAATTCCTCTGGCAGGAAGGCCATACTGCGCATGCTTCTTCTGAAGAAGCCATACAGGAGACGCTTACTATTTTGGATTTATATGCCAAATTTGCGGAAGAATATATGGCTATGCCGGTAATCAAAGGCGTAAAAAGCGCCAATGAACGTTTTGCCGGAGCCGTCGACACCTATACGATTGAAGCATTAATGCAGGACAGTAAAGCTTTACAAGCGGGTACTTCTCACTTTCTTGGGCAAAACTTTGCAAAAGCATTTGATGTGAAGTTTTTGAACGAGAATCAAAAACAAGAGCTCGTCTGGGCTACCAGTTGGGGGGTATCAACCCGGCTAATGGGCGGATTGATAATGACCCACTCTGATGATCAGGGCTTAGTAATCCCTCCACGTTTAGCTCCTACTCAAGTGGTCATTATTCCAATTCCAAAGCCAGGACCAGAGATTGATGAAGCTGCTGACAAAATCATGGCAGAATTAAAGGCTATGGGGATCAGTGTCAAGTATGATACAGATAAGAAAAAACGACCAGGCTTCAAATTTGCTGAATATGAAATGCATGGAATTCCTGTTCGTATTGGTATCGGAAAACGCGATCTGGAACAAGGCATGGTGGAGATCGCTCGTCGAGACACAAAAGAAAAAACGCAACAGCCTTTGGATAGTGCTGCTAAGTATATTCAACAGTTACTCGAAGATATTCAACAAAATCTCTTCGAACGTGCTAAGAAATTCCGGGATGATCGTATCACCAAAGTGGATGACTTTGATCAATTCAAAGAAGTATTAAATACCAAAGGTGGATTCATCTCTGCTCACTGGGACGGGACAACCGAAACCGAAGTCAAAATAAAAGAGTTGACTAAAGCAACGATTCGTTGTATTCCTTTGGACAATGAACTTGAAGATGGCAAATGCATCCTGACCGGTCAACCTTCAAAACAAAGGGTCCTTTTCGCTAAGGCATATTAAACCCTTGCCCGCACATGGCCTTTAAAAGCCCCTGGTTTATTCTTTAAACCAGGGGCTTTTTGTTTTAATGAATAATATTTTGTAATTTAATAGTTTAACCTAAATTTATTTCTACTCTACTCACCCTCCCAAAACTTTAAATTATGAAAACCCACTCTAGAGAAATTTTAATTTACTACAACCCTGAGTCAAGTGCCGACCGAAAAACGGTTGCTCACGCTCAGAGTGTTGTCCCCCATGTGACCACGTATGCTTTTGGCAAAACGCCATCAACTACGACTAGTTGGCATATGATCTTGCAAGCACTCGGTATGCACCCAAAAGAAATCCTGAATAAGGCTAATCCATATTACCAAAAACATATCCGGGGAAAAGAGTTTGACGAAGACAGCTGGTGCAACATCCTCAAATATAATTCTAACTTAATCAAAGCGCCAATTGCCATCAGGGGCCACAAAGCTGTACTTTGCAGCAATCCAACTGATATATATAAACTATAAACTTAGGCTTCCTTAAGTGCCATCATTTTGCTTATTATTCCGTATTTTTGCAGCAATTATTGAACATGTAAATTTATTCTGATGGCATTCGAAATTGAAGGAACTCTTTATAAAAAGTTTGACACTCAACAGATTACCGATTCTTTCCGTAAGCGTGAATTCGTTTTGGAAATTCAAGATGGAGCGTATCCACAATTGATTAAATTCCAAATGACACAAAACAACTGTGAAAAACTGGATGGATTCACCGAGAACGGACAGGTAAAGGTTACTTTTTCTCTCAAAGGAAGAGAATATACGAAAGAGGGCCGAACCTCTTACTTTACCAATCTTGATGCATGGCGAATCGAGAAAGTAGGTACCGAAGCTGCACCTGCAGCGCCTAATGATCCATTTCCGTCTGCATCGGATGAGCCGGCAGCAGCAGATGCTCCGGATACAGATGATCTTCCTTTTTAAAGGTATTCTGACTTTTATACAAAACGCTCTATTTAAGTTCTCCTTAAATAGAGCGTTTTTGTTTGAATCGTTACAATAAAGTCACGCCGTAAAAGTTAATCTAATATGCGTACTAAGGTTATTTTCATAATGTTACTTTCTTTTTATTCGCTGACTGTACCTGCTCAGATTATTACAGGGATTGCGACCGAATGGCGGGATGATTTCATTGAATGGAATATTTTTACAGACGATGCTGATGAAGGTGAAATAAACATGCGCTGGCAACTCCAACGTAATTGGACCGATTGGGAATATAGCTTAGGCGATATTCACGGTTCTATTCGACTCAAATGGCCAAATGATCCAAACCATTGGGATATTAATGGAAATGATGATTCCATCACTGCACGTACCTTATGGAAAGGAGATCCTACCGAATGGCGGATCACAAATAACAGCCAAACGATTACACTTAAAAGCCGATGGAAAAATAACTTTAATGAATGGCGGATCAAAGAGGACAAATATGGTGACTTCGAAATGGCAACAAATTGGGAAGATGATCCCCGGGAATGGATTGTAGATGATTACCTGGACGAAGAAATTAGCCTTTCAATGAAAATTGCAATCCTGTTTATCGTCACTTATCATAGCGCACCAAAAGAATAGTAATTTTCAGCCTCCCCTGTTTAAAATCAACCATGGTAAACTGAAAATTACCTGACTTTAAATCTAACCAACTGGTTCTAGAATCTGGGCAGCGTGTGCTTTGGTCTTAACCTTATCGATCACACGCTCAATCACTCCTTTCCCATCAATTATAAAGGTAGAACGTAAAACACCATCATACTCTCGCCCCATAAATTTCTTGCGCCCCCAGGCTCCAAAACCTTTGATCACTTCAAGCTCCGTATCTGCTAACAAGGGAAACGGAAACTCAAATTTATTAATAAAGTTCTGATGCTTCTTCGCACTATCCGGACTCACGCCTAATAATTCATATCCCGCATCTCGAAGTTCCGTATAATGATCCCTCAGGCTACACGCTTCAGCGGTGCAACCTGGCGTATTATCTTTTGGATAAAAAAAGAGGATAAGCTTTTTGCCTTTATAATCCTTTAATTTAATCGTTTCTCCTTTCTCATTTATTCCTTCAAAGGAAGGCGCTTTATCGCCTACTTTTAATAATGCCATAATTATGTTTAGTTATCAGCCCTTATAATCAAAGAGCGGTTAATGAATACAAGAACTAAACTTCCTTAGGTCATAAAAGTTTAGTTCTGCCTATTCATTTTATCATATTTCTTTTGACAAGATGCTCTCTTCAATTTTCAGTTAAATGATATTCTGTTAAGGCCGTTTTATGATACTTCCAAATTCGAATTTTCCGCTCGCCTCCTAATTCAATCTCTTTAATCATTATACCTTTACAAGTAGCCTCATAATATGCTTTGGTCTTTGAATATAATTTGCAGCGCCAGGCCAAATAATCCGATTCAATAAAATAAAAGTCATTCAGGGTATGCAATTTTTCTGATTGTCGATGATGCAAGGGAACAAAACGTTTCTCCTTGGAAGCAAACCAAAAATCCGGAATCCCCACTATGTTGAGTTTATCATTTGAAAGATTTTTCTCAATTGCTGCTATTCCTTTTTGAAATTTATAATCCCCATTAAAATAAAAATGACCTAAATAATAAACCCCCATCAAAGAGACTAAGCCAATCACAAAGCGCTTCAATATCCCCAGCTGTTCAAACACATAAAAATACAAGAGCATGAATGCCGGAAAAATGTACACAAAATAATTTCGGTTCTCCCGGCGGGTGATTAATGTAGAAATAACCAAGGCACATAATAAAACCAACAGATAAGGATTACGTTTGAATAGTCTCCGCTTTACAAAAAGACCAATTGATATCAAGAGTAATGCAAACTCCCACACTCTGGAATACCAATCATAATTCATAAAATAATTTAGGATGTAGTTATTCAATGGCGAGCCCATATCTCTTTTTTGGCTAACCAGATTACTCAATTCATTTACAGAAAAATGATCCATATGGAAATAAAAATAGTACCCTAGCGCAAAAGTCAACCCAAGAACGGACTGCAAAGTCAGACGCATAAATGGTTTCCATTTAAACATTAACTCTTTACGATAAAACCATAGGTGGGCCATCAAATAAAACCCTCCAACAGCTCCCATGATATGAGATTCAATCGCGGGCCCCAATAAAAGCAATGCTAAAAAATACTGCTTTCGAATAAATAAGAAATACTGCAAAGACAATAAGAAAAGGATCATTGCCTCAGGCCTACAACAATGAGCCGCAAAGAAAAAAGGTGGAAAAATCGGAAGCAATACAAGCGTAAGTTTTCTGACATTCGAAGAAAAAGGCAAATGCTTCAATATCTGATACCAAACCAAAGCTGTCAACCAAATAAAAATACTATTCACCATAAATACACTCTGCTTGGTCCACCCCAATACATCCAAACACCCGCCCATTATCTTTGCATAACTGATCCCAAAGTATTGTACATGTCCCGATTCTCCTGCTGGAATAAATACAAGATCTTTAGCAATTTCATATTGAGTAATATTCCAAACATTTGAAAGCACCCAGGCATCATCGATGTAATATATATTATAGTTGACAGGCAACAACCAATAAAAACTCAAGGAGACAATCGAGAGTATGAGCCAATAGAAATTTTTACTCGGGACATAGTTATTCCCCTTCAAAAACCTTAAAGGTTTTAAATTAAGAATCATAGCTTTTATTTTAGTTGCAGGCATAGCTCCGCCATAGAAATGTATATACATTTCACAAGCATCAATAAGCCGTTAATTCCATGAGAATACCTGCTGAGGTGAAACCTCAGTTAATCATTTTGAATCGTCTTATTATTTGTTTTGTTAACCTGCGAATAATTCGCAGGCATTATGAAAGGTTATTAAAACTTATAGATCACGCCTGTATTTAGCTTTAACAATTCAAGGTTTTCATACTTGTAAACACCTTGTTTAATATCCATCTGCCCACTACCCTCCAGCAACAAACTCCAATGCCTGTTCATTTGGATTTGCACTCCAAGTGTTCCATACAAAGCATTCATCTCAAACAAATTTGGCAGCAAGCGACCTTCACTTACTGAGTAAGGACCAATTGGAGAGAGATATTCGTACTCGAGTCTTGAACGAGTTGTCTTGCCATACACTAAACCAAGACCAACATACGGATCAACATATCGGAAAGGGTAAATCACGTATTTAACCCCAAAAGGAATTTGTAGATAATTAAAATCTCCTTGTATCTCCGTCAATACATCTTCATCATTATTAGCGGGCAATTCCGGAAAACCTTCCAGCCCTGCAATTAAATCTTCAGCTTCTATCGTTTTTGTAAAATCATTCGAGAAATATTCTACTCCTGCTAACAAACTAAACCTAGACCCTAAGCCTACTTCTGCATGTGCACTCCCTCTCAAGTTAAACCCACTTCCGCCCAAATTAAGAGAAGCAAAAGTTCCGGTAGTACCGGCCAAAGAAAACCGAGTCGGACGTAAATAATTCAAATAAAATCTTACATTTTTCTTTTGTCGATTGCGCATTACCTGCAGTTCCGGTAAACTAGAGGAACGTTCAAATTTTAAGTTTTCTTGAATCA
>JAHDHW010000308.1 GCA_020631105.1 Saprospiraceae bacterium | reverse complement strand
CACCAACTAAAAAGATACTTCGTACCTTCACCCCATGGGCCATCAGGCAGAAAATACATACGACGTCATCATCATCGGAGGTGGGCTAGCAGGACTCTGCAACGCCATCCACCTCAAATCAGCAGGGCAAAAAGTCCTCCTCATTGAAAAAAATACCTACCCCAAACACAAAGTATGCGGAGAATACATCTCCAACGAAGTACTCCCCTATCTAAAACAATTAGGCATTGACCCATTTGATGCAGGAGCAGTCGCAATCCATCGATTCGAATTAAGTACCACAAGCGGAAAACTCCTCAAAGCAGACCTCCCCTTAGGCGGATTTGGAATAAGCAGATACGCGCTCGACAATTTGCTCTATCAACGTTTTTTAGCACTCGCAGGTGCTCACGTGCAGGATACCGCAGATCAAATCGAAAATCTAAATGATTACTTTCAGGTAGGCACGCGTAGCGGTCAATTTTATAATGCACGATTCCTCATTGGTGCCTACGGCAAACGCTCCAACCTGGACGTGCAGCTCCAACGCCAATTCATCCAAAAGCAATCCCCTTACCTTGGAGTCAAAGCGCATTACCGGGGGGACTTCCCCGATGACCTCGTTGCACTACACCATTTCAAGGGTGGTTACTGTGGCGTTTCCAGGGTCGAAGATCAGCGAATAAATATTTGCTACCTCGCTAATTACACCGCATTTAAAAAGCATAAAAACCTCCAGACTTTTCAAGAACAAGTCCTTTATCAAAATCCAAAATTGCGCAGTGTCCTCCAAAACTGTGAGTTGATATTTGATGCTCCGCTCACCATCAGTCAGGTTTCCTTCCTACCCAAGCCCACCGTAGACCAACACATCCTCATGAGTGGAGATAGCGCTGGGATGATTCATCCGCTTTGCGGCAATGGTATGGGTATGGCCATTCACAGCGCCCTATTACTCTCCGAAACGCTAATCGCTTACTTCAATGGTAAATTGAAGAGTCGATCATCCGTCGAAGAGCAATATGCTCGACTTTGGAAAAAGACCTTCCAAAAACGCCTGATCGCTGGCCGCTTCTTCAATACTTTCTTTAGTAATGATAAAATGCTCGAACGAGCAGTAAACGGTTTAACTTACCTCCCCGGTCTACTTCCCTTCCTAATCCGCCAGACCCATGGACAGCCATTGAATATTGAATCTCGAATAAAATAATATTGAACAATAAATGAAGTTTAGTTTTCAGGTTTATACGTTCGATATATTAAACTTTCGCAGGATGTTTTTATTCAATATTGGAAGTTCTAGATTCAACCTTAGCTATTCTTTAAAAGCTTAGATTTCTTTCGAACAGTCCTAATATTGAATATTGGTATTAGATATTCTTCTTATCTTCCCAAAAACCATCACATCAATGTTCCTCAACACTGCCTCACGAAGTACCGCCACCGAAATCATGGACGACCTGGATATGACCGGCGATCTTTTGAGCAGGTCTCTCGGCACCCTGGACCAAATCAACAAATGGCTAGGCGGTAACCAGGTAACCATGAGTGCATTGAAAGAAATGGTAAAAGATATTCCTAAAGATCGTACGATCAGGATAGTTGACCTCGGTTGTGGCAGTGGAGACATGCTCCGCATCATCACCCGATGGATGAGAAAGAGCGGCCGGATTGTTCATATTATTGGAATCGATGCTAATGCATTCACAATAGAATACGCTAGAGAACATTCTAAAGATTATCCAGAAATCGAATACCGTTGTGCAATGATTCCTTCAGATACTTTTGAAGCATTAGAGTATGATATTTTATTATCCACACTCTTCCTTCATCACCTTGACAACAAAGAGATTGATCAACTCCTTACGACAAGTACAAATAAAGCAAAGTTAGGTATTATCATCAACGATTTACATCGAAGCCGATGGGCTTATTTCCTGTTTAATTTACTAACTTTATTCGTCCCTAACCCAATGATCCGACAAGATGGACTCACCTCTATTCTTCGAGGTTTTAAGCGACCAGAGCTCCAAAACTTTGCAAAAAAAATATCCACTGCTCAGAGCACAATACGTTGGTGCTGGGCCTTTCGTTATCAATGGATCATTCGCCCCCATTCGTAACGAAAACAATTAATGAGAAACTATGGTAAAAATTAAAAGTGTTGCGAAGGCGCTTCCGGAGCATAGTCGTTCAACCGAAGAAATTCTTCCTTACATTGAACAATGGGTAGCCGGGCAAGAGGAACGTTTCCAACGCAAGGTGCTAAAGATATTCCGGAACGCTGCGGTCGATCGCCGATACTCTATCATCGGCCCCGAGGCTATGTTTAGCACTCATGGATTCGAAGCCCGTAATGACCTTTATATCAAAGGGGCGCTGGACCTTTCAGAAAAAGCACTCACTGCTGCACTCCTAAAAGCAAACTGGAATCCTACCGATATTGATTTCATCATCACTGTAAGCTGTACCGGTATCATGATTCCCTCCGTTGATGCATACTTAATCAATAATCTAAAAATGCGGCAGGATGTCGTTCGGCTTCCGGTTACAGAAATGGGCTGTGCTGCTGGAGTTTCCGGTATTATCTACGCCAAAAATTTCCTCAAAGCTAACCCTGGCAAACGCGCAGCAGTGATCGCCGTTGAATCACCAATGGCCACCTTTCAACAAGACGACTATTCTATGGTCAATATCGTCAGCGCAGCTATCTTCGGAGATGGAGCAGCCTGTGCATTACTCTCTTCTCACGAAGCGGACGAAGGCCCAACCGTAATTAATGAAGAAATGTATCACTTCTTTGATGCTCATCATATGATGGGATTTGCACTTAAAAACTCCGGCCTACATATGATCCTCGATCAATCTGTCCCTGCTAAAATTGCAGAACACTTTCCGGATATCGTTCATCCCTTTTTAGCCAAAACCAATAATAATATCGAAGAGGTAAATCACCTCATTTTTCACCCAGGAGGCAAAAAAATTGTGCAGACCGTGGAAGATCTTTTCGGCAAACTTGGAAAAAATATTGACGATACAAAAGAAGTACTCCGACTCTATGGCAATATGTCCAGCGCGACAGTACTTTATGTCCTCGAAAGATTTATGGATCGGGCGATTCCCGAAGGAGACCTTGGTCTGATGCTCAGTTTCGGTCCCGGCTTCTCCGCGCAAAGAGTACTATTAAAATGGTAAACCCTCCCACTAACTCACTAAC
>JAHDHW010000307.1 GCA_020631105.1 Saprospiraceae bacterium | reverse complement strand
GTTATCAATTATTCCCACTGGTAGTACCATTGACCAAATACAATTACTTTGAACCTTGTTTTTACACTGCCCTTTAAAATTGTCAGCCTTAATGATGCTGAGCGTTTAGAAGAGGGACTTGGGGGAGTAATATTAAAAATATGTAAATAATCTATCTGATTCCCCCTTGTATACTATGCCTAATGTTAAACCTTTCTTATTTCCGACAATTCCTACAAGCTATCATTGCTTTATAGGGTTCTTTTTTCTATATTGAAGGGGCTCCTATTTATTCGGTTAAAACCCTCCCGTCCTTATAATACTTGAGAAAACTAGCTTAAACATTTTTACTTTACCAATACTTTGAAAGCGTTATATGTTCAAGTATTTTGTAGTGATACTAGTGGCTGTGGGATTGTTTGCTTGTACAACACCGGAGGTGAAACAAGAGACAGTACATGCACCTTTTTTGACGGGAGACCTGACCTGGGCTGACTCTCTGGTCTTTTCTATGTCGCTTGAGCAAAAGATTGGACAACTACTAATCTACCAACCAAAGCAAACGGATAGTCTTTCCAAAGCAGAGATTTTTCAATTGGTAAATCAGCAAAAACTGGGTGGCTTGGTGCTGGAAGGATTTCAGCTCTATGAGTATATTGAATTGATAGATTCCTTGCAGTCATTATCTCGAATCCCTTTGTTCAACGGGTCGAGACAACAAGTATCGCTCAATAATCAATTCTCTGATCTTTCTTCTTTTCCTTCTGCAGCTTCAATCAGTGCAATAGCAGATGATACACTTCGTCAGCTTATTACCGATAATTACCTGGAGCAATTAAACAACCTTGGATTTAATTTATGCTTTACGCCAAGCTTGAATAGTAATGAAAGTTCGAATACTTTTGATTTTGACTATGATACTTTTGAGAGTGATTCCACTACGATCTTAGAGCGATCTGCCATAATGTTGCAAGCCATCAAGGATCAGAATATGCTTTCCTTCGCTGGCGACTTTAAGGAGTTTGTAGATCGTACTCAGGATACTATTACAGACAGAAATAGCTTACTGTTTAAATATCACTACGCGATTCAAAATGGTGTCGCTGGCTTTCTCGTTGATCCGGAATTATTTGATATTGATACCCTTGCATTGCTCCCGCCGTATTTTCTCAAGCAATATTTGCGTGAAGAGGTAGATTTTGATGGACTACTGATTGCGGATTGGGATAATGCCCCTTTCAGCCATTTAGCTTACGCAGGGATAGATTTGTTTGTGATCAGAGATAGCTTTGCGAATCGTTTTGGAGAGATTAAAAAAATGGTAGAGACAGGGACGATTAGTGAAACGGCGATCAATGATAAAGTTCGGAAAATATTACAAGCTAAATCCTGGCTCGGACTGGATACCTTACAAGCTAAAGTGGATCAATCCCTGGCCTTTGATATTATGTCAAATGGATTTGACGGATTTGAGATTCGTCAGCTTTTCGAAAAAGGTTTAACCTTAGTCAATAATCCTGATGGCCGCATTCCATTTGTACAAACTTACCGAGCACCGTTCCGAGTGATAAATGTTGGAGACGAAGAATTAGAAAGCTTCCAACAGTATTTCTCAAAGTATGCTTCTTATTCGCTGATCAATCAATCGCTGACTGCAACGGGCTCTTACGAGCCACTAAACCAAAAACGATTGAGCGGTGCCAAGATCATCCTGACCCTCAGTAATGTTGATCTTGATGCACAAAAGGATTCTGCACTGATTCAATCCATAAATCAACTTGCAACGAAAGAAGCGGTAAATCTCGTTAATTTCGGAAATCCAAAAAACTTAATTCATTTTGATACCACGATTGCGATGGTGCAACAATACGATCTCAATCCCTTGACGGAATCTTTTGCGGCACAACTACTTTTTGGCGGCATGCAGGCGCCAGGTAAGTTGCCCTTGACCTTAAGTGATCGCTATCCGTATGGCCATGGTATTCATGATACACCGATTACACGACTTAAATATACCGTTCCGGAAGAGGTGGGTATTGCGGCTTACCAATTAGTTGGAATTGATGCACTTGCCCGCAAAGCTATTCGAGATAAAGCAACACCAGGTTGTCAGGTATTAGTCGCTAAAGACGGCAAGGTGATTTATTCAAAATCTTTTGGTCAGCATAATTTTGATAAGGGGAGATTGGTCCAACAATCTGATCTGTATGATTTAGCGTCTATTACCAAAGTGGCTTCCACCACGCTTGGAATCATGAAATTATACGATCAGAAAAAGGTTCAACTCAAGCAACCTTTGAAAAGCCTTATTGCAATCGACGAAGACTCGCGAATAAAAAATATTAAAATCAAAGATTTGTTGACCCATAAATCAGGGCTACAGTCTAATATGCCAATCGCGCGGTATATCCTCGATAAAGATTCAACGGGAGTAAGTTGTACTGGGCCGTTTTGTAATGTAAAACGACCTGATTATAATATAGCCGTTGCAGATTCATTTTACATGAATCCGAAATATCAGGATTCTATTTGGCAAGAAGTTTTTGCAATCAAACCGTACAAACGTAAACGTTATCGTTACTCGGATGTCAATTTTAACTTGCTGATGAAAGTGATTGAAGAGCGAAGTGATAAATCGCTGGATATGTTTATGAAGCGCTATTTCTATCAGCCACTTAATCTGGATAGATTGACGTACACTCCAACCAAATATTTCAAGAAAAGAGAAATTATACCTACCGTAAAGGAAGAGCGCTTCCGAAATCAAAAGCTACACGGCTATGTACATGACGAGTCTGCTGCATTACTTGGTGGCGTCGCTGGTAACGCTGGTTTATTCGGGAATGCAGAATCGCTGATACCGCTTTTTCAAATGCTTCTAAACGAAGGAGAGTACGGAGGTCGAAGCTTTTTACAACCCAAAACGGTTGATTTGTTTACTAAGCAGCAGCGAAATACTAAACGTGCGCTGGGGTTTGACGTCAAGACTAAATCCGGAACGAATGCTTGTGCGCCGGAGGCTTCTGCCAAAACCTATGGTCATACTGGTTTCACAGGGACTTGTGTATGGGTAGATCCGGAAACAGATTTGGTCTTTATCTTTCTGGCTAACCGAATTAATCCTGATGTTAAGAATCGGAAGTTATTTAAGGATAAAGTTCGCTCTAGGATGCATTCTTTGGTGTACGAAGCGCTGAATACTTACCCGGAAGTGCCCATGGAACCTACGGAAG
>JAHDHW010000102.1 GCA_020631105.1 Saprospiraceae bacterium | reverse complement strand
AACTCACCAACTCACTCACCTGCTCACCAACTTACTCCCTCTCTCTCACCATTTTTTGACAAAGTCAAAAAATCACAAGCGAAGCGATCACTCCCATGACCAACTCACTCACCTGCTCTTCCTCTAATTATCTTCTTTTCATTCGCTGATTCTACTTCCTTACGTCATTCGACCTCGTAAACCTTCGTAGTCTTTTATTTCAGCATCCATCTAGCAGATACTGCAAGGGACTCCAGACGTGTTTCCTTAGTAGGTGCTCCAAATACCGCTCGATAACCCCAGCCTCCTCGGTAATTGATTCCCAGCTCTAATCTTTTACAAAATAAGATTCCGAACCCCAGCTTATAAATCAAACGTTGATGAAAAGCATCCTTGGCATCATAGGTCCCATAGATTGCATCGCTATAAATTGTTCCTGTTGTAATATCCTTGATAGAGCGATCTACATTCTGATCAACCGATTGTCGGTATTCATGCCCGCTAAATTGCATTTCTCCATCAAAGGAGTAACCAATATTAGTACCTACACCCCCGTAAAAATTTAGGAAGTTGAATAATGATACCCTTCTGGTGATAGTACTTTCTAATCCTACCTCATTAGTAACGGTGTTAACTGAAAGGTATTGAAATCCACCGTTCTCTTGTACGATTTGAGAATTTTCTGCGTGGTAATAAACACCATCAAAACGATTGAAAACAGTATTGAGTGCGAAATCAAGCTCCGTATTTTTTAAACCAGGAACGTCTAATGCAGCTGTAATTCTTAGAATAGGATTTTCACAGACTGCTGCATAATATTGCTGATTCTCAAAGGATACATTATTATACACATTGCTTGAGTTCCCTTTTCCGGTCTGAACCAGATAGGCATAATCAAGTCCCCGGATCATGTCCAGATCCGTTCCAAAGGAAACCCCGAAGCTTCGTAATTTCCATTTCGTAGGTTTAACAGAGTTTTGTGCTGATAGTGCACAGGCGAGTAGTGTTGCTAACGCAACGGTTAATACATTTTTCATAAGCTTTAAATTTTTTTTAAAAAATTACAAAGCTTTAAACGTATTTGCCAACAGTGTATGGATGTTTAAATGAATTTTAACGAATACTCGTTAAATAGAGAGGAGTATAGGCCATTAGGCGACATTACTTTTCGCTGAAAAGGAAAAGCAAATATTAAAGTGCTTACCAATGCTCAATTAGTTCAAAGAAAAATCGGGCATTTCGGCTTGTGTGGTGTTGTAGAAAGTTAGCATGCTGATTTCTACATCCAAAAAAGGAGTTAAAGGTAAATCTGCTATCATATCCATCACCTCCATCTCAGAGCGTGCATTAAAAACCGCCCAAAGTTTAGAATTTTCAAGAGATAGCGCGTAGTTCGTGAGTTTTCCCTCGCCAAACAATCGGTTAATTACCGCTCTCTGATACGGAATCATGTTCATAAATTCCTCAGTGAGTACCTCCGGCATGGTGAAATCCACCATGAATTGATACTGATTGTCCATTTTAATTATTTCTATTATTACAAAACTAAAACAAATACGTATGTTCCGCGAAAAAAGTTATCCACATAATGAAGTTATAACGACAAACCCAGAATAAAAATATTCTATTGGTTAAGCTTTTAATCTTAATCGTCGCGCAAGAAATATAGCTAATACACTCATTACGATTGCTACATAACCTACCCTTTCGTAGTGGATAAGGCTTCCGTCAGAACGTTCGTCAATGATCATTCCTGCAATAAGTGAGCCGACAAATAAAGCTAATTCATTAAAAGAAGATCGGATACTCATAAAACTTGCCCGGTTCTCAGGGTGAACAACAGAGGTAACCATCGTAGTTGCAGGAACATTACGGCCACTGGAAACGACAAAATAAGAGGAGGTTACGATTAACGCAACCCAAATAGGAACCACTGGGAGGTTGGTAATCGCAAATAAAGAAAACAAAGCAAGCACACTGGAAATCGTAAAAATAATGACGTGACCATGCTTATCGGATAAACGCCCGGCGAGTGGTAAAAGGAAAGCGGTTAACAGGCCTCCGAAGAGGTAAATATAGGATACCTGAAAGTTAGTAAAACCAACATTCAGCTCCATATAAGGAGCAATAAATGGGATAATTGTAAAATGCCCCAGCATGAGTGTAACTGTGAATAATAGCGCCCTGAGCTGATTATTGTCAGACCATATCTTGTTTAATGCTTCAAGTGGTTTTGTAGCAACATAACCTTCCGTTTCTAAGTGCTTAGTCATACTTGGCATAAATCGCCATAAGGTAAAGAACATCAAGGCGGCCAGAATCCCCACTGTGACAAAAGGCGCTCGCCAGTTAAAAATTGCAGCTAACCATAATCCTACGGGGACGCCTACGACAGAAGCCACAGAAAAGGCAGTCATGATCAGGCCCATAGCTTTGCCACGTCTTTCTAATGGAACCATATCCGCAACAATTGCCAGTACAAGTGCACTTAATATTCCTCCAAACAAACCGGTGAATGCGCGTGCAAGCAAAAAGAAGACAAAATTCGATGCAAACGAGCAGGCAAACGTACCGATAGTAAACCCAAAATAACAAAAGAGTAAAGCAGATTTTCGATCATAACGGTCAATGATCATTGCCCCCAGAAGACCTACAACAAATGCAGCCAGAGCGTATACACTGACTATCCAGGAGAATTGAGTCGGTGTAATATCAAAGATGCCCATGAGCTGTGCTCCAAGCGGCATTACGATCATAAAGTCTACAATATGTGTAAACTGTGTAATCGCTAATAGGAATAAGATGATTCTTTCGTTCTTCATTAGTGGGGTGTAAGAATACAAAAGAACAAAGAAATAGGGGATATGTTCGTAAGGCAGTATTCCTAAAAACAAAAACCCCCGAAGCACTAAGCTTCGAGGGCTTTATATCTTTTAAAAAGCAGTGATTATCTATTGATACCTAATGCTTTCAAAGTTTCGAAGTCAAGGTTTCCTACAGGAAGACCATTGTCTTTTTGGAATTTCACTAAAGCAGCTTTAGTATCACGACCCATTACGTTGTCAGCACCAGCAGCACCTACATTGTAACCACGAGCCATTAAAGCTTGCTGTACCTGGCGAACAAGTGCTGTAGTAACATCGCTACCACAAACAACTTCTCTCCACTCAGTAAATCCACCTGGCTTAACTAATACACGCTTAGTTACTGAACGAGTTTCTTGAGGAACCTCGATAGTACGTGTTGTAGCAGGAGACTTAACTACACGTTGAGTTTGGTTTGCATATTCTGCAGGAATCTCAATTGTACGGATACAGTCATCAGAAGGACTAGATGCGCTAGCGAAAGAATATCCATCAGGACATCCAGTTCGTACACGACGAGTATACTCACCGTAGATAGCATCAGTTGTTTCTTTCTTAGTACTTGCAGGAGTATCAACTACACGACGAGTGATAGTCTTAGTTTCTTCAGGGATAGTAACTACCTCTTCAGAAGCAGGAGTAACTAATACACTCTTACTAATAGTCTTAGTTTGAGCAGGTACAGTAACTTCACGAGTTGTAGCTGGAGTAGCAACTACACGCTCTGTACGAGTTCCATATTTCGCAGGAATCTCAACTGAACGGGTACACTCAGCACCAACTTGAGTCCAACCAGCATCACATCCACCCATTACTTGCTTAGTGATTGTACGAGTTTCTTGTGGTACTTCAACAAGACACCATACTAAACAGTCGTTAGGATCAGCAGAAAGACAGTTACGGTCAGCTTTTTTCTTCACCCACTTTGTAGAAGCTGGGCGAACAACAATAGTTTCAGTAGCTGTAGTATAAGGAACTGGTTTTTTCTCGATACGAGAAGAAGCAGCTTCTAATAATACATTGTCAACAGTACGAGTCTCATAAACAGCAGGTACAGTCTCTAAGCGAGTAGTCGCTTCTTTAACTGTAACGGTTTCTGTTACATTCTTGTAAACAGCTGGCTTAGTTACGATACGAGAAGAAGCTTCTTTCGCAATTACAGTCTCTGTTACAGTTTTGTAAGTAGCAGGAATAGCAACCATTCGGTAACACTCGTCAGTGCCAGTACCACCTTCAGCAAGACCGTCCATGTAACCTTTAGGACATCCTACTCGGTAACGCTCTGTTTGAGTTGTATAGATAGCAGGCTTTTTCTCGATACGAGTAGAAGCTGCTTTAACCAATACTTGCTCCGTTTCAGTACCGTATACCGCAGGAACAACTTCTACTCGAGAAGTCGCTTCTTTTACCACGATGGTCTCTGTTTGGTTTTCGTATTCGTCAGGAATCATACATTTAGCATAACATTTACCAGGCTCCTGATTTGGAATGTCACCAGGCTGCGCGTAAGTAGCAAATGCCATAAGCATCAATGCAGCAGTTAAGATAAGGTTCAATCTTTTCATAGTTAAAAGAATTGGATTTAAATTAAGAAAAATGTTGTTATATTAATTTTACTCTTGCTCCAAGTGTATTTACTGAAGCAAATCTCTTATTCGTTCTGGGAGTTCTGACTAGCTGTAACTTAAAATTTGGATGGAATTCTGAAAGGAAAAGTTTCTTATAAATAGTATGTTTAATTTTCCTTCGATATAATTGGTACACAAATTTAAGTGATATTCTTTGGATAACATAAATAATACTTCCGAATTATTTTTGGAGTTATCCCGTGATCTTCTAGCGCTGACATCGGTAATACAGCGCCACTCTTAAACAAGATTTTAATTTCTTGCTTGCTTATACTATAAGCACTATTAGTTTCCTGACCTTCAAAGAACAAGTAGCTTGGATCAAAATCTTTATGATCAAAAGCTTGTACGAGCTTGTGACGCAAATTTTCTTTATGGTCACTTGCAAAGGGTTTGTTAGATAGTTCAACTTTAAATAACTTTCTGTTTAACAGGCTTTTAGCTAAAAAAGATAATGTAAAATCTTTATGAGATTGCCAGCTTTTTAAAGCAGAAATGATATCAAAATCATCCAACTTCGAGAAGGTATTGAGTAATTCCGCTCTTTTACCCTGGAATTCTTCATTACCTGTCGGATTGTATAGAAAGTAATGTAGCGGTTCGGAGCAATCCAGTTCGACTCCCTTATTGGCCAAATCCTTAGCTCTTTTTAATGCTTTGATAAGCATTTGCTCGGCTACTAATGAAGTTTTATGCAAGTAAACCTGCCAATACATGAGCCGACGAGCTATCAAAAACTTTTCGATACTATAAATCCCCTTTTCTTCGACCACTAACTCATTGTTATGAACATTAAGCATTTTGATGATTCGATCATATCCGATTACACCTTCTGAGACACCTGTGAAAAAACTATCTCTGTTGAGATAATCCATTCGATCCATATCCAGCTGGCCAGAAACTAATTGATGAAGAAAATGCTTTTCGTAGCGGTCTTCGAATATTTCAATTGCCAAACTCAACTTACCCTTGAACTGTTTGTTGAGTTCTTGCATAAAAAGCACCGAGAGTTCTTCATGATGAGCATCTACTAATGTATGCTCAAGTGCATGAGAAAAAGGACCATGGCCAATATCATGTAATAATATAGCAATGCTTACTGCCTTGGCTTCTGCTCCGGTAATTTTTATATCTTTTGAACGTAAAACTTCGATCGCTTGGCGCATTAAGTGCATTGCCCCCAGGGCGTGATGAAAGCGGGTATGAAGTGCTCCGGGGTAAACAAGATGCGTTAAACCTACTTGTTTTATCCGTCGGAGACGTTGAAAAAAAGGATGTTCAATAAGGTCGAAAATAATAGAGTAAGGGATACTCACAAATCCATAGACCGGGTCATTGAAAATTTTCTTTTTATTCATGAAGGCTTTACGGTTGAGCGCAATATTTGTTTGATATAATGCGACAAAGGTACTAAGCTTCCGTGTCTTTACGTTAAATTTCGCGAATGAAGCTTTCTCCATTCATTTCCTAGACCGAAATTTTACCTAAAGGGTTGCATCAGGGCAAAAAATTATCAGCGCACGCTAGTTTCAGCGAATAATTATATTTTTATTCTTGGGCCACCGATGGCTATCGGTAAGCTCTGATCCACATTGCCCTCGAAAAAATGTATTTTCGTCAAAAAAATAATCCTTATACGTTTAGGATAACTTTTTTCGATATGTACTCGTTGGAGATATGCAGAGTACAAAAGAAAAGGAAGGAACCAATATTTTTTAGACTTCCTACTGTTAAATAACTACAACTACACCTATTAATAAATTCCGGGTATCTCAAATAACGTAATACTCGAATAACTCAAGACTAAATGGATAAAATCAAAATTCTCTGGGCAGATGACGAAATCGATTTGCTGAAGCCTCAATTAATGTTTTTGGAAAAGCGTGGTTATAATGTCATAACTGTTAGTAATGGATATGACGCAATTGAAGAATGTGAGGAATCAAATGATATTGATGTAGTTTTTTTGGATGAATCAATGCCAGGAATTACCGGACTGGAGACGCTAGCTAAAATTAATGAGTTAAACCCCAATCTTCCGATTGTGATGATCACGAAGAATGAAGCAGAGAACGTTATGGAAGAAGCAATCGGTGCCCAAATTGCTGATTATCTAATCAAACCGGTTAACCCTAATCAAATACTACTAACGCTTAAGAAAATAGTAGATAGCAAACGCCTTGTAAAAGAAAGTACGGCTTCCAGCTATCAACAGGAGTTTCGTAAGATATTGATGGAGATCAATAGTGGCCTTGATTTTAGTGAGTGGGCAGATATCTACCGAAAAATAATTAGTTGGGAGCTTAAGATTGATTCGTCGAACTCTACGGAAATGGCGGATATCCTTTCTATGCAAAAGAGTGAAGCGAATGCAGAGTTCTCAAAGTTCGTGGTAAAGAATTATCAGGGATGGATTGATGAAGATGGTGATGTGCCGATTATGTCTCATAATTTAATGCGCCGAAAAGTCTTACCAGAGTTGAAAGATAATGTTCCGACGATTATGCTGTTACTAGATAATCTGCGCTATGACCAATGGAAGATTATAGAACCAGCAATTCGCGATATTTTTCGTATTGAAGAGGAAGAGTTTTTCTATTCGATTTTGCCTACTACGACTCAGTATAGTCGGAATGCTATTTTCGCAGGGATGCTGCCAGGGGAGATTGCAAAACGCTACCCTAACTGGTGGCTCAATGATCACGAAAAAGGAGGGAAAAATATGCATGAGCATGATTTGCTGGCTGAGCAAATCAAACGTACCGTTCGTAAAGAAGTCAAATTTGATTATCTCAAAATTACTAATGCTCAGTCCGGTCAAAAGCTCCAGGATAATATCCTGAATTACCTCAATAATGATTTAACCGTCATTGTATATAACTTTATTGATATGCTATCTCATGCACGTACCGAAATGGAAGTGCTTAAAGAGTTGGCAAGTGACGAAACAGCCTATCGATCACTGACTCTATCGTGGTTTGAAAATTCTCCGCTATGGACAGCCTTACAGAAAGCAGCAGAGCGGGATGTGCAAATGGTTATTACCACTGATCATGGAACGATTCGGGTGAATCAGCCTTCTAAAGTCGTAGGGGATCGGGATACCACGACGAACCTTCGGTATAAGGTTGGTCGAAACCTGAATTATGATAGAAAAGATGTTTTGGATATTAAGGACCCGCAGAAAGCGGGATTACCAAGACCAAATGTAAGCTCGACTTTTATATTTGCGAAAGAAGATAAATTCTTCCTGTATCCAAATAATTATAATCATTACCATAATTATTACAAAAATACTTTCCAGCACGGAGGAATTTCGCTGGAAGAGATTATTTGTCCGGTGATCAAATTACGCAGTAAGTAAACTTGATCTAAGGCTGAAATCGGGGCTTGAAGGACCAATTAGATTAATTGTTTTTCAAGCCCTTTTTATTAATCCTGTATCCTGATAAGCCTTCCTTCATCGCCAGCCAAAAAAACGAAGCCATCTACTATTTCAATGGCATTAAAATCAACATTAGGTAATCCTTTTACAACTTTCCATTCTTCGCCTCCGTCTTCAGTTCTCCAGCACAAACCTCCTTTTCCGACAATATAGCCGTAATCATTATCTACAAAAAATACATCTTGAAAAGCCTGGTCTGAAACAGTGACAGCATCTCCATTTCGAATCTTGTCCCAGTTGATTCCGCCGTCTGTGGTTTTCAAAATAGTACCATTAATTCCTACCATATAACCAAACGTTTTACTTGGGAAGTGAATGGCTTGAAAATGATCTCCTGCCGTTTCGTTTTCTTCCCAGGTTAATCCAGCGTCTGTAGATCTCAAAACGATACCATAACCGGCAGCATGTACAATCTCCTGTTCGGAGAAACAAACCGCATTTAGCTGATGCGCGAAAGTATCAATCAGCTGGAATGTAAAGTTAGTGTCTGACCTGACTATAAGCCCTTGACTAAAAGCAACACCACCAACCATTATCCCATTATTCTGCACATTAAAAGCAACATCTCTTAGAATATCAAATCTTGGGGTACGATGAAAAGTCCATTCTGTTGAATCGGGTGCCAGGCTAAAAAGATAACCATCTATGCCAACAGTATAAGCGATACCGTTTGAGTTGAGATCCAGACCAAATAGCTGCTTGTCGCCTAAAGATTGATTGGTCCAATTTATACCGCCGTCCTCCGTACGAAGATAGACTCCTTCGAACCAGGTATTCCCACCAATAATAATACCTTCTTCGGAATTGAAAAAATGTAAGTCGCAAAGTGTTGCATTGCTCCCTGTGTTTAATTCAATCCAGGGTAGCTCAATGGACTCTTTTTTACAGGAAGTAAAAAAAGGAAAAAGAAAAAGTAGAATAAAGAAAGGATTAATATTTCGAACCCACACTATCTTTTTTGCTGTCTTTAGTTGTCGCTTTCTGTGAGTCTGCACTCTGAGAATTATTGGGCACCTGCTTTAGTTTTCGAGCAAAAGTTGGGAAACTGGCACTTCCATAATGAGAATACCCAGTAGTAGCAACTTTTGGGAATTTATAATGGTTCATAAAGCTTGAGAAGAACGCAGTAAGTTCATCCCGTTCGACGTTGCGCGAATTGACCTTTAGGTGGTAAGCAATATGCCGGATAGTACCGTCTTTTTCCCAAAACACATTTAGCCAAACTTTGATTCCTTTGATATCGTACTCGATATTATTAGCATATGCTTCCATCTCTTCCAGCATACTTAGCCATTTATCAAAAGCCTGGTCCATATCATCATTACATACTTCTAAGAGTACCGCTGAATGATCTTCGAAAAGGGCTTCATACTCCATTTCGTGTTCTCCAAGTATAAATACTTTTGGTAATTGAACAGTATCGGGAGCAAAAGATAAAGTAGCGCTAGCATGAAGATTACAACATGCCCACAAACAGATAAGCGAAAAAAGTATTGATTTACGTATCAAATCTCAAAATTGGTTATGTATGACACAAATATAGTGTAATCGATCGGTTTTCAGTATAAGCTTTGTATAAAGCCTATTGCAGATTTTACCTCTACGATGACAAAGTTCTTAAAAGCAACAATGTAGGAGTCAAGAGTAATTGCGACTTTTACTTTAGTTGGGTGGTCGATTGTGTGTGTGAAGTATTACGTTTTTCGTCGTAAGTCATGCAATAATAACGAATTATACCTACAAACTATTCAATTTTTAGATATAAATAACATTCAAAGCTTATGTTTAACAACTATCTTTGCCCTCCCTTTTGCAAAGGAGGAAGACTAATGAGGGGTAAATGCAACATTTACAACGAACAAACAGTTAATTTTTAAAGCAAAAAGAGTTGATAAAGACCAAAGAAATAAAGCTGAATGATAAAAGAACAGAAAACGCTGCCGGGTGATCCAACCCTGCCAACTTCCTCTGACGATCTCCAGGAATTGATCGCAGCCTCAAAGGGAGTTTATAAGTATTCAATTGAAGACTTTTTTCGTAATCCTGAAAAAACACGCTATCAACTTTCTCCCGATGGCGAATATTTTTCATACATGGGCCCTTACGAACGTCGACAAAACATCTTTGTGCAAAAAATTGGCGAAGACCATGCTGTCCGAATCACCAGCGAAACTGATCGTAGCATCGCCGGTTATTTTTGGGCGAATAATAATCGAATCCTATTTATTAAAGATAGTGGAGGAGATGAGAACTTTCAACTCTATGCAGTTGACAAAGATGGAACCAATGCTAAGGACCTGACACCTTTCGAAGATGTTCGAATTCAGATTATTGATGACCTTCCGGATATTGAAGATGAGGTGATTATAGGAATGAATAAAAATAACCCTCAACTTTTTGAGCCCTATCGATTAAATATTACTTCAGGAAGGCTTCAGCAAATTGCTGAAAATACCGATATCATGGAGCCCCTGGACAGCTGGATGACGGATCATGACGGAAAAGTTCGAATTGCCTCAAAGGTTACCGGAGGGACCAATACCACTTTGCTATATCGAAGATCCGAGGAGGAACCTTTGAAAGAAGTGCTGACAACTGATTTTAGGGAAGGTGTTCAGCCATTATTTTTTGATTTTGACAATGGAGATGTGGTATACGTATCCTCTAATCTGAATCGGGATAAAAATGTAATCATTCGCTTTGATATGCAGAAGGGAGAAGAAATAGGGGAGCCTATTTTTGAACATCCTGAAGTAGATGTTTCCAGCTTGAGCTATTCGAAGAAGCGAAAAGTGCTTACGGTGGTTTCCTATAATACGGAAAAGACACATTTTCATTTTTTGGATACAGAGCGGGCCGACATCCAAAAGCGATTGGAAGAAAAACTTGGTGCATACGAGGTGTTTGTCACCAGTATGAACAAAGCAGAGGATAAGTTTATGATCCGGACATATAGTGATCGTTCGCTTGGAGCCTACTACTTTTATGATGAGCAAAACGATCATCTTGAAAAAATTGCAGAGGTCAGTCCGTGGATTGATGAAAATGATATGGCGGAGATGACGCCGGTGAAATATACGAGTAGAGATGGTCTGACCATCAATGGATATCTCACCTTGCCAAAAGGAATTGATCCGACTAATCTTCCGGTGATTGTTAATCCTCACGGAGGCCCCTGGCACCGGGATTCCTGGGGTTTTAATCCAGAGGTACAATTGATGGCCAACCGCGGTTACGCAGTGCTACAAATGAACTTCCGTGGGAGCACAGGTTATGGGCGAGCTTTTTGGGAGAGCAGTTTTAAGCAGTGGGGGAGGACGATGCAGGACGACATCACGGATGGCGTTCAGTGGTTGATCGACCAGGGAATAGCGAATAAAAACGCCATTGCTATTTACGGCGGCAGCTACGGTGGTTACGCTACGCTTGCGGGAGTGACTTTTACTCCGGATCTTTATGCTTGTGCGGTGGACTATGTCGGTGTATCCAACCTTTTTACTTTCATGAAGACAATTCCTCCTTACTGGAAACCATACCTCGATATGATGTATACGATGGTGGGAGACCCGGAAAAGGATAAGGAAATGATGGCCGCAGCCTCTCCGGCCCTACATACCGATAAAATAAAGACCCCGCTTTTCGTAATCCAAGGGGCTAATGACCCTCGCGTTAATATTGATGAGTCGGATCAGATTGTACGCTCGCTACGATCACAAGATGTCGAAGTACCGTATTTGGTCAAATATGACGAAGGGCACGGCTTTCATAATGAAGAAAACCGCTTTGAATCCTACAAAGCAATGATGGGCTTTTTCGCAAAACACCTTAAGGCTTAGTTTTTGAAGGTGACTTTTGTGATGATGAAAAGTCAAATTAATTGGAGTTTTACCCCAAATTTGATGTGATTATCGGTGATTAAGCTAAAATCATCTAATTTTATCGTCAATTAGTGGGCGTTCACTTAATTTGCAGCCTGTTATGGTTATAGATATCATGTTAGTCATCACGATGTTGTACGGGTTTTACCTGGGATTCTCGAAAGGGATAATCAGCACCGTTTTTTCTGTGGTCTCCTTATTGTTTGGAGTCATGGCTGCGCTTAAATTTGGTCCGGCGACGACCGACTTCCTCAAAAAAGCTTTCGACAGCCAAAATCCACTAATGTTTCTCGCCGGAATGTTACTCACCTTTGTAGTCGTCATGATCATTATTCGGACGATCGCAAGAGCCTTGGAAGGTTTGCTTAAGACCGCTAATATCAATGTGATTAACCAGCTGATGGGCGGAATGCTTTTAAGTGGATTTTTGATCGTTTTGTTCAGCGTCTTAGTGTGGTTTGGAGATCAGGCAAGAGTGATAGATGCCGGAACGAAACAGACTTCAATGACTTATAAATACATCGAAAACATTCCTGCTCAGGCTAAAGATATTGCCTATCGGTTTAAACCAATGTTTGAGGACTTTTGGAACTCAAGCCTGGATATGATGGATCGCCTTGATGAGATGAGTATCGAACAGAGTGAGAGTAAACCGGAGATCTATGATATTGATGAAACCACAACTTCTGATGGTTCTCCCTATTAGGCTTTAAAAAATTAGCTTCTTATCAGGACTTTTTGATAGAACATTCAATATTCAATATATTGGATATTCAATATTCTTTAAAAGCTTAGAATTCTTTCAAACAGTCCTAATCCCCTATTGAATATTTATTATTCGCTGATCCTGCCGACCTGTAAAACCTCCGTGAGTGGGGTAAAGGATCAATAGTTCCTAAGGCTTAAATTATTTTTCGAAGGACCTTTTTTGTAGTTTGTGATCATGCGATCAAATATACTCTTTGGTGTTTTTGTCTTGTGTGGCCTGATTAACCTCTGGGCAGAAGCTACCTCAAACGTTACGCTGGTATTTATTTCGAAGCCTTTGTTAATGATTTTGCTCGGGCTTTGGCTCTGGTCCAAAACCAATCTCCGGACTCGTTTACAGAAATTCACTTTTGGTGCATTAATCTTTTCCTGTGGAGGAGATACTTTATTGATGTTCGTAGAGCAGGGTGGAGGAGAGCAGTTCTTCTTATTCGGCTTAGGAAGTTTTTTAATAGCTCATATCTTTTATAGTCTTGGCTTCTGGGGACGAAGAGAAGGTGTGAGAGGGTTTGTACAAGAACAGCCAGTATGGGGTATTCCTTTGATTTTATATGGAGCTTTACTGCTCATCTATCTTTACTCTGATATCCCTGACCCCATGAAGGTGCCCGTCATTGTATATAGTTCGGTAATTGTCCTAATGGCTTTGACCGCCTTGAATTTATCCGGGCTTGTCCCTCAACAAATGTTTGGGTTGATCATGGCAGGGGTAATGCTTTTTGTCTTTTCAGATACCTTGATTGCCTTATCTAAATTTAAATCTGGTCAACTTAGTCCCTTAGTCGCACGTTTATTAATTATGAGCTTATACATTAGTGGCCAAGCTTTAATCGCTAAAGGGGTAGCTCTGGATAAATGATCAGATTAATATATTTCTATGTCCAAATTTTGGGATCAAATTAAACGCATATTTCAAACGGTTGAGGAAAGTTCTCCACAAAGACCAGCTATCCATGAAATGCTGGAACGAAGTGAGGTAGATCTTGCGGATTATCAGCAATGGCATGGTACCCTTGCGAAACGCCGACTATTGGATTGGTTGCGTGAAGCGCATTTGAGTTATATGATGGAAGGAAGTACCCGGGATGCAGCTGTAGATTTTTTGAATACTCCGTCTGCAAAAGGCTTTGTACTTCATTTATACAAAACTCGCTATAGGAAGCGAGAGATTATTCACTTCTTTGATTATTTGAAAGAGCGAATTCTGGAGTTGGGATATCGTACTTCTCTTTCGGATACCCAAACCTACAATCGAAAAGATTGGGTCGAACAAGTTGATCGACATTATTTGAAGCCTCCTACTGATTTGAGAAACCCGGGAAGAGGAAAGTTTGATCAGAGATTTGGCAATATTACAATTGAGTTGGAATATCGAAATGATAAGCTTTACTTATTAAAGTTTAAGGCAACGACTTATTCTGATCATTTGTATCAGGAAGCAAAAGGCTTTGAGGAATTGATGAAGACTTTGTACCTCTAAGTTTAGTGAAAATTCCAGGCTAAGATTCTGCTCTGCTTTTGCCCTTGTTTCATTTCTATGGTTTTGTACGTTGAGACTTTTGCCTTTTTTAAGGAAAGGTATGCTTTTCGCAGATGTTGTTCTCTGGAGACAAGGGTCGTAAACCAACCTACGGATTTAGCAAAGAATTTACTTTCCCAAATCATGTTATGGATAAAAGCTGCTTCACCACCTTCGTACCATAGTTCATGAGATATACCACCAAAATTAGTCTCTTCTATTTTTGCTTTTTTGCCTTTCAGGTTTCGGAGTTTACGCAATCTTTCAGCGGCTGCTTGCTCCGGCGAATCATAAAAAGGAGGGTTACAGAGCGTAGCAGCAAATCGTTCTCCTCGTTTGATCAGACCACGAAATATTTTAGTTTTATCTTTTTGATGACGCAGAGTGATATTTGACTGAAGTTTTTCGTTGCGTTGAATCGTTTTATTAGCTGCCAGGAGTGCATCGGTATTGATATCTGCCGCTACAAAAGACCAACCATAAGTTTGATGTCCAATGATTGGGTAGATCAGACTTGCTCCGGTTCCGATATCAAGGCATTTTGTTTTCGACCCTTCTGGGATTATATCATTAATGGCTAGTAAGTCTGCCAGATAATGAATGTAATCAGCACGACCAGGGACAGGCGGACAGAGATGGCCTTCAGGGATATCCCAATAGTCGAGGTTATAATGATGTTTAAGTAGTGAAGTATTAAGTGCACGAACGGCTTCCGCATTAAAGAAGTCAATACTCGGTGTGCCTGCAGGAGTACTTTGAATAAACTTGCGTAAAGGCGTATGCTTTTTGCTAAGTAGCTCTAAGTCGTATGCGTCGCGATGTTGGCTGCGTGGATGCAACTGGGATTTTATTTTTTTAGCCATTTTTTTAGTTTTCCCAGTTTTTTTTCTCTTGTTCGATGTGCTCCAATTCTACACTTATTCCAAACTTTTGCTTGAGATGCCTGGTCATCGCATCAGCGGAATAAACAGAACGATGCTGACCACCTGTACAACCAAAGTTGATTGCGAGATTAGTAAAACTTCGTTCAATGTAGTTCTCGACGACAGGGTCAACAATGTGATAGATATTGTTGAGGAAGCTGTCAATATTGCTATAAGATTTAAGGAAGGTGATCACAGGCTTGTCCCGTCCAGTTAATTTTTTATAAGGTTCATAGCGACCAGGATTATGAATACCCCGGCAGTCAAATACGAAGCCTCCTCCATTGCCGGATTGATCGCCTGGTATACCAGACTTATAAGAGAAGCTACAAACTCTGACGGTCAGCAGACTATTATTACCTACTGTGGTATCAAAGGGATCAAATTGATCAGAGTCTGCGATAGCATTTAGTACTCGCCAGAGTTCCGGGACCTTTACTTTGAGATCTACATTTTTAACGAACCATCGGATATTATTGACCGCAAAAGGAATGCTATTGATAAAGTGCTCTTTACGTTCGTAAAGACCTCGGTAACCGTAAGTTCCAAAAGTCTGGATGGCTCTCATTAAAGCATAGCCATAGTAGAACTCAATAAATGTCTCGCGATCAATAGAAGTTAGCTGACTGGCAGTGTCAAGGTAGTGATCTAATAGTTCTAATCGTTTTTCAGCCGGGATAGCCGCTTTGGCCTGATAAAGTAAAGACGCTAAATCGTATTGCAAAGCTCCACGTCGTCCACCCTGATAATCTATAAAGAAAGGTTCACCGCTGCGCATCATGATGTTCCTGGATTGGAAATCTCGCATCATGAAATGATTGCAATCCGCTTGTAGTAAATAATCAGCAAAGGTCTTGAAGTCGTTTTCTAAAGCTTGTTCATCAAATCCAAATCCTGCTAACTTCAGGAAGTAGTACTTGAAAGTATTACAGTCCCAAAGCATCGATTGTTGATCAAATGCGGCTCTTGGATAACATACGCTATAGTCGAGGTCTTTTGCGCCTTTTATTTGTACATGAGCGAGTTGTTGAACAACTCTTTTGTACATAGTCATCAGGTTTGGTGGAAAGCCGTCTCCTTTTTGAAGGAGGAAGCTATATAGTGTGGTTGCACCTAAATCTTCTTGTAAATAGATATTATTGTCCAGGTCCTGTGCAAAGAGTTTAGGGACGGGAAGTTTTTTTTGATTCCAATTTTCAGTGAAGCTGATGAATGCCTGGTTTTCTTTTTTGTCAGAGCCGAAGGTGCCGATAGCAGATTTTGTTTTTCCTTGCAAACGATAATAAATCCGATTTCCTCCAGAAGGAGCTAGCGGGAGGATTAGATCGGCTTCTTCTCCTGCCCAATTTTCAAACAGTTGAGCAAGTTGATTTTTATGGTTGTTTGACATTGGTGAAAATTGATTTTGAGCAATAAGCTTTATTATGAGCGCTTAGTTTTTACAAGCACGAATATACCCAAAATGAAAAGGAAAGGAAAAGCTAATTTTATTTGTTGATGGTCTCCCAGAGTAGGTCTTTTAATTCGGTGATTCCCTTTTGGGCAACAGACGAGATAAATAGGTATGGAATACCTTCGGGGACTTCAGGTTGGAGTAATTCCCGAAGTTCATCGTCAATTAGGTCGCTTTTAGTAAGTGCGAGTATTCGAGGTTTGTCTAAGAGTTCAGGGTTAAATAACTTTAGTTCATTGAGCAGGATCGCGTATTCTTTCTTAATGCTATCTGTATCGCAGGGGATCATAAATAGTAAAACTGAATTACGTTCTATGTGTCTTAGAAACCGATGGCCCAGGCCTTTACCCTCGTGTGCGTTTTCTATTATTCCTGGGATATCTGCCATGATAAATGACCGGGTATCCCGATAGGAAACGATTCCAAGGTTCGGAACTAGCGTTGTAAATTCGTAATTGGCGATTTTAGGTTTTGCAGCAGATAAAACGGATAGCAGGGTAGATTTACCGGCGTTTGGAAAGCCAACAAGTCCAACATCGGCTAACACTTTTAACTCCAGAATTTTCCATTCTGTTTTGCCCGGCTCTCCTGGTTGAGCATAACGCGGAGTCTGATTCGTAGGAGATTTGAAATGGTCGTTACCCAGTCCTCCTCGACCACCCGCAACGAAAATCACTTCTTCGTCATGTTCCGTAATCTCAAATTCAATTTCACCACTTTCTACATCTCTGGCTACCGTGCCTAAAGGCACTTCCAGGATAATATCTTCTCCCTCTTTTCCGGATTTAAGATTAGAACTTCCACCTTCGCCGGATTCAGCGATTACATGTTTACGATATTTGAGGTGAAGAAGGGTCCATAGATTTTTATTCCCTTTTAGAATGATGTGGCCACCACGACCTCCGTCTCCTCCATCGGGCCCACCTTTTGTCGTCTGCCTGTTTCGATGTAAATGTGCAGACCCAGCCCCTCCGGCTCCGGAGCGACAGCAAATTTTTACGTAGTCAACGAAGTTTTGTTGAGGCATGTATTCTAAAGGAAGTTAAAGCGGTAAAGTAGGGCAAGAATCCTAAGCTACTTTACCACTTTGTGTATGTTTATAAGTTATCAATTTCAGTACATAGTCGACCGAATACATCATCGATTGAACCTACACCTTCAATTTTTGTAGATTTATCGAAGTGAGCATAATAGTCAAATACTGGTGTAGTATTTTTCTTGTATACATCGATTCGATTTTGAACAGTTTCGATATTGGCATCATCCGCTCGGCCCTGAACTTTTGCCCGTTCTTGCAAGCGGTTGATGATTTCATTATCATCAACGTCAAGTGCAATTAGTTTATTGACGTTTTGCCCCATAGAGTTCATTAGTTGGTCAAGTGCGTCTGCTTGTGGCGTAGTGCGAGGGAAGCCATCGAATATAAATCCATATACATCTTTATTAGCAATTACTCTTGCCTTAAGCATTTCAATGGTTAAGCTATCAGGAACAAGGTTGCCAGCATGAATGTATTCTTTCGCTTTAAGACCTAAAGGAGTGTTGTTCCCCATTTCATAGCGAAACATATCACCTGTAGAGATATGATAGAAGTTATACTTTTCAACGAGCATTTTTGCTTGAGTCCCTTTGCCCGAACCTGGAGGGCCGAATAAAATTAAATTAACCATTTTAGTTCATTTGTTTTCTAATCAAATTAAAAGTTGAGCACTTTAGCGAGATTATTAACCACAGCTTTGGTTGGGCGTTTGCTGATGTGGCCTGTTTTCTCTTTACTCAGCTTGATCTTTGGTTTTAAAGGCTGCAAAAATACGAATAAATCAAGATAAAATCCGCGTAGAGGAATAAAGCACGCAAATTTTGCCGTAGGGAGAGTAGTAAGTAGGCGAAAAGTGGCTATTTTGCGCCCCAAAAATAGGCTATATCATTTGGGAAATGCTCTAGTCTTTCAAAGTCTGCAAGACTTTAGTAATAAAAGATTTTTAAAACTACCTATATGTCTAAGTATATCACCGATGCTCATAAGGAGCGATTTGTCAAATTTGTAGAACAAAACAGTGGAGTAGAGCTTACCGCGGTTTTTGATATTGGAACTAAGGCCGGGCGGATTATTGTAGCGCCTAAAACACCTCCGCATAAATCAGAATGGGAGCCAGATACTTTTTTTAATCATGGCGAAGCATTTTTTTTGGGTAAATCGGTTGATGCTTTTTTTCGAACGATAGATATTAATGAGGACGAGACTTTTCAAGAAGTGATTGCCTTTATGAAAAGTTATAAAACGCTCCTGGTCGATGCCGGAGTTGCTCCTGAGGAAATATTTGCGGTAGGCACAGCAGTGTTTCGATGGTTAGCAAATCGTGGAGAGGTGGTAGGTAAAATCGAAGAGGAAACGGGGGTGAAACTAATTATTCTTGAGGAAGAGAAAGAGTCGCTGGTATCAATGTACTCCATCATCTACACCTATAATTTTTCGATGAATGAATCGCTGGTGGGGAAAAAGTTAGAGAAAGATGATGTGATTCTTTTAATTGATCAGGGGGGAGGGTCTACAGAAGTGTCATATTTCTTTCCGGGGGATGTAAGTAAATTTGGAGTGGCTTCTTTAGATGAATGTGGTACAGTAGCTTTGCAAAAATTATTCTATACCGTTAACTCTGATGATTTGGAGCGTCGGACAGCGCCGGAATTGAATTATACTACAATCTCCAGGCAAGTAGACCGAATGGAGCATTTTGTTACTCGAACTATTGATCGATGGGAGGGGTATCCTGAGTTGGCTCAGAAAAATATTATTGCTTATGCAATGGGGTCCGCATTTTCCGGAAGTTTACCTCGTCCACCATGGACAGAAAGTAATCCAGAGCGACGAAGAAATAATTTTACTCAGCATAATATGGGCTTGTCGAAAGTTCGTATTCAGGAAATTATTGATTCTTTTACGGAGGATCTCGACGAAAGTATTGAGGAGGTCTGCGATTTATATAAGTTACTGGAGCATAATAAAAATACTATTACGCGTAGACTTGAGCGAAAACTGACGGTAAGTTATGGGCTTCCTGTATATCTACAATTAATGGAGAAGTTCAATTTACGGGATATCAGTTTCGCAGGGTTTGGCTTGCGTTATGGAGTTTATATTTATAGAAATGTGTTTAAAGGAGACTTGAATGAACTAAGCATTGCTACTGTTGATGTTGATGAAGAAGAACGAGAAGCAATTGCCTGGGAGCAAATTCGAAAGTACAATACTGCTGCAGCATATGAAGCCTACCTTGAGCGTTATCCTGAAGGCGCTTACGCATTTATCGCCGGGATTAACTTAGATAAGTTGAAAAAATAATAATAAGAGCAGTGTAACAGAGGAGCAAAGTAAGAGTGTAGCAGGTAATGGGAATGTCGTAAAATCAGTATATTAACTTCCCCTGTTCCCCTGTTCCCCTGTTCCCCTGTTCCCCTGTTCC
>JAHDHW010000101.1 GCA_020631105.1 Saprospiraceae bacterium | reverse complement strand
GTGGGAAGTGGGGCATGAATTGTTTTAATTAAAAAATCCCGAATCATCTAAATTGATCATTCGGGATTTTCCAATTAAGGGCTTGTGCACTATTTCTTCTTACCTTTTCTTTTTTCTTTCTCTGCCTGTGCCGCTTGCGCCTGCTTCATGGCATCTGCCAAACGATCCTGGAACCCTCCTTTCTTCTTCGGTTTCTTTCGATATTCTTCCAGTTGCCGTTTTATTTTTTCCTGATCGATCAAGTAGTTTTTAGTCCCAATGGTCTGTGTAATATTCAGAATATTACTGAAGAATAAATAACAAGACAGACCAGAAGCGTAATTATTAAAGAAGAATAAGAACATGATCGGCATCATGTACTGCATATACTTCATTGCCGGATTAACCGACATATCCATATGCTTCGTATTATAGTAAGTATAGATTACTGTAGTCACTGCCCAAAGGATCGTGAACAAACTAATATGCGCTCCATAAAATGGAATCTCAAATGGCAGGTAAGCAAATACATCATAGCTCGATAAATCCGTTGCCCAAAGGAAACTCGCTTGCCTAAATTCAATAGAGGCTGGGAAGAAACGATATAAGGCAAACCAGATCGGCATTTGTAATGCAATCGGGAAACAACCTCCCAATGGATTGACTCCAAACTCCCTGTAGAGTTTCATGGTTTCCATTTGGACGGCCTGAGCATCATCAGGATTCTTCTCCTTAACCTTAGCAATCTGAGGCTTCAAAGCCCCCATTTTTGACTGCGAATGCAGCATCTTGTAGGTCAAAGGAAACAGAACCAACTTGACGATAAATGTCAAGAGCAAAATAACAATCCCTTTGTTGCTGATAAAGCCAGATAAGAAGTTAAACATTGGGCGAATAATCCAACGGTTAATCGTTCCAAAGATACTTGAACCATATGGTATAATATCTTCAAGATCAACTTCATAGCTAGCCAAACGATTGAATTCATTAGGCCCAACGTAAAAGTGCATAGAAGCACTATTGTTATTGAGTGGAACTTGTAATTTGGACTGGAATTTCTTCAGATTACTATCAGATGCATCCAGCATTTCAATGCTTAGATCAGCTTGTTTAAACTGATTTTCAGCAATCAATGAAGAGTTGAAGAACTGATTACTATGCGAAACCCACTTGACAGGCTTTCCATCTACATTAGTCTGATCCTCAGAAGTACAGGAACAATTATCCGGATCTTCATTAATCTCTTTGTAGTAAATTGAAGTATAATTCTGCTCGTAGGTAGTATTATGCTCAATCTTATCAATGAAGTTTACCCAGTTTACCTCAATGTTATCAGCACGGCTTCCCAAAGCACCCATTCCTACAAAATTAACATCATAGTCAATTTCATAGCTATCTGGTTGAAGTGAGTACACTTGCTCAACGTAAGCTCCTGCTCCTGCATTCGCCCGGAAGGTAATTTTATCTCCAGCAGGGCTTGCTGCAAAATATAAGCTACTGGAGTTAATCTTTCCTCCGGCAACTCCTGCTACATCAATGTCAAAATCAAACCTATTCTTTTCGTCTTCCAATAATAATAGAGGAAGATAGACTTCATTTTTACTACTATCTACAATTAGCTTTTGGTAGTTTTTAAGTTCTACCTCCTTGATTCGTCCTCCCTTATTCGTAAAAGTAACTTTAACAAGCTCATTTTCAATTATATAATCTTTTTGGTCTCCAGCTCCACTTAAAGCAAAAGGGCCAAATTCACCAGATAGTTGTGCTTGCTTGGTAGAATCGTCCAGCTCTTCAAATGCCAGATTTGGGTCTATCTGAGTAATTTCGGCCTGCTCCGCCAGCCTTGCCTCTTCGGCGGCGACATTAGCTAAAGAATCCTGAACTTCTTGTTGACGTGCAATCTCAGCTTCACTAGGTTTAGTAACATATGACCAGGCCATGACCAAGCCAAAAATTAACAATAAACCAATTATATTATTTTTATCCATTTTACAACAAAGTTGTATGAGTATGTTTAATTATTTCCTTCAAAAGTCGGCTTTATTGGTGCTTTGCTCAGAAAGCTCCGCAAAGGTACAATTTTGTTTAGTTTATAAAAGGTTCGGAGGACTAAAGAATAATATTGCTCGACAGGCAAGGATAAAAATTTGATAAGCGCATTGTACCAGACCGATAATTTAATTTAGAAATGGTCAATTTGTAGCATAATTTCACTTACGCTAGCTTAATCATCTCAACTTTTCTTATTTAGCACTATTTTCGCATTGTTAATTGTGCGGAATATCAATTAGCTATTTTTCTTCGGGTTTCCCACAATAGCTTTCTTTTAATTTTAAGCCGCCACTTATATTAATTAAAATTTTTAAATCACAGGCCCTGCCTTTATTACCAAATTAGTATGGACCAAAACAATCCAACGCTTGATGAATCACTGCTAGACGCTTATTACAAATCTGTATATAGCGTCTTTCGACCTTCAATAGATATCAAAATAGGAGAACACAATGAAGATTTAGCTGTTTTTCTATTTGACAATAATGCTTTTAGCTGGGCTTTTGTTTCAGCTTGTAATCCTTTTTCGATCAATATCTCTGCTTTAGAGAATCAAAAAAGGACAAGTGATCTGATTGCATTCGTTAAAGAAAAGAACTGGCGTTTTCTTCGCGGAGAAGGTCATAGCGACCAAAATAACTGGAAAGAAGAAAGTCTTCTTATTCTGGATATTTCGAAAAATGAAGCAGAAGCGTTAGCAAATCAATTCGAACAGAATGCCTTTGTCTTTGGGTACTTAGACAAAACACCAGAATTGGTGATTTGCAAAAGATAATTATCACTGAATAAATAAATCATCCCGAAAGCTCAACTTTGAAAATTCGAGATGATTCATTTATCCCTTTTAAGCTTTCTCTTCTACTTTGCGTTTCATCACAGGGACATCCTTTACCACTAACTGAATGGTATTGCGAATTCGTTCTTCAAATAGCACCATTTTCCCTTCAAGCAATGTTTTTACTACTTCCTCTTTATAATGACGCACCGTAATCAATTCTAAACCTTCATCCATACGGACATTGAAGGATGCATCTAATTCCTCTAACAATCCTTTGATCCGTCGTGGAATATTCGTCACGCACACAGAAAAACTAATCGCCATATTCTGCATCATATTTACCTTAATACGATACTTATCAAACAAAGCAAAAAGTGCCCCCAGATGGTGCTCCGCCACAAATGAGAAATCCCTGGTCGATATATGTAATAAAGCCTGATCTCTTTCTACCACTACCACTGGAGGATAACTTACTTCTCCGTCACCTGAAATTAGCGTTCCCTCTCCTTCCGGGTCAATAAAAGACTTTACATAAAGCGGAATACTTTTATTCTGGATAGGCTTAATCGTTTTGGGATGAATCACCTTTGCACCATAATAAGTCATCTCGATCGCTTCCATATAAGTCAATCTATCAATCTTAGTGACATTATCAAATAATCTCGGATCTCCTGTCAGAATACCAGGTACATCCTTCCAAATACTCATACTCTCCGCATCCAATACATAAGAGAATATAGCAGCGCTATAATCCGAACCTTCTCGCCCAAGAGTAGTTGTAAAGTTTTCACTTGTTCCACCGATAAAGCCCTGGGTCAGTACAAAATCATTATCGGCTAATTTTACAGGTAATACCCTATCCGCATTCTTGGAGGTTTGTGCCCAGTCCACTTTACCATCCCGATAGGTATTATCAGTTTGTATGACATCTCTGGCATCCAACCAGCTCGTTCCAAGACCTTGGTCACTTAAATAAGCAGCTATAATTTTAGAAGAAACCATTTCTCCGATGGATACGATTTGATCATAGATGTAATCATATTCATCCTGCGGATCTTCTTCTATCATCCAGTCAATCTCTACGAAAGTATCACTAACTGAAGTAAATATCTCATGTCCTTGCGGGAAGAGTTGTTCGATAATCGCGAAATGAGACTGCTTCACTGTTTCGAAATGCTGAAGCAGGTCTTCTGATTGATTTACATAAGCATCTACCACTTTTTCAAGGGCGTTAGTCGTTTTACCCATAGCAGAGACGACAATGAGAATTTTATGCTCCGCATAGGCTTTAAGAATGCTTGCGACATTTTTAATTGCATCCGCATCTTTGATGGATGCTCCGCCAAATTTGAAAATTTTAGTTGCTTTACTCATGGTACTTAATATTAATGACCCCGTTTCAAAGTACGCAGGTCCCGCGAATAAAATAAAAATTAGAGGATAAGGTTTGGAAAAGGCCCCGCAAATATAGTTCACTCCCCTGATTTTGTTAAATCTGCCTACATCAATTTTAGAAACTAATTTTCAGGGCGCTAATGAATTGCAAATTTTGCAAAAATATTCGCAAAACAATATCAAAATGTCATAAGGTCGCTTTAATTTCTTCTCCAATTTAGAAATCCTGCAAAAGGAGTAACTCTAATCCAACTCATTTGTTAAATTTGTCGTAGGAGATAACCCTATTTTATGAATAATGATATTCAAACGGCTTTAATTGTTTTGGTAGTTGGTATGATTACCGTCTTTGTCATCCTCGCATTAGTGGTGCTTACCGGAGAGATTCTTATACGAATAGTGAATAGATTTTTCGCTAATCCTCCAAGTTCGCAAGCTCACTTATCGAGCGCTGACACTAACGTGGCTACGCCACTTGAGACTCGTGGCATACCTAAACAAACACTAGCGGCAATCGTTTCAACTGTTGATATCATTACTGAAGGAAAGGGGAAAATAAAAGACATCCATACCAAATAAAACTACATGCGAAAAGAAATTAAACTCTGCCTTGTTTACCGAGATATGTGGCAGTCAGCGGGGAAATATGTCCCCAGAGTAGATCAGCTCGTTCGGGTTGCAGATCCTATTATAGAAATGGGTTGTTTTGACCGGGTAGAAACCAATGGAGGAGGATTCGAGCAAGTCAATTTACTATTCGGAGAAAATCCAAATGTTGCCGTTCGAAAATGGACACAACCTTTCAATGATGCGGGTATACAAACCCAGATGCTGGAGCGTGGTCTCAATGCAATCAGAATGTCGCCGGTACCTGCCGATGTCCGAAAACTCATGTTTAAGGTGAAGAAGTTACAAGGGACAGACATTGCTCGTTCTTTTGATGGCCTTAATAACCCGCAGAATCTGGAGAACTCATTCAAATTTGCCAAAGAAGGAGGAATGATTGCCCAAGGTGCTTTGAGCCTGACCTTCTCCCCTGTCCATGATGTCGATTATTATATCAACCTGGCCAATCAGTATATTGAAAAAGGTGCGGAAGAAATTTGTATTAAAGATATGGCTGGTATTGGCCGTCCGGCGAGTATTGGTAGGATTGTCAAAGGGATTCGCGAACGTCATCCGGATATCATTATTCAGTATCATGGTCATAGTACTCCTGGTTTTTCAGTAGCCTCTAGCTTGGAAGCAGCCCGAAATGGAGCAGATATCATTGATGTTGGAATGGAACCCTTGTCCTGGGGAACAGGGCACGCAGACTTATTGACCATTCATGCGATGCTTAAGGATGCTGGTTTTACGGTTAAAGATGTCAATCACAAGGCATATATGCAGGCGCGAGGTTTATCACAGGAATTTGTAAATGACTTCCTTGGCGAATACATTAATCCGCTAAACCGTCAGATGAACTCTTTATTGATTGGTCCGGGACTTCCGGGTGGTATGATGGGTAGTTTGATGGCTGACCTGGAAAGCAACTTAAAAGGCGTAAATAAATGGTTGGCAAAACGTGGGAAGGATCTAATGACACAGGAAGATTTACTCCTTAAGCTTTTCGAAGAAGTTGAGTATGCCTGGCCCCGACTTGGTTACCCGTGCCTCGTAACGCCTTATAGCCAGTATGTCAAAAACGTATCTCTGATGAACGCAATCCAGCTCATCAAAGGCAAAGAACGTTGGTCCATGATTGACGAAAACACCTGGGATATGATCCTTGGAAGGAGTGGCCACCTGGCAGGACCGATTGCTCCTGAGTTGACCAATATGGCAAAGCAACAAAACCGCGCTTTTTATAATGGTAATCCTCAAGACCTTTATCCTGATGAGCTAGAGCTTTTTGCTGCTAAGATGGATGAAAAAGGCTGGGATTACGGGCAGGATAATGAAGAGCTGTTAGAATATGCCTTGCACCCGCCTCAATACGAAGATTTCAAATCTGGAAAAGCTAAAGAAAGATTTTTAGAAGACCTGGACAAAAGACGATCCCAAAAAATCGCTACCCCGGCTGTCGCCACTCCCGCTCCGGCTCCTTCCGTTTATCAACCTAAGGTCTTACACTTAGACATTAATGGTGAATCTTATAAAGTATCTGTCTCTTATGATGAACAGGAAGCGCAAGTTTCTAGTCCTCAAGCGCAGGCTGTAAAAGTTCCAAGCCCTGCTCCTAGTGCAAGTAACGGATCGAATGGTAATGGCCAATATGAAGAGATTACTGCGCCATTAGAAGGTAAGTTTTTCTTGACTAAAGAGTCCTCGGATATTCCGGTAAAAGTTGGAGATTCTATCAAAGAAGGTGATACCATTGCTTACATCGAAGCGATGAAAGTAATCAACGCCATTACCGCAGACAAGAGTGGAAAAATTGTTGAGATTGTGGCAAGACACGGCGAAGAGATTGAAGAAGATGATGTTATCCTAAAAATTCAATAAGCGAACAGCGCTATAACTATGAATATTCTCGAACGACTTTTTGAGATGACAGCACTGGGTGAGCTTATAGAATCTCCACTGACCCTTGTCATGTTTGCTTTAGCCTTTGTATTACTTTACCTGGGTATTAAAAAGCGATTCGAACCATTGCTATTGGTGCCTATAGCATTCGGACTCTTGCTGGCAAATTTCCCTGGTGGGCAAATGAATGTCATACAGGCTACAGCTGATAATGGATTGCTCAAAATGACCATCCTGGAAATAGCTAAAGAATATGGCATTATGAATATGTTGTATTATCTGCTCATCAAAACGGGACTCCTACCGCCTTTAATATTTTTAGGTGTGGGCGCTATGACGGACTTTGGTCCGATGCTCCGTAATCTACGATTAGCGTTTTTTGGGGCAGCAGCTCAAATCGGAATCTTTACTGTTTTGATTTCAGCGGTAGCCATGGGGTTTACACTAAAACAAGCAGGCGCATTAGGAATCATTGGAGGCGCGGATGGCCCAACAGCGATTTATACTTCGATCGTTTTAGCGCCAGAGTTACTTGGACCTATTGCGATAGCCGCATATTCTTATATGGCGCTGGTGCCAGTGATCATTCCTTTTGTGGTAAGGTTTACGACAACGGAGTCAGAGCTTAAGATTCATATGAAAAAACAGGAGAAGCTCTACCCTAGTAAAACAAAAATAAAAAACCTGAGGACGGTTAAAATCATATTTCCTATAGCATTAGGAACCATTGTTTCACTCCTTGTACCCTCTTCCGTCCCATTAGTCGGCATGTTATTATTTGGAAACTTGATCAAAGAAATCGGATCAGACACCAATCGACTTTTCAAAGCAGCATCCGAAACAATCATGAATACCGCTACGATCTTTTTAGGGCTTTGTGTAGGAGCTACCATGACTGCTGATACCTTCCTGAATAGTCAAACACTAATGATTGTTGTTGGTGGATTCATTGCCTTTGCAGTATCAATCTTTGGCGGAATTATGGCAGTAAAAATTTACAATATCTTTTCTAAAAAGAAAATCAATCCATTAATTGGTGCAACTGGACTGAGTGCGGTTCCTATGGCCTCGAGAGTTGCCAATGATATCGCATTAAAATATGACCCCAGTAATCATATTTTGCAGTATGCTATGTCTAGTAATATTTCTGGAGTGATTGGATCAGCGGTTGCTGCTGGGGTATTAATTTCGTTTCTGTCTTAGTCAATCAATCAAAGCATTGATGCACCCAATAAATCGCACTCATACTATGTTGGATATTATCAATTCTAATTTCTGCATTATACAATCCTTGTTTAAACTCAGGGTGCCAGATTGGTTTTTTGGTAAAAGCACCGGCGGTGTCTCCTTCTTTTAATTGAGCATCTAACAAAAATTTCCCTCCAAGAATGATTGACTTACAGTACTCTTCTTTATCCTCTGGGCGAAGCGGTAGATAAGGCAAAACAGAAGCCAAACCTTCTAACTGAGTCCCTAGTGAATTTACATTTCCTGTGGACAGATCGAGCGACTTACGATCCGCAATTTTACTCAGTTCAAATACTATATTTTTAGCATTAAGCAAGGCATGATCAGTGATTAATTGATAAGATTCTTGTTCTAATTTATCAGAGAATTGAGATAATAATTTCTGAGTAGCTAGTAGTGACCAATGATCGATAATGTTATAATTTGAAGGTTCAGCTAATCTTTGCTTAGCCATATGAAGAAGAAAGCTTAGTCCGCTCTCAAACCACTTTTCCTCTGGGTCAAATTCATATAAAGTGAACAGTGCTAACGCGGCTTCTCCGGGGTAAAAAAGAGAGGTGAAATCTTGATCAAAGCTCTGTTCAATAGGATCATACCTGGAGTAATAGGTCCCGTCCGTTTTTTGCATAAATCGAATATATTCTCCTAATCCTCTCAGTGTATCCAATGAAGTATTGCCTGGCTTAAGCTCCTCTAATGATAATAAAGCAAGCAATCCTAAACCCGCACCACCTAACTTTGTGCTGGTAGCTTGTGGGCTTTTAGTCAATTCACTTTTGGACCAAACAGCCAATATGTTTTCCGGCTGCCCGGCAAGTCTTTCAATGGTTGATCGCTTAAGGTAGTCCCCTGCAGATAGCATACTTTCCAACAGGTTTAAATCTTTTTTTATTCGCTGAGCTTGCGCCATGGCATAAATCGTCCCTGAGTGACGCAGGAAATTATACCCTGGTCTTACCTTTTGATCGCCGGAGTACATCCGACGATAAACGAATTGTCCATTCTCTTTTACCTGTGACTCCAGGTATTTTGCGGATAGTAACACTGCCTCAGCTAATGCACTATTGTCTATTGCACTTGTGGCATTGCAGAAAGTAAATGGGACAGAATTGGAATTGTTAATACTTTGCTGTACCTCATTACGTCCACAAGCCGAAATTAAAAATGCTATCAACAAAAGACAAAAGGAGCCCTTAAATATGCTACAGCAGTCTTGCAAAAGAACAGATATCAAAAAGTGTTTTTTCATCTTCAGACAAATTTATACTTTTCCTGATCCAGACTTTAATTCTCAAAATATTTATTTCTACATTTAAGCATGAAACAACGGATCGCTCATTTTGCTCTGGTCGTAAAAGATTACGACGATGCTATAGAATTTTATACCCAAAAACTTCATTTTCAACTACTGGAGGACACTCCTCTAAGCCCAGTAAAAAGGTGGGTCAGAATCGCACCTCCGGGCAGCAATGAATGCGGTATTCTTTTAGCAAAAGCCAAGAATGAACAAGAGCTTGCCAGTGTTGGAAATCAAACGGGAGGCCGTGTTTTCCTCTTCTTGTATACTGATGATTTTGATCGTGACCATAACAATCTGATACAACATAATATCAAAATTATTCGCCCGCCTTCTGTCCATGACTATGGAAAGGTCCTGGTTTTTGCAGACTTATATGGCAACCTCTGGGATTTAATACAACCTGCAACAAAATAATCCTTAGCATTTTGAAAATCAATTTGGAATATTTAATTATTAATTGCAATTTTGTTGATACATCAACGTTTACTAAATGAATGAACTCAGCAAACTAGATGAAGTCTATATATTTCATCTAGAAAAAGCCTATAAACAATTTAAAAAGTATAAAACTCAGGTTTTAAAAGCGGCTGGTATTGACCTGACCAGCGACCAATGGGTGCTGCTCAAAAGTATCCATGAGGCTGAAGGGAGTAATCAAAGAGAAATAGCAAAACGTACATTTAAAGAACCTGCTTCCGTCACCAGAACCTTAGATTTACTTGAAAAAAAGGGATGGGTCAAACGCCAAAGTGTTGAAGGTGATCGAAGAACCTATGAACTCTACTCTACTGCTGCAGGCCGGGCTTTGATAAAAAAAGTACTTCCCCTAGCAGTTATGCTAAGACAAAAAGGGGTAGAAGGTTTAAGCGAAGCGGAGGTCAAAAAATTTAATAAAACACTTATCAGAGTTTTTGAAAACTTCTCAGGGTAAGGTGTTTTTTTAATTATTTAGTTGATATATCAACTATCAATAAATCAACATTATTATTTTTAACTTTCAAAATTATTTACTTATGAAAACTATTGTAGTTATGCTTAGCTTGTTATTTACAGGAAGTGCTCTGCCAGATCAACCGGGCTCTGATTTAGATAAGATTAGTGATGCGATACATCTATTCGTCAAAGGCGCAGATCAGCGAGATCTAAAGAAAATCGAAAGCGTATTACACCCTCAGTTTCGAGCAGTAGTCAACCGACTATTTGGAAGCGCTGATGTTACCGTGATGAATCGAGCTTTATACCTTGACTTGTTAAAACAAGAAAAAATAGGTGGCGATGATAGAACTATAAAAATCAAGTCTATTGATCTCGAAGGGAATAATGCGGTTGTAAAAGCCACATTTCTCGGCAAAGAGACACGCTTCGATACTTATATCCAGCTTGTTAAGGATACTGAAGGAAAGTGGTGGCTAGTCAGTGATATGCCGAGTATTACTAAGCGCTAATAAAAAACGGGAAGTAAGTCACTTAAGCTTACTTCCCGTTTTATTGATAGTCTTATCCTTAAAAGACATTCACCAGATGAATATCAAAAATTAAGACAGAATGCTCCGGTATACCCGTTCTTGCTTGTCCACCATACCCGGCATGAGAAGGAATAAATATCTGCCCTTTCGCGCCTTTACTAAAGTGCGGCAAGCCTACTCTCCAACCGTATACTAATTGAAATAATGAAATCTCTAAATAATTATCTTCTCCTTCAACGGCTTCATCAAAAACGGAACCATCCAAAAGATATCCTTTATAGAAAGTACGAATGGTACTATTGTCATTTGGATAGTCTTCTCCGTTTCCGGCTTCGGTAATTCGATAATATACACCGCTGTTGTCATCCGCAGGAATAGCATCATTGATACCATTTTCCTGAAAATAATCCTGGATTAATAAATCATCATTCTCTCTGCGTTCTTCTTCTTTACTGGTGCATGAGAATGTAAAGAGGCTTATTCCGATAAATAATAGTACTAGTTTATTCATTTCAAAGTTTTTACTTAGTTGTAAGATTGAACAGCACTTCTGTTCTGCCTATGATCATTATATTAAACAGTCATTCGATTAAATTCGCTGCCCTAAGCTGCGGGTTCTAAACCATTTTCTTTGCCTAATTTTAGCATAAAGGCAAAAGCCGCGTCATAATCATTTGGAATATCACCATCTAAGATCGCTTCGCGGATCGCATTTTTGATATCCCCAACCAAACGAGAGGGTTTAATCGAAAAAGTTTCCATAATAAGTTCACCTGTGATTGGAGGCTGCCAATTACGAAGGTGATCCTTTTCTTCCACTTCCTTTAGCTTTTCGCGGACCATTTCATAATTCTCCAGATATCGTTTTACCTTCTTTGGGTTCTTGGAAGTGATATCTGCCTCACAAAGCATCATCAAATCATCAATATCATCTCCGGCTTCAAACAGCAAACGACGGACCGCTGAGTCCGTGATATTTTCTTTAGTCAGACTAATTGGACGAAGGTGTAATCTCACTAATTTCTGGACATATTTCATTTTATGATCCATTGGTAGGCGAAGATTACGGAAGATTCGAGGTACCATTGCGGCTCCTAATGCTTCGTGTCCGTGAAAAGTCCATCCATGCTCAGGGTCAAAGCGTTTGGTAGGTGGCTTGGCAATATCATGCAAAAGCGCTGACCAGCGAAGCCAGATGTTTTTAGATTTTCGGCAAAGATTATCGAGTACCTCCAGCGTATGATAAAAATTATCTTTGTGTCCTTTACCATTACGCACGTCTACTCCATGTAAGGCAGCAACTTCAGGAAAGATAATTTCAAGTAAGCCGGTATTAAACAAGTGTTTAAATCCAATAGAGGGGCGATCAGTTTTCATGATCTTTTCCAGCTCCGTGGTAATTCGTTCTTTAGAGACAATATTGATTCGATTTTTATACTTTCCGATTGCCTGATAAGTCTCTTCATCTATTTTAAATCCTAATTGGTTCGAAAATCGAATCGCCCGCATCATCCTAAGTGGATCATCGGAAAAAGTCTTTCCGGGTTCAAGTGGAGTCTTGAGTAATTTTTGCTCTAAATGGTGTAATCCTCCAAAAGGATCGATAATTTCTCCGAAGTTATGACCGCATAGACTGACAGCTAGTGCATTAATCGTAAAGTCTCTTCTGTTCTGATCATCTTCCAAAGAGCCTTCTTCTACCGTAGGTTTCCGGCTATCAACACGATAGGATTCTTTACGTGCCCCGACAAATTCTATCTCGAGGTTTTTATGCTTAAGCATTGCCGTACCAAATCTTCTATACACTACAATTCTAGGGATGGGCCTTAATCGGGCAGCAATTGCCTGAGCTAAATCAATACCGGAGCCTACACAAACGATATCCATATCTTTGGAAGGTCGGCCCAATAATCGATCTCTCACATAGCCTCCTACCACATAGGCTGGCGCCTCAAGCTCCGCAGCAGCTTGCTCGATCAGCATAAAAATTTCCCGTTCGTGTGGTTTTATATCAAATACCATGTAACCTTAGTGGTAGGTTTTAATAGTTTGTTTGTTTAACTAAGCTTCTTGGGTCATAGTTCCATATCGAGCTTCAATTTCATCCATAACGCTATAAAGAACAGCAGGGTCATGCTCCGTTACCAAAACAGATCGATAAGGTTTGATATGTGGGAATCCACGGAAGTAATTCGTGTAGTGGCGACGCATTTCTAATACGCCTAGTTTTTGACCTTTCCATTCGATCGAATGACGTAGGTGCTGTTTTGCAGCCTCTACTCTTTCGAAAACTGTCGGAGGAGGAAGAATTTCTCCCGTTTCAAAATAATGTTTAATTTCTCTAAAAATCCAGGGATATCCAATACTCGCCCGTCCAATCATAATGCCATCTACTCCATACCGCTCACGGTATTCCTTTGCTTTTTGCGGGCTGTTAATATCACCATTTCCGAATATTGGGATATGAATACGAGGATTCTCTTTAATTTTCCCGATCAAAGTCCAATCTGCCTCTCCTTTATACATTTGCTTTCGAGTACGTCCATGAATAGACAATGCCTTTATACCTACGTCTTGCAGGCGCTCCGCGACTTCTTCAATGTACATGGTGTTCTCGTCCCAGCCTAAGCGTGTCTTAACCGTAACGGGTAAATTGGTAGATTTAACAATGGCATCCGTCAATTTAACCATTCGGTCAATATCCTGCAAAATACCCGCTCCCGCCATTTTACAGACTACTTTTTTGACCGGGCAGCCAAAATTGATATCGAGTACTTCTGGTTGAGCTTCTTCTACTATCTCAGCTGCTCTGCGCATAGATTCTTCAATCGCACCAAAGATTTGAATGCCAATGGGTCGTTCTTCCTCGTAAATATCGAGTTTTTGTACACTTTTATCGGCATCGCGGATCAAGCCTTCAACGCTGATAAACTCCGTATACATCATATCACAGCCCTGTGCTTTACACAAAGCACGGAAGGGTGGATCACTCACATCTTCCATTGGCGCTAGCAGCAATGGGAACTCTCCAAGATTGATATTTCCTATTTTCACCATAATCGGCTGCAAAATTAAGGATTTTTTATGTCATTATCACCCCTCCAAATTATAGATAAACTTTATTTGTAATAACTTTCCAATCTTACAAAAAATCGTAAATTAGCCACAAACAAACAGCATCTGCGCTAAAACCCTTATACACCATGATGAGATTTTTCTTAGGGAACAGCCCACAGTGGTTCAAAACTACCATGATTGGCTTTTTAATCTTTAATATTTTTTCTTATTTCTTTCTTGGCCCATTCATTACTGCCTGGCTTTTTATAGGTGAATTTATCTTTACCTTGGCTATGGCACTCAAATGTTATCCACTTCAATCTGGTGGACTATTAGCGATTGAAGCGCTGGTCTTAGGCCTCACTACTCCTGAAAATGCTTATCACGAAGTCGAAGCCAATCTGGAAGTCATCCTGCTATTGGTCTTTATGGTAGCCGGCATTTACTTTATGAAGCCGCTATTGATGTACATTTTTAGTAAGGTATTTACCAAGATTAAGTCAAAAATGGTCCTCTCCCTGATTTTTGTATTTCTGGGAGCGGTATTGTCTGCATTTTTGGATGCACTGACCGTAACAGCTGTTTTGATTAGTGTAGCCGTTGGGTTTTATGGTGTTTATCACAAAATACACTCAATGGATTCAGACTATGATGACAGCGGAACGCTGGACCGTAAAGAATTGAGTGGCGAAACACTTGAGCAATTTAGAAGTTTTCTGCGAAGTTTAGTCATGCACGGTGTAGTTGGTACGGCACTTGGTGGAGTGTGTACACTTGTGGGAGAACCACAAAACTTACTGATTGGAGAGCGTTTGGGCTGGGATTTCATAGCCTTCTTTAACGCAATGAAATCCGTAACTATCCCTGTATTCTTCTGTGGTATGTTGACTACTGTCTTACTAGAAACCACAGGCTGGTTTGGATATGGTGCTAAATTACCTGAAGTTGCCAGAAAGATCATCGAAAATTATACAGATGAAACAGACAAAAATCGATCTGATAAAGATAAATATGGTCTTATCGTTCAAGCGGTAGCAGCTATACTTTTAATTATTGGATTAGCACTTCACCTGGCTCCGGTCGGATTTATCGGTTTAGGCTTGATCATTATCCAAACTGCATTCATTGGGATTACTGACGAACATTCTTTAGGAAAAGCTTTTGAAGAAGCACTTCCTTTTACAGGGCTTTTGGTGGTTTTCTTTGTCATTGTAGCAATGATCCACGACCAACACCTGTTCAAGCCAATTATTGACTGGGCATTGTCTCAACCTATCTCTCAACAACCTTCAATCTTTTATCTTGCGAATGGCTTCTTATCCGCCATCTCCGATAATGTATTCGTCGCTACAGTATATATAGGTGAGGTAGAACAAGCTTTTAACAACGAAGTTATCACTAGAGATCAATTCGAAAAGTTAGCTGTTGCGATCAATACGGGTACCAACTTACCTAGTGTCGCTACTCCGAACGGACAGGCTGCTTTCTTATTCTTACTGACTTCAGCCCTTGCGCCACTAATCAATCTCTCCTATATGAAAATGGTCAAAATGGCATTTCCGTATACGATTGTCTTAGGTATTGTAGGGTGGATTGGTGTAGTGTATTTCTTATAGAATGGGCTAACATTCACTTTAACGAAAACAAAAGTGAGCCATTTAGTACAACATATTGCAAAGCATCTACGAGAGTTGCACGTTGGAGTTAACTGGACATGGGTTAACATCAAAGATCAATTATCTGATGTTACCTGGGAAGAGGCTGTTCAGCAAGTATATAATTGTAATACGATAGCTAAGCTCGCCTATCATATCCATTATTATGTCCATGTACTGATCCCAGTCATGGAAGGAAATCAACTGGAAGCACATGATAAATTTAGCTTTTCTCACCCTCCAATTGAAAGCCAGCAGGACTGGGATGACTTTTTAAATACCTGTCTGACTGAAGCAGAAACACTGGCCAATTTGATTGAGAAAATGCCCGAAGAAAAGCTCTGGACGCTCTTATCAGAAGAGAAATACGGCAATTTTTATCGGAACCTTCATGGCCTAATAGAGCACAGTCACTACCATTTAGGGCAGATATCTATCCTAAAAAAGATTATTCGAGCAAAAAACTGAAATAAAATCTTATATTTACTACCCGACCAATAACATACTTCCCCAATCTATATTGTTATTAAGTCTTTTTACCCCAAAAAAAAAATTCCTGGATGATTGAATCTGTTTTCAGATTTGAATGCGCTATTGTTTATACCTCCGGGGGTTCGCTAGTATGTAAACAAGGATAGATTAAATATGATAAATGAGAAAACGGTAAAAAGCCACTGGAACGAACGGTGGGCCAAAGTTGAAACGCCACGAGCTACCAAATCATGCTACTATTATATTTCTGATTACGGTAGAATAAAAAGCGTCCAAAAAGAAACGGAAAAAGAAACCCTACTCAAAGGATCCATCATTACCGGAGGCTTTAGATCCCTTAATTTAAGATTGATTAAAAATGGAAGATTTGGAGTTTATATCCACAAATTCGTGGCAGAACACTTCATCCCTAACGACCAAGAAGACAAAACTTTTGTTATTCATATCGATGGCAACAAGATGAATAATTATTGGGAGAATCTTCGCTGGGTAAATAGAGTAGAACTCACACAGTGGCAAGTCGATAATGGAGTCTACAGTCCCGAAAATAAAAAGCGGGCGAAAAACACGAAGCTTACGGAATCAAAGGTCAAGCTTATTTTGGAGCGGATCAAAAAAGGTAAAACCAAAAAGAAACTGATTGCAAAGCAAATGAATATTTCTTATATGCAATTAAACAGGATTGAACGCGGTGAAAACTGGGGGCATGTCACCCTGGATGAAGATGGCATCAAAAACGAATAAGTAAAAACTACTTTTAAAAAGTGTCTTCCTCTCGGTTGGCACTTTTTTTTATACGCCTATCCTTCATACGCCTGCGGCTTTTTCGTGCGCTGATCCATGGGGCCTTGAATCAGCTTAATCATTTACCATTGAATCGGTGTTCTCCCCATTAGATCAGCGTCTGCTTTTAGCAATCAGCGAATAAAAATATTACACCGCAATCTACTCCAGTCCTTTTTTCTTATATTCAAGCTCTTAACTATTGCTTTTGCAAAGGCCAATAAAAAATTACAAAATGAAAAGACGCGACTTTATCAAAAACTCAGCTGCGATGGCCACTATTGCCATACTACCAGCTTGCGCCACACAAGAATCTGAGGCACCAAAACCTAAACGATTAAGAACAGCTCATATCGGAGTTGGAAATATGGGAGCCGAAGATTTAAAGGCAGTTTCTTCACACCCTATGGTAGACGTCACCGCATTAGTTGATGTAGATGCTACCGCATTAGCTGCTGCCCAAAAACTACATCCAAATGCAAAAACATTTGCTGATTATCGTGAGATGTTCAAGGCTATGGCCGACCAAATCGATGCGGTAATTGTATCAACTCCGGATCATACACATGCTCCTGCTTCAATCATGGCGATGAAACTAGACAAACCAGTTTATTGTCAAAAACCACTGACTCATCATGTTTCGGAAGCCCGGGAAATGGCAAAAATCGCTAAGGAGAAAAATCTGGTTACACAGATGGGTATACAGGTACATTCGTTTTATGATTATATGCTGGCTACTCACCTGATTCAATCCGGTATCATTGGCAAGGTGAGTACTGTACGCGCCTGGTCTCCCAAAAACTGGGGCTACGACGGTGAGATTCCGGAAGGTAGTGATCCAATACCGGAGACACTGGACTGGAATCTTTGGTTAGGCACCTCCGCTGAGAGACCTTATAAAGAAGGCATTTATCATCCGGGAAACTGGCGAAAGCTGGTTGATTACGGATGTGGAACGTTAGGAGATATGGGCGTTCATATTTTTGATACACCTTATAATGCATTAGCACTCGATGTACCAGAGACCATCAAAACGGAATGTCGAGCTCCAAATGGATTTGGATACCCGGAAAACAATGTTGTCACTTATGAATTTCCCGGCACTCAATATACCGCTGACAAATTAACCTGGATTTGGTATGATGGCCCAGGTGCTCCTTCTGCACATGAAGACCTAAGTTTGCCAAACGGCGAGGAGCTACCAGAGCAGGGTGCTATGTTTATGGGTGAAAAAGGGAAACTACTTCTCCCCCACTTTATGGAGCTTCCTCGTTTAATTATCGACGGTGAATATCGGGAATTAGATATCGCTCAATATGAAAAGGATTATAACCTGGTTAAACCAGCAGAGCGAAGCTATGAGAAAGAAAGTGTATTGCATTACCATCAGTTTGTCGATACTTGCCTTGGAAAAACTACCTGTACTGCCCCTTTTTCTTACGCAGCTCGTTTGACAGAGACGATCTTACTAGGCGTAATTGCTGGTCGTTTTCCTAATCAAACCTTACATTGGGATCGCGAAGCTGCTCAGTTCGCGGAAGCAGAAGCGAATCAGTATCTCGATTCTCCATATCGCAAGTTCTAAAATCAAAACTTGAAGCGATTCCTATCCTCTTGTTAATTAAATTTAACAAGAGGATATTTCAAATATTATGTTGACCAAGAAATCAAAAGACCTGATCATCATCTGCGGACCTCCTGCCGTAGGTAAAATGACTGTAGGCCTTGCATTAGCAGAGATCACAGAGTTAAAACTCTTTCATAATCATATGTCTCTGGAGTTGGTCAATCAGTTTTTTGATTTCGGAACGCCTTCCTTCAGTCGATTAGATAAAATCATTCGGTTTTCAATTTTCGAAGAGATTGCAAAAAGTGATTTAGCAGGAGTCATTTTTACAATAGTCCTGGCCTTCGACCTCAAAGAGGATGAAGATTACCTTGACGAAATTATTCAAGTCTTTGAGGATTGTGAACTCAAAGTAGGTATTGTTGACCTCAGCGCAGACTTAGCAGTCCGACTGCAACGGAATCGACAAGAAGATCGTATAAAAGCAAAGCCATCCAAAGGTGATCTGGAATTTTCAGAGAAAGCTTTGCTGTCCTGGGAAGAGGAATATAGAATGAATTCTGAGGAAGGTGAGTTTCCCAATAAGCAAATACTCCGTATTAATAATACTAATCTGAGTCCTGAACAAGTAGCCCAACAAATAAAGGATTATTTCTCCCTTTGATCCCAAATTCCCTCCATAACAATCTATAAGCAGATATTTGCAATATATCTCCTCTTATTTGAAAGATAAGTCCAGAACTAATCTATTCTTTTTACCGACTTTGTGTAGTATAAATTAACCTCAAAATACTCCACAATGAAAAAAACAAACCGAAGGAAGTTCTTCCTAAGAGGCTTGGCTGGTCTAGGCATTGCATTATCTGGCATTTGGATCTTTAGAAGATCTATCCTAAAAAGAATGTTCCTTAATGCCAATTTTGATACCAGTCTTCTAAATGCAGCACCAACAGTAAGCAGTAATCATTGTGTATTGACCTCTATACAGGCGGAAGGTCCCTTCTTCTTCCCTTCTCCCATGCGCAGTGATATTCGAGAAGATCGTCAGGGGCAAGATTTGGATCTTGAATTTCAAATAGTTAGTCATCCCGATTGCAGTCCGGTGAATGAAGCCATCGTAGAAGTATGGCATTGCGACGCAGAAGGAACCTATAGTGGCTACCCAGTTGAAATCACCCATGACATTTGGAAGTCCGCTATGTTCTTAAATGAACATGCAAAAAACGTTAACGGGCAAATGCACGTTGATCCGGTTAACGACAATCGCTTTTTACGGGGTCGCCAAAAAACAAATGCAGACGGATGGGTCCAATTCAAATCTATTTTCCCAGGCTGGTATGATGGCCGGGTACCTCATATACATGTAAAAGTGATTACCCCTGATGCTCGACATACAGACACACAGTTCTACTTTGACACCTCCTTATGTAATGAAATATTTACCAAACAATCTCCTTACGACAAGTATGGTGAATGCCCAATGCCGCTTGAAAAAGATGGAGTCCTGGCAGAAGGTGACAGCGCTAATGGATTATTATTAGAAGTAAAAAAATCTAACACTAACCCTAAGCTTCTAAATGCGACGGCAAAAATTGGATTGAACCAGGTTTAAAATTGATGATAATAATCCCACAACGCATACCCAGACA
>JAHDHW010000306.1 GCA_020631105.1 Saprospiraceae bacterium | reverse complement strand
GAAAAGGACGCTTTCATATCGTTGATCTTGTTAATTATTTACCCATGTTCTTGATGACTTCATCACCAAACTCAGAGCATTTCAACAAGGTAGCTTTATTCATCAATCGCTCAAAATCATAAGTAACACGCTTCTTACGAATCGCTCCACCTACTCCTTTAATAATACGATCAGCAGCTTCGTTCCACCCCATGTAACGGAACATCATTTCACCTGAAAGAATAACAGAACTTGGATTCACTTTGTCAAGTCCAGCGTATTTAGGAGCTGTACCATGTGTTGCTTCGAACATTGCAATACCTGTATCGTAGTTGATATTTGCACCAGGAGCGATACCAATTCCTCCTACCTCAGCAGCAAGTGCATCAGAGATATAATCTCCGTTAAGGTTTAGGGTTGCTACTACAGAGTATTCAGCAGGGCGAGTAAGGATTTGCTGAAGGAATGCATCAGCAATTACGTCTTTAATTAAGATAGCTCCTTTATCCAATGCTTTTTTCTGAGCAGTATCCGCAGCTTTTTGTCCGCGCTTCGCTTTGATACGATCATACTGCGCCCAAGTCCATACTTTTTTACCAAACTCGCGTTCTGCTAATTCATAACCCCAATCTTTAAATTTACCTTCTGTAAATTTCATGATGTTACCTTTGTGTACCAAAGTTACACTTGGGTAATTATTCTCGATCGCGTGGTTAATTGCTGCACGAACTAGTCGCTCCGTTCCTTCAATCGAAACTGGCTTCACACCAAGAGAAACTGTATCCGGGAATCGAATCGATTTTACTTTCAATTCTTCAATAAGGAACTTCTTCAGTTTTTTCAGTTTCGCAGTTCCTGCCAGGTACTCAATACCTGCGTAGATATCTTCCGTATTCTCACGGAAAATAGTCATGTCCACTAACTCAGGTTTTTTAACCGGAGAAGGTACACCTTTGAAGTATTTCACAGGACGAACACACGCGAATAAATCTAACTTCTGGCGAAGTGCAACATTCAATGAACGAATACCACCACCAACAGGAGTCGTCAATGGTCCTTTGATACCGATAAGGTATTTTTTCATATCGCGTAAAGTCGCAGGAGGTAACCATTTACCAGTTTTGTCCATCGCTTTTTGTCCAGCGTAGATCTCGTGCCAGTGAATTTTGCGTTCTCCTTTGTAAGCTTTCTCAACGGCCGCATCTAAAACGCGAACCGCAGCGGCCCAAATGTCAGGACCGATACCATCACCTTCAATAAAAGGGATGATTGGATCATTAGGTACGTTTAATTTTCCGTTTTCAATAGTGACTTTTGTACCACTCATTATTATATTGTATTTTGGCCTGAGGTCAGCGAATGATGGTTTGAGCTACGGACCGGCAGGCAGGTTTAAATTAAATGCCTTCTTGGTTTATTGATTAATTTTTATTAATCGATTATTGATCAACCAGTTGGCGAAAACAAAAATCGACGCAAATGTAATAATTTTGCAAGTTAATTTCGCATTCTTTGCATCTGTAAGTTATTCAATGAATTTCTACCTTACATTACACGATACCAACATACCTTTTGTTCGATAAAAAACCGAAAAAGTTAATCAATCCTCTTATGAAAAACGTTTCTTGCTTACTTTATCTCCTTTTTGCTTGTTTTATCTTTAGTTGTACCTCCAATAAAGATGCAAGTAAAGTGAATACTTCTGACTGTCAGACATTGGCAACTGTAAAAGATTTCACGGGTTTGGATGGCTGTGGACTAATGATTGTCTTGGATAATGGTGATAAGTTAATCCCCAACACGATCAGTGACGCCAATTTTGAGCTACGTGAGGGTCAGCGAATAAAAATAAGTTATACCGAGTTGGAAGATATGATGAGTTCCTGCATGGCAGAGAAAGCCCACATTGATATTACTTGTATTGAATTGATTGAGGGAAAACCAATTGTCAAAGAATGTTATGACACGACAGATCTTACAGTTGTTCCCTGGATGAAAGAAGTGGTCAGCTCCACTAAACCGAACAGGGTGATTAAGTATAACTTCCGAACCGATGGTTGGGCCTACTTATTTATCACGGATAAAAAACAATTATTCTACGATTGCCAGGGTACTTTACTCTGCGAACATGAAGGAGACGAAGCTAACCCTTGCCTGAAACGTTATGTTCCAACACAGGAAGGTAAGGTCATTTTTAGCATGCGGCAATAAGGAAAACATATATGAATCCACATTTAGATCCTACTGAGGATAACTTTATACCGGAAGATCGCTTAATTGAAAAAGCACTGCGACCGAAAGGACTTGATGATTTTAGTGGGCAACCAAAGATCGTTGAGAACTTGCATGTTTTTATCGCAGCTGCAAAACAAAGAGGTGAAGCCTTAGATCATGTTCTATTGCATGGTCCTCCGGGTTTAGGTAAGACTACACTTTCGCATATTATCTCGAATGAGTTAGAGACAAATCTCAAATTAACCTCCGGTCCGGTAATGGAAAAACCCGGAGACTTAGCAGGTTTACTAACCAACCTTGATGAAGGTGATGTTTTGTTTATTGATGAGATTCATCGATTGAATAATGTGGTTGAAGAATACCTCTACTCTGCTATGGAAGATTACCGCATCGATATTATGATCGACAGCGGTCCAAATGCCCGAAGTATTCAAATCTCCTTGAATCCTTTTACACTAATCGGAGCAACTACCCGGATGGGATTATTGACTGCCCCAATGCGAGCGCGCTTTGGGATCAACTGCCACCTGGATTATTATGATGTTCCGACTTTAGAAAAGATTGTAAAGCGCTCCGCTGGGATTTTAGAGATTCCAATTACGGATGCTGGCGCGACCGAAATCGCTCGCCGAAGTAGAGGGACACCTCGGATTGCGAATGCATTACTTCGTAGAATTCGGGACTTCGCACAAATAAAAGGTGACGGTACTATCGGTGTTGAGATTGCCAAGTATGGACTCGAAGCACTGAATGTAGATGAAAGTGGCCTGGATGAAATGGACAACAAAATCCTGTCAACGATCATCCATAAATTTAAAGGTCGTCCTGTAGGGATCAGCACGCTTGCTACTGCAGTAGGTGAAGAGTCAGGTACGATAGAAGAAGTACATGAGCCATTCCTCATCATGGAAGGTTATATTCAGCGAACGCCCAGAGGAAGAATTGTTACCGAAAAAGCTTATCAACATTTAGGTGTGGTACCTCCTTCGGCTAGTGGGACTTT
>JAHDHW010000305.1 GCA_020631105.1 Saprospiraceae bacterium | reverse complement strand
GTCCTTCCTCCACTCTACTGCCTCGATTGCTGTTTCTCTCCCAAGCGTACAGCGGCCCCGTTTGGTCAGCGGTCGTCCAACCAGGAATACAGCAAAAAAATCACCTTTGGGAGTAGACACCAGATCGGCATGTCCGCACTTTTGTAAAATAGCGTCCGGATTATTTCGATTGGTGATGATTGGATTTTTGGGATGAAGTTCGTAAGGGCCGTCGATGTTTTTCGAACGAGCCAGACTTACAGCATGGCCATATTCAGTGCCGCCTTCTGCAGTAATTAAATAATAAAATCCATTGTGTTTATAGATGTGAGGAGCTTCAGTGATTCCTAGTTCGGAACCTTCAAAAATAAGCTGAGGTTTGCCAACCAGTTGTTTTTTTTCTTCATTATACGATTGTAAAATAATGCCTCCGAAAAACGTCCCTTTGCGATGATCAACCAGCATGCTGGTAAACCATTTTTGACCATCATCGTCATGGAACATAGAGCCATCAAATCCACTTGAACTCAGGAATATTGGATCCGACCACTCCCCTAGTATATCGGCAGTTGTCACAAGATAATTTGGCGTGTCTTTCCAAACCCCGTCAAAAGATCGCACATTGGAGTACACCAAATAAAAGGTGCCTCGGTCATAACTAAGGCAAGGAGCCCAAACCCCACAGGAGTCTGGGTTCCCTAACATATCTAATTGCGAAACCCGATTTAAAGGGCGAGCCACCAGTTCCCAATTTACCAAATCCTTAGAGTGGTGGATTTGCACCCCCGGGAACCATTCAAAAGTAGAAGTGGCGATGTAATAATCCTCCCCTACTCTGATAATCGAAGGATCCGGATTAAAGCCCTTTAGAATGGGGTTTTTGATCATGATCTAACTAACTCTTTCTCTAATGCCTCTAGTGATTTACCTTTTGTTTCCGGAAGGATTCTATACAGAACAATAAATCCAACAATGGCAAAAAGGGCAAAGATAAAGTAGGTCGTTGCATTACCGAGCGTCGAAATCTCCCAGGGGAAAATTTGCTGTATCAACCAACTCGTAAAGGAGTTAACAAACCCGATGAATCCGATAGCAATTGCTCTGACCCGATTCGGGAAAAGCTCCGAAAGCATCACCCACATTACGGGCCCCAGGGAGAAAGCAAAGGAAGCAACGAAGCCAAGGATACCGAACAAAATCAAATAAGCATTGATGTTAGCACCTGCCTGAAGGATAGCGCCGCGATGCTGCTTAAATGCCTGCTCTCCAAGGGCAGATTTAACGGCTGCGTTAAAGGCAACATCATTATCAAACTCTACATTTGCCAATTCATTTAGTGGCGCAGTATCCATATCTTTTAGTGTAGCTATTTTCTCAGGAGTAAGCTGATAAGTCGCTTGGTTAAAGCCATATGAAGTTACCAGCATACTTAAAGCAATGCCAGCTATTCCTATGAGTAGCAATGGCCTTCTACCCATTCGGTCAATCAGTACCATAACCAGAATGGTAAAGACCACATTGATAATTCCGACGATTACGGATTGTGCAAAGGCGGCATTGGTACCGATACCCGTTTGCTCAAAGATAGAAGTCGCATAAAAGAAAATCGCATTGATCCCCGTAATCTGTTGGAGGATACCTACGACCAATCCGATAAGCATTACAAAACTCAAGGACTTATGAAAAAGCTCTTTGATAGATACTTTTTCTTTGTTTTTTTCCGCTGCGAGACTATTTTTAATCGCGGCGAATTCTGTAGTCGCAAAAGCCTCTCCGTGCAATCTGTTTAGCACATCGGTTGCTTCTGCTTCTTTTGATTTCATCATCAGCCAACGTGGACTTCTGGGCACGAAGAACATTAGAATAAAATAAAGTACAGCAGGGAGTAATTCAATTCCAAGCATCCAGCGCCAGCCATTGACCTCGTTAATCATCCCTTCTCCGGAAGTACTCATTTCGTTGATATAATAACTGGCAAAGTAAGCTGCAGAGAATCCAAGGACAATATTCAATTGCTGAATAGATACCAGTTTACCCCGATTATCCGCTCTGGATACTTCAGCGATAAACATAGGTGCAAGCACCAAGGCAGATCCAAAAGCCAGTCCACCGACCATCCGTGCGATGTATAGCATTTCGTATGAATTAGCATAGGCTGAAAAAAGAGCAGATACTGCGTAAAGCAAGGCGACTAAGATTAGTACTTGTTTACGTCCGATACGATTACTAATTGCTCCGGCAGATAACATCGCGAACATCGCAGCAAAGCTCGGTGAGCTTACGACCCATCCTTTTTGAACATCATTGAGGTTGAAAAGCGTTTCGACAGATCCAGCGACACCAGAGATAATCGCAGCATCAAAACCGAACAGAAAGCCTCCTAAAGACACAATCGCCGCAATGCGGATTGTGAGTGAATTGTTTCCCATGTTTTATTGATTTTACGTTTTGTGTTTGCGCTTTTCAATGTCTTCAATGACAGAAAAGCGGTACCAGGTATTCCCGGTATACTGCAATATCGTTAATATCTTCTGGAGTACCTTTAGGAAAAGCTCAAGAATTTGAAGAAATTATAGGATTATTCGTAGGTCGGAATGACCTTATAAGATAAAATTAGAAAGATAAATGAAAATTTGTAGCCAGGAAGAATTCCATGACTAAGAGAAAAGTATTAGGACTAAAAATGCCAGAGCGACATTATCACACTTTTGAGTAAGCGTAAATCAGATAAATCACCAAATTAAAAAGGGAGATAGACTATCTCCCAAAATCATCTTCGAGTCGGACGATATCATCTTCATCAGAAAGGTTTTCCGGGTCCGTATGTTGCCAGATTTCAGCGATGATACCAAAGTCTTTTAGTCCGACAAGTCGATGGCGTTCGCCTTGTGCTAAGATGACTTTTTCATTTTGTTCTAAGGTATAAACGTCACCTTGTTCGTCGGTAGTGCTACGCACGACGCCCGCTTCACCGCCTACTAATTTCCAAACTTCAGAGCGCCGATGATGATATTGCCAGGAAAGACGCTTGCCGGGAGCAACAACCAAAATCTTTGGACTAACTCTTCCACCTTTGGTTAAAGCTTCTGCATTTTCCTCCGGGTAAAAAGTTTTGATAAACTTATCCGATTGTGATTCTTCCACAACGAAGAAGCCACCCCAAGGACGTTCAAAATCAGTACGTTCGAACTCAAAGCCCTTAGCCGAGAGTTCATTATTTAGTTGTTCAAAAATTTGCGATTTATCCAT
>JAHDHW010000304.1 GCA_020631105.1 Saprospiraceae bacterium | reverse complement strand
ACCTTATGAATCTCATCAGGACGCAACTGATCCTTCCAGGCAATCATCCCTTTTTGCGGTACACCATACTTGACCGTTTTGAAAACATCCTTAAGGCTTCCGCCGTGCAACCAATACTTATCCGTAAGATTAGGCCCAACACTCCCCGGAGCACCTCCCCCACCTTTCATATGGCAGGCCACACAATAAGTATTAAAAATATTTTCGCCATCCGCCAATGCCGCAGGTTCCGTCAGCAAAACCGCATTGGTCTCATCAACCCGATTCGCCTGAGTCGCCAGATACCTTTCGACAGCAGCTTCCGCAAATTCCATCTCTTGATTATACGCTTCTTCCGAGCTAACTGCATGAGCAGAAAAATGGTAAAACCCAATGTAGAAAACCGCTATCCCTATTGTCAGGTAAAATCCATACAACCACCAGGGCGGAAGATTATTATCAAGTTCGCGAATACCATCATACTCATGATTTAGTAGAATATCTTTTTCTTTCTCTACCGGAACAACATCCGTCATGGACTTCCGGAATCGACTCCACCAGGATTCTTTTGAGCTTGTTTGCGCAGCAACATATTCTTCTAAACCTTGCTCTTTTAAGATTTCCAATTCCCTAATCTTGACAATCTGATTTAACAAATTAACCAGCATCGCAATCGTACCTGCGACAACTATCACTCCGATGATCCCTAAAAGTTTAGCAGCAAAGTTGGTATAGAACACATTATCCGCCGCAGCATAACTGAGCATCGGGAGAAGTATTAAGCTAAAAAGGAGAATTACTCTTTGAAATATTTTTTTCATTTTGCTTTTGATCATTTGCAGTGAATTAAATGCGGGCACCTGTCAAAATTTGACAGACACCCAGGGGCTCATTTGACTTAGACCTGTTTATTTATTATGGATTCTTCGAATGGCAGTTTTTCCATTTTCTGGATGTAGCTTTTCTTCGTCATCAAAACCCGAATGATTGTGATCGAAAAGAAGACAAAGAAAATCACCAAAGGAATTAATGCTAACCAGTCTATATCTCCTGCCGTTTCTAAAATGTATTTATACATGACTTTTAGTTTTTATTCTTAATGGAATTAGGATCTTAGTTTTCCGCTTTCGGGTCCTTCATCTTTTTGATATCCGTACCTAAGCGTTGCAGGTATGCAATCAGTGCGACGATCTCTTTTTCTTCTAATCCCTCTTGCTCAATACCATCCGTACGTAAGCGATCGGCAACTTCTTTTGCTTGTGCCTTAGCATCTGCTACAGCCTGTTCAGCGTAGCCTTCCGGGTAAGGTGTATCCAACATCTGTAGTACTTCGATCTTCTTAGCCGTATTACTCAGACTAAGATCATTTACTGCCATCCAGGGGTATGCTGGCATGATTGAACCAGGTGACATACTTTGCGGATCGATCATATGATTATAATGCCAGGAGTCAGAGTATTTACCTCCCACCCGATGTAGATCGGGTCCAGTACGTTTAGAACCCCAGAGAAATGGACGGTCATAGATAAATTCACCAGATTTGGAAAACTCTCCGTAGCGTTCCGTTTCTGATCGGAATGGTCGAATCATTTGTGAGTGACAACCTACACAACCTTCCCGGATATAAAGATCACGACCTTCTAGTTCAAGTGGTGTATAGGGTTGTACCGTTGCAATTTTAGGCACATTGCTCTCCACCCACATCATAGGCAGAATCTCCATCAGTCCACCAATCGCTACCGCCAATAGAGACAATCCGGTCAGCAAGATAGACTTACGCTCTAATCCTCTATGCCAGTGCTCTCCCTTGTGTTTTACTACTTTTCGTTCTAGGGCCGGTGCTGACGCAGCTTCTTCTGCCTGGAAGGTTCCGGACTTCATCGTTTTGACAATGTTATAGAGCATTACAAAGAGACCGCTGAAAAACATTGCTCCACCTACCGCTCTTAAAGCATACATCGGTATGATCTGGGTTACTGTCTCCAGAAAGTTCCCATACACCAGAAATCCATCCGGACTAAATTGCTTCCACATCAACTGCTGAGTAACGCCTCCCCAGTAAAGTGGTACCGCATAAAAGATAATCCCCAGCGTCCCCAACCAAAAGTGCACATTCGCTAATCGGACAGAATGTAGTTTTGTATTATACAGCTTTGGTATTAGCCAATATATCACTCCAAAGGTTAGCATCCCGTTCCAGCCCAAAGCACCAACGTGTACGTGGGCAATCGTCCAATCCGTATAGTGGGTAATCGCATTAAAGGATTTGATGGACATCATTGGTCCTTCAAAAGTGGACATCCCATAGGCCGTAATCGCTACCACCATAAATTTCAACACCGGATCGGTCCGTACCTTATCCCAGGCACCCCGTAAAGTCAATAATCCGTTGAGCATCCCTCCCCAAGAAGGAGCAATCAGCATCAATGAAAAGACCATTCCTAAGGACTGCGCCCAGTCAGGCAATGAAGTATAAAGCAAGTGGTGAGGGCCCGCCCAGATATAAATAAAGATTAGCGCCCAGAAGTGAATGATCGAAAGACGGTACGAGTATACCGGCCGGTTTGCCGCTTTAGGCAGGAAGTAATACATCAATCCCAAATACGGCGTCGTCAAAAAGAAGGCAACCGCATTGTGGCCGTACCACCACTGAACCAGCGCATCCTGTACCCCCGCAAACACAGAGTAACTTTTAAACATATCCACCGGCAAAGCCAGGTTATTGAAGATGTGTAACATCGTCACCGTCACCCAGGTCGCGATATAAAACCAGATCGCTACGTACATATGTCGCTCTCTTCGTTTCAGGATCGTACCAAACATATTGATCCCGAATACTACCCATACCAAAGCAATCGAAATATCAATCGGCCATTCCAACTCTGCATATTCTTTACTACTCGTCAGGCCAAGCGGTAAAGTAATCGCCGCCGCTACTATAATCGCCTGCCATCCCCAAAAGTGAATATTACTCAGCAGCTTACTGTACATCGGTGCTTTGAGCAAGCGCTGCAAAGAATAATAAACGCCCATAAAAATACCATTACCCACAAATGCAAAAATCACAGCATTAGTATGCAAGGGCCGTAAGCGACCAAATGAGGTGTAAGGTAAATCAAAGTTGAGAGATGGAAATACCAGCTGAAGAGCAATGAGCAATCCAACTAACATACCAATGATTCCGAATGTCATCGAAGCAATCGCAAATTTCTTTACAATCGCATTATCATAATTAAAATGTTCTACTGTTGACATAGAGACTTGAATTTTGCAGTTCTTTATTTA
>JAHDHW010000006.1 GCA_020631105.1 Saprospiraceae bacterium | reverse complement strand
CATAAGTCATAGATCATGAGATATGCGGCGTTTACCTAAGTTTATGACTGATGACTGATGACTAATGACTAATGTCAAAGGAAATCCACGTCTACCGAATAAGGATAGCTGATCAGATATTCCAGGGCTCGATCAATATCAAATCCTTCAAAAACAACTGCATGGAGCATTTGCGTGATCGGGGTATGAATTTTATAGAACTTTGAGAGTTGCCACATTACTTTAATTGTCCGTACCCCTTCGGCAAGTTCTGGCATAGTCCTCATAATTTCACTTAAGCTTTCTCCCTGTGCAAGCCTGCTTCCGAATGTAAAGTTTCTACTTAATGAACTTGTTGCCGTTGCAACCAGATCGCCAATGCCAGCTGTTCCGATAAAAGCTTTTGAATCAGAGCCCATCGCACGACCAATATAAACCATTTCTACCAAGCCTCGAGTAATGAGCATGGCTTGGATATTTTTACCCATACCTCTTCCTCTCAGAATTCCAGAACCAATTGCTATTGCATTTTTGAGTGCTCCTGCAAGTTCAGCCCCCAGCATATCATGCGTTCCGAAGACTTTGAATTTTTTGCTGTCTAAAACTTTACGACCAGCTTTGATGACCTCATTGAATTGACTCCCAATGACGGTAGCAGTAGGTTGACCTTCAATAATTTCAGAGGAAAGGTTTGGACCAGAAAGGCAACCGATTCGGACAACAACTGTTTCCTGCCGAATCACCTGACTCATCGTGAAGACCTGATCCTTGGATAAGGAAACACCTTCTTCAAGCTTATCGAAATCTAGGTTTCCAAGATCAAATCCTTTGGTCCCATGAATTAGTAAGTGATAAGGTTTTAGGAAGGGAGCAAGATTCTTAATCATCTCCCTGAAATTGGTTGAAGGAACAACCGGGAAGATCAATGTACATTTTTGTGCGACTTCTGCAAGATCATTTGTTGCAGTGATACGGGTAGAAAGATCTACATCATAATGATGGTGCGTCTCATTTATTTTATGAACCAAATCTTGTTGTCGGCTATATAATAGCACATCAACATTGTGAGCTAAGAGATTAGCTATAGCTGTCCCAAAGCTTCCAGCACCAATTACACCAACCGTTTGTATCTTTTCTTCCAAGTAGAGATAGATTTAAATGCAGGGGCAATATTAGGGATTTTTGGGGAGAGTCCGCTAATATTTATGGTTTAACGCTTGATTACCTGTTGGAGACTGTTTTTTCCATCAATTATGGTTTGAATAAAATAGAGACCAGTTTCCCATCGCTCAGCATTAATGGTGTACTCCCTGTTGTTAATATTTATACTACTATGGACTAATTGCCCCAGACTATTATACACGGCAACTTGCTCAATGTCAGAAACATTACTTCTTAGGTTAAATACATCTGAGGAAGGATTTGGCCAAACTCCTAGGGGCTCTTCCAGATAATTATCTGGCTCATCAGCATCGAGGATAATGTCTTTAGGGTATTGGTCATTGAAAAAATCCCAGATTTCGCGAGTAGCCTTAAAGTCCTGGTTGGTTACTCCAATGTTGATCAATGCACCAGGCCAGGTGTGCCCCCCTCCGGTAACTTTATAAAAAGCCATATATACATCGTCATTGCAGTCTCTATGTTGAATCAATTCTGCCGTGGAGAAATCTAATGAAGTCACATTTTCTACAGCGATTGTATCAGATACTGCGCTACAACCGTTCAAGTTTCTCCATCCTTCTAATAAAGGCTCAATGCCCATACTTATATTTGCTGTTCCATTATAGCTTACGACATCATCCTGAGTACCATGGATTTGCATAACCGGGATAGAACTTTCTAGAATACACGATTCTAATTCGGATTGAAGCATGCTACCTGTAACAGATGCGATTTTAGCGATTCGATCATTAAGTTCGCAAGCTAATTTATAACTAAAGAAACCACCGTTAGACATTCCGCAGGAATAAACCCTGGTGAGATCGATGTTATATTCCGCATGTAAGGTATCGATCATTGCACTGGTAAAACCAACATCATCCGCTGTTGATCCAAAGGACCAACCTACATTCCAGGACGGAATGAGTCCTATCCCATCAGGATAAACTACAAAGAAATTCTCTTCGTCAGCCACAGGACTCATTTGGCTATAAACTTCCTGTTCGAAGCCACTAGAATTAAGGCCATGAAAATTAAATACCAAAGGTAGTTCATCTCCTTCTTCATAGCCTGTCGGGACATGAACCCTGTAAGAACGTTCTTCACCATCATGCATTATATTGGCGATGAAAGTCTGTGCATTAGAGATAGTGAAAGCAATGCACAGGAATAAAAATGAAAGATTTAATTGTCGTAGCATTAGTATATTTTTTATCTAGTAGTAGTTGTGGTATCCATTTATTAATGTAGCGCCGCACGAATTTCAAGGTTATCGATCACTTCGGCTTCTTGTTCGACCCACCATTCCAGTCTATCGTAAACGGTTTTTTCGTCAAAGTAGTTTAGCGCCATTTTGACAAATACATGCCCATGTTTTGCTTCACTCGCCCAAAGGATTTTGTAAAATCGATGAAGCTCCGGATCCTTTTGAGCTTCTGATACAAGACGGAATCGTTCGGCGCCTCGGGTTTCTACAACTGAAGCTAACAAGAGTCTATCCAAAAAACGTTCCTCACGACCGGAGTGGCAACGTTTAATTAAAGCTTTAACATAGGGGTCTTCTCCTATTGAATGTACCATTGGAACCCCTTTGGAGACCATCAATTGGTAAACGCTCTGAAAGTGTTCTAACTCTTCAATTCCGATTTCGATCAGCTCAGGTATGATTGCGGAACGATCTGGATATTTCGCCACAAAGCTCATCGCCATTGCAGATGCTTTGCGTTCGCAGTCGAGGTGATCCTGTAGGAATGAATCAAAATCTGCCATGACCGCTTCGACCCATTCGGGCTTGCTGGGCACAGCAATATCTAAGTTTAATTTCATAAACAGTATTTATAATGGGTAAGTTACGAAGATGTAATCTAGTGTGGAAACGGCGTAAAGATAATGTACTGGATCAATTTATTTGAAAGACCAGTGGAGATTTTTACTGTGTAAAGGAAGATATAAGATTTTTACTAATGGTATTAAGTCAAACACCAGGTATCATTTTTATAAATCATACCTGGTGCAGAAAAATTATAAATCAGTAAAGTGAATCAGCTTATTGTTATAGAAGAAGGCAGCTTTTTCATCAGATGTTTTCGTATTGGTGTTCTCAAATTTCTTGATCACTTTATCCGCATATCTGTTGATGGTGCTTTCGTCGATGACAACTTTTTTTCCATTGCTGATGGCTTCAGTGATATAGGAGTGGATTAAGACATCATATTGCTTTTTAAATAAATCGGGATGAGTAAAGATATCTGTTCCCAATATTTTACCACCACTGACGACAATCATTCCGACAACATCATCACGATGTTGGAATTTATCGGTAAAGAAAGCCAGGTAATCACTTCTCTCTTTAGTATATGTTGGGGAGTTCTCCAGATTAGCATAAGTGCCGGTTGAAGATTCCGCGTGATTGATTGAAGTGAGATCGCCTACTTTATTCCAAACGGCTTGTTGGTTATTCGTTTGTTTCATCGTTTTACGTAGGTCATTGGAGGCGACATTATAATAACCGGTAAATGCGAATATTTTTTTGTTCTGCTCTGCCTGATGATCATTGACAATCGCCAGATCAGGCGTATCCTCATTTTGAGGATCATTGTATTCCCAGCGATTTGGCTCTACACAAAATACTGCAATATCAGTAATCGTTCGTGGAGGAATAACCATATCTACTGCAAGGACACGGTCCTGTTTGCCACCTTGAACAATATCCCCTGCCATCAGGAAAACAGTGTCCTGAGATTTATTCTGAACAGTTAAGGTATTCACCGCTCCGCTATCATCGAATCTTCCGTAAGGCTTTTTCTCCGTAATTCGGAAACCTTTGATATCAATTGCTTCTTTTAGATTTTTTAGGCTGGCGGCTAATTGATGTTCCGATATGAAATTCTTACTTGCGGTAAGCGGATAGATTCGAAGTTTTTCATAATCCAATTCTGCCAATTGGCTTTGATCTAACTGGAGCGTAGCGTCAGCGGAGTTAGCTTCGCTTTTCGGCGACGCAGGAGTCGAATCAGAGTCGTTAGTACAAGAGAATAATAAAAATAAAGAGATGCTTAAAAGGGAAATATATTTCATATTCATTAAGATGTTTTTAGTTAATCACTCAAGCTTTGGCCTGAATATACATAGCAATCAAGTTAGAGTCAAATTAATTCTGAAAAGATGCACCTAACTTCTACGAGGAATATTTCGTATACCTTATTGTAAGGTAGACGTTTTTTGGTAAATAGTAAAGTAAATGCTGATACCTTCATCTTCCTTAATATTCTAATTTGTATGGTTGTTTACTATTTTTTAAGTTAGCTAAGCATTGGCAGCCATCTTATTTTAGTAGTTTTAGGCAGTAAACTAAACTATTTGTCATGAGAACATCTTTATACCTATTCTTATTTTGTCTTCTATTTACTAATTCCCTTTGGGCAGTTTGTGAGGATGATGAATCCACTGTTATTATTAGTATTCATACCGATAATTGGGGGTATGAAACTTCATGGCAGTTAGTAGGTGCTGATGGTACCGTTTATCATGAAGTGGAAACCAATACTTACGGTAATAATAGTACCTACGAACAAGAGGTTTGTGTGCCAGCCAACTCCTGTATCAGTTTTATACTGGAAGACTCTTATGGTGATGGTATTCTAAATAATGATGGTTATGTGGTAACTGTTGATGGAGAGATTATCGCAATGGGTGGACCTGATTTTAGTAGCGAAGTTTTGGTCAATTTTAATTGCCCGCCAGGTAGCGTTTGTAGCTCAGCAATAGAAGTTGAAGAAGGTTCGTATGTAACTAGTGGAACTAATGACTGGTATGCTTTTACACCAGATAGTGTAGGTATTTATTTGATTTCTACATGTGATAGTAATAGTTGTGATACAAAGATTTGGGTGTATGATGATTGCTTTGGAACTTTTGATGACTCAAATGAAGGCACACTATTCTATAATGATAACAATCCTAGTTGTGGTGAACAAGCTGTAGTGGAAGGTTTTTTTGCAGCCGGTACCACATATATTATTCGTATTGGTGACGCAGACAATAGTTGTGAAGGCGGATTAATACATTTTAATATTGATTACTTAGGGCCTATCTCCGGATGTACTACGCCTACTTCATGTAATTATAATCCATTAGCTTCTATTGATGATGGCTCATGTATAGAGTGGGGGGATCCTGATTGCCCAGCGGCACCGGATTTGGTATTGCGCCAGGATATCCTGGAAACGTCAATTTACCTGACCACGTTAAATGCTACGGATGACTGCCTGATTAATGAAGGATGTTTACAGGGTTTTGGTCTTAGAGATATTATCCGATTTACGACACATATTGAAAATAATGGCGAAGCGGATTACTTTATCGGCGAGCCTAATGATAATGGAGATCAATTTACTTATGATAACTGCCATAACCACTATCATTATGACGGCTATGCAGAATATGTACTATTTGATGCTGATGGCGTAGCACTACCAATTGGATTTAAGAATGGATTCTGTGTTTTGGATTTGACATGTGATAATGGAGGATCTCCGCAATACGGCTGTAGTTATATGGGGATTAGTGCGGGATGTGGAGATATTTATAGTTCAAGTCTGGAATGTCAATGGATAGATGTTACAGATGTTGAAGATGGAATCTATACTTTTGTTACTCGTGTAAACTGGGACAATGCACCGGATGCACTAGGCAGAGTCGAGACAGATACATTAAATAACTGGGCACAGGTTTGTATTAGCCTGGATCGTTCTAGTGGTAGTTTGGAGTTTGAGTTAGTAGAGGATTGCCCTGATTTTGTGGATTGTGAAGGGACGCCTTATGGTAACGCGCAACCAGATTGTACTGGTAATTGTGGGGGAACTGCTTTGATGGGAGATTTGGATGCTAGTGGTGCTCAGGAAATGATAGATGCACAACAATATGTCGATGAAATCCTGACCTATAATATTGCAGCGACACCTTGTAATGACTTGAATGCAGATGAGGCCATTACGGTTTATGATGCTTCACTTTTAGCAAGTTGTTTGAACTATGGAGCTATTCACGAACATTTAGGAGGTGGTAACCATGATCACTGTGATTTTCCTCAGGGTGTTTTGAACCCAATGGATACCGTATCACTAAGTATTATGGATTATGATCCGGGTGAGCAGTATATCGATATTGCAATCCGAAACCCTTCTGCTAGTGTGGTGGCCTACCAGTTTCATGTAAGTGGTCTTTCGCTGATCTCCGCCGAGAATCTGGTCGCTTCGGAGGAGTATCCGATTACGCCGAAAGTGAATCTTCTTGACGGTATGGCAATTGGAATTAGCTATGAAGATAGCTTGATTTTGAAGTCTGATGTTGCTCAACCTTTAGTACGTTTATATTACTCTGATTATACGGATACGCTGATTTGTATTTCTTCGATTGTGGATATTGTTAATCAGGATTATCAGCAGACCGTAACCAGAATAGACGGAGCTTGCTTATTAACTGTTGATACAGATGAGCCAACAGTAAACATTGATGTAAAAGTTGAACCTAATCCATTTAATCAAACAACTCGATTATCTTTCTATAACCCAGGAGCGGATGTTTATTCATTAGATTTATATAACTCGGTTGGACAAATTGTTCAGCGTTACGGAGATATCAGAGATAATGTATTAACAATCCATCGGAAGGAATTGCCAAGTGGTATTTATTATTATCAATTGAGCGGAGCAAATGCACTGGGAACCGGAAAGTTAGTTATTGAATAAACCTAGACAGTATGTCACTACTGTATCTAATAGCAAGCCTAGGAGCAATTAATGGATTGCTTCTAGGTTTTTATTTACTCTTCAAAAGGCCTGTGCAGGCTCGGACCGTCTACTTTGGCGGATTATTACTTGCACTTGGGATTAGGATTGGTAAGTCCGCTATGCATCATTATCAAGCAAGTACGGATAAACTGATTCTGCAAATTGGTTTATCAGCCTGTGCCTTTATTGGTCCTTTCTTTTATTTATTCCTTCGGTCGGTAAAGAATGGGGAAAGCGAATTTCGCCGTACCGACTTAATAGCATTAAGCGGCTTGCTGCTAGTACTGTTAATCGTTGGAAGTATTTATCCTTATCGAACTTTCCCGGAAGTTTGGAACGGAGTGATCATTTACGGGATATATGGTATATGGGCGTTTTTCGTGGGCCTTTCATTATACCTCTATCGAGATGTTTTTAGTTCACTGTTTAAGAGATATGGTGCGTGGAACAGAGATGAAAAATATTTGCTGGTAATTATCGGAGGAGTAGTCTGGATTACGCTTACTTACCAGTTTGCTTTTACTATCTCTGGCTTTCCGTATATCTGGGGCGCTTTCAGCTTTTCTTTTTTATTCTACTATTTAGCCTGGCAGGCTTTTTTGAATCCGGTGAAATTAATTCCGGCTAAACTACAGACACCAAATTCAGAAGATCAGTTAATACTAAACAGCCTGCATGAACTAATGACTAATGAGCAAGCTTATACGCAGTCTAAGCTCAAACTTTCTGATTTAGCTAGCCAGATAGACTGTTCTCCTCATCTGCTTTCCAAAATTTTGAATCAAGCTTATTCCGGAGGTTTTGCGCAGTTTGTTAACGAATACCGGGTAGAAGCATCGAAGCAATTATTACGTACCCGGAAAGACCTTAGCATTGAAGGGATTGGCTACGAAGCAGGATTTAATTCCAAATCTTCTTTCTATGCAACCTTCAAAAAGATAGCTGGTTGCACTCCAAAGCAATTTCAGGAAGAGCAGGTATCGGACCTAAAAGCATCCTAATTGCACTAAATTAGTACAGGATTATAATTCTGAACCTTGTTTTTAGCAAAAAAACAGTCTTCTGATACAAAGACGGATAACTTTGCTCTAAACAAAATATAAAGTTATGATCCGTATTGTTTTTCTTTCCTTTCTTTTCCTTTTGACAAATGTTATTACTGTTTTCGCACAAGAAGCTGACCGTGCTCAAATTGAACAAGTCCTGAATGATTTCATCGAAGGAACAACCTACAATTATCCCGAAAAAATATTGAGTGGCTTCCTCCCTGGTGCACCTATGTATTTGCATAACAGGGCAGATACTTTATTAATTTATACCGTAGAAGAATACGCTGCCTTGTACGAAAGGCGCCAGCGTGGATCTCGGAATAAAAGATACAGCAAAATCCTGGCACTGGACATTGTTTTGAATGTAGCCTATGCAAAATTGGAAGTCTTGGTACCCAGCTTCGATATGCGGTTCTATGATTTGCTATTACTAAAGAAAATTGATGATGAATGGAAGATCATTTCAAAATGTACAAGTGCTGAACCCATTGCCAAGACCTGGGATGAAATGGTCCCCAAACCAAGAAAGCGAGTCGTAATGGATCAACTAAATCGTCCCTGGAGTATGGCTTTCTTCTCAGAGACGGAAGCTTTAATTGCAGAGAAAGATGGAGATTTATTAAAGGTAAATTTGGAGGATGGTAGCCGAAAAGCCATAACAGGTTTACCCACCGATGTAGCCAGGGCAATAGAGATTGATACCTCCGTTCATCGCAATGGAGTTTTTCCAGGAGGAGCACATGGAACGATTCAGGCGTATAACGCGGGTTGGTTTCAGGTACTCTTAGATCCTGCCTTTTCTGAAAATCAATTTATTTATCTTTCTTATGCTGCGGAGAATAAAGAAAAAGCCAGTACCACCAAAGTAATTCGAGGGCGGCTGGTAGATCATCAATTAATGGAGATAGAGACTTTATTTGTGGCTGCGCCATATTCTCATGGTCTTTTTCATTACGGTGGCGGGATGACTTTTGGGCCCGATGGAAAATTATACATTACAGTTGGGGAACGCAATCTCTACGAACATAATAATCCAGCACTTCCTTTATCCCAGGATGTCTCTGACAAGCGAGGCAAGGTTTTCCGAATAAATCCGGATGGAAGTATTCCGACCGATAATCCTGACTTTGGCGAAAATGCCATTCCGGGCTTATATGCGACGGGTATCCGGGCAGCACAGGGACTTACCGTAAATCCGATGGATGGAAAAATATGGTTTAGTGAGCATGGTACCATACAGGGAGATGAACTAAATATCCTGCAGAGCGGAGCGAATTATGGATGGCCGAATGTCACCAGCGGCAAATACCGATCAAGAGGATATGATCCTGTAAAGGTGCCTGGAACGGAATTTACAGATCCCGTTTATTTCTGGAGTCATACTGTTGCACCGACTGGCCTTTGTTTTTATACTGGCAATGATTTTCCTTTATGGAAAGGAAATTTACTGGTACCTGGCTTAAGTAAAGGAAGCCTTTGGCGGATGGTAATTGAGGATGATCAGGTAGTTAGTGCAGAAGAATTATTCATCAATGATCGCGTACGATTACGGAAAGTAGCACAGTCACCAAGAGGTAAAATTTACTTACTGACCGATGAAGTAAATGGTAAGCTGATTACTTTGGAGTCAAAAGAATAATACCTTGCTGACCGAAATGTTTTGCTTTTAAGCAATCCATTTCGCGTGAAGTTTAATAAGCTTCCTTGATCGGTGTGGTAAGCTCTACAGTATGCCCATCAGGGTCCGTTAAATAAATAGATTTAAAGAAGTGATGATCTTGTTCTTCAAAAGGAATCTCTTGCTTACGAAAGAAATCCCTGGCGATTTCAAATTGATTGAATTCCATCCTGAAAGCAAAATGATCTATTTTTTGAATACTCTTTTTTGAGTCTGCGGGGAAGAGTGCAAGGCCGGTTTGGTCAGCAAGCAAGAGGATAGGAGCGGGGCCCCATTCGGCAAATTGAATTCTTTTTAATCCCAATGTGCCTTCATACCATTGTGCAGCTTTCTCCAAATCCTTTACACGGATGGCAACATGATCAAGAAATTGTAACTGAAAAGGAGGCATGCTTAAAAGTACAGATTTTATATAAAATACGAGTCATCCCGAATTTTCAAATTGTAAAATTTAGGATGACTCGCATTTAAATCTATGCGATTTCTTCCTCTTCTTCCTTACGTCCGAATAAACGACGAACTCCGGCAAACAAGGCTACTGCGCCAATCGCAATTACCTTCCAGAATTTAGCCAACAGAACTCCTGCCTTTGCAAAGAATCCAGCTTTCGCCAATACTTTACCCGCAATCAATCCACCAATACCAACAGCCGCAACTTTATCCATCGAAGGATTGAAATCTGCATAGCGATGGCCTTCGTTAAAGTTGACACTATTCAAGATAGGATCAATATTATCTTTAACGTCCTCAAGTACATACATCTCTCCGATCGCATTGAGTTGTAGATAACCACTACGACCCAAGATTCGAATGTTATAATTCAAGGTATGCTCCGGAGAACTTGCAAAGCTTAGTTCTTTGGCCCAGTGCAATTTCTTATTTACTTCATCATAAAATGGTGGCGAAGCCCAGCCAATTAATTCGACAGTCGGATATCCCATTTGCTCTCGCTGCTCATTTTCGTATTGGCTATCCTCTTGCATGGTCTCTAGTAAATCCGTGTAGTCAATGTCTTTTGCATCGTCGTCTTCAATATAACCTTCATCCGAAAACGTAATGTTAATTGCATAAGAAGAGTCTTGCATAGGGCTCGTGTTCTTTGGTAATAACATACCTAAAGATTCTGCACCTGCAGGGCTGGGAGGGTTGCCCCAGATATCCGTAAGGATCATTTCGCTGTCTTCACCATTGAGGTATTTAAACCCGTCAGGAACATTGATCGTCGCGATATCGTCTCTTAAGGTTACCGTCCCTTGTTCGTAAACCAAAGTAGACTCAATGCTATCCATGTATTGGGTAATCAAGATTTGCATCTCTGCTTCGGTGAGTTGAGGTTCCTCAATTTGTAAAGTGTCATTGGCAAAACTGCATATGCTCACAAGAAGGAGCAATGCAAATGTGAGTTTGAATTGCATGTCGTTTGTTGTATAATTTGTGAATAATAAAATACGATTTTGAATCACAGTATTTAACTATGAATGGCATTAGCTTTGGTCAAAAAAAATTAGATAGGCTAGTGGTGGGGTAATTCTAAAGTTGCGCAAAGGTAAATTAAATTTTTATTTATTGCTACTGCCTTCTCTCTGAATTTGATTTTTATTCGCTGATAAGCCGTTTTTGATTTCATCAAAAACGGCTTGCGCTGATCAACATATCTTCGTCCTTATTTTCCTTATTCGTGTGTGCTGAATGGGTCGGCTACTAATTTTTTAGTTTTATTACTAATTAATTAGTAGTTTTACTAAAAAGTTAGTATGTTTGTATTATAAATAAGAAATAATGGAAAAATTAACGAAGAAAGAGGATGAAATAATGCAAGTTGTTTGGCGCCTGCAAAATGTATTTATCCGTGAAGTCATTGAAGAGTTACCCGAGCCAAAGCCTCATTATAATACCGTTGCCACTTTGATAAAGATCCTGGTAAAGAAAGGGTTTTTGAAGTCTGAGAAAATTGGAAATACGCACCGATATTCTCCTTTAGTAAAGCTTGATGATTATCGGGATAAAACGCTGAAAGACATAAAGAAAAAGTATTTTGATAATTCTTTTCAGAACATGCTTACACACTTTGCCAGAAAAGAAAATTTTAGTGAATCAGAGATCGAAGAATTGATGAATATCATTAAATCCAAAAAATCATAAAGCTATGATTCCCTTTTTGCTCAAAGCTTCAATAGTACTCGCGATACTATTGCTTTTCTACAAGTATTTATTAGCGAAAGAGACCTTTTTTAAGGTACATAGGATGTATCTGCTGGGAGGTCTGATACTTGCTTTCTCACTACCACTGCTCCAGTTACCGGAGCTGATTCAAGAGCAGGGGCTGGTTTCAGAATGGATTGAGGCCCATGTTGTTTCGGAGGAAAAACCCACCGGAGCTTCCACTGAACTGGCTTTGAAGGAAAATGAAAAATTGGAAAATAATGCTACGGTAATAGATTCAGATGTCCAGGTTTCGACGGACGAAAGCACCAGCGAATTAAAAGAAAATGCTTCGCCATTAACAGCGGCGAATGAAGCTGATACCAGCATTAAGCCTGCAAAGGCCAGGGGATTATGGTTCTGGATTATATCAATTTATTGGTTCGGAGTTATAGTGTTCGCTATCCGATTTATCGCGCAATTTATCGGAACCATTTATCAGGTAATTAAGTCTGATGACAAGATCATTGATGAAGACAATGTGATTGTCAATATGAGCAGTGAATCCGAGCCTTGTTCTTTTTTTCATTACATCTTCATCAACCCACAGAGCTACGATTACGATACTTACGAACAGATACTTGCCCACGAAAGAATTCATGTCCGACAGAGACATACCATCGACCTGTTACTAACTGAACTAGCTTTGATAATACTTTGGTTCAATCCACTGGTCTGGCTATACCGTAAAGAAGTGGAGAAGAACATTGAATACCAAACGGATGCGCTGCTGGTACAAGAAGAAACTGTTGAGAAGGAACAGTATCAAATCAATCTGGTAAAAGTAGCTACGTTTAACCAACCACTTAGTATTACCACCAATTATAACCAATCCTTAATTAAACAAAGAATATTAAAAATGAACGCTAAAAAATCAAATTTATACAGCTATTGGAAATACGCATTTATTGCTCCTTTATTAATCGCAGTTTTATTAGTGCTTAATAAACCGGTAAATGCAATTGCCAAAAATGCAGTTGTTGAAATGGAATCTTTGACGATCAACGAAGAAGCTCCAGCCCCAATGAAAAAGCAAACTACTCCTGAATCCAAAGTAGAAAAAGTTATAGAAAATATTCCGATTGAAGTGGAGCGAAAAGAACTTAATCCTGAGGATTCCGATTGTAAGAAACTAATCCACGCTGTTTATGATGAGGATGTTGCTTTAGTCAAGTCCTTATTAAAGACTGTTGATCCTAACTGCATTGATCCGAATCCAGATAAAATAATTACTAAAAAAGCGAATAGTGTTTGGCAATTGGAAAAGGCAAAATCTGCTTTGGTAGTAGCTGCAGACAAAGGTAATCTGGAAATTGCAAAGATCTTGGTAGACGCAGGAGCAGATGTCAACCTACATGCAAAGTGGGATGAAGCACCTTTGATGGGCGCTGCCGGATCCGGCAACCTCGAGCTTGTGAAATACCTGAAAGACAAAGGAGCAGATGTCAACAAAGCTCAGGCACACATGGGTACGGCATTAATGGCTGCTAGCCGGGAAGGACATGCTTCGATCATGGAGTATTTGATCAATCAGGATGCAAAAGTGAATCGATCCGTTGCACATGTCGGAACACCTTTGATCTTAGCGGCCCGAGAAGGTCATTTAAAAGCAGTTGAATTCCTCATTTCTAAAAATGCAGAACTGGACAAATCGGTAGCGCATGTCGGTACGCCGCTAATGCTTGCTGCAGGTGGCGGACACCTTGAGGTTGTCAGCTTGTTAATAAAAAAAGGCGCTTCATTGGATAAGCATGTAGCGCATGTCGGTACTCCTTTGATTAAGGCCGCTGCGGCAGATGAAAAAGAACTGATGAATTATCTGCTGGAAAATGGGGCGGATGTCAATAAGCATGTAGCGCATGTTGGGACGCCACTATTAATTGCAGCCCGAGAAGGAAAAGTGGATATGGTAAATGCTTTGATCTCAAAAAATGCGGATATTGATTTACATGTTGCACATGTAGGAAGCCCTTTGCTTGTTGCAGCTCGAGAGGGGGAAGAGAAAGTTGTTGAATTGCTTTTAAGTAAAGGGGCGGATGTCAACAAGCATGTAGCACATGTAGGATCTCCTTTGTTGGTTGCTGCCCGAGAAGGTCACAAGAGTATTATGAAGACCTTACTTAATAATGGGGCAGATATTGACAAACAAGTTGCGCATGTGGGAACGCCGCTCTTGATTGCTGCGAGAGAGGGAAATATGTCAATTGCTAAATTCCTGGTAGAGAACGGAGCAGACCTTGATAAGCAAGTTGCACATGTGGGCACACCTTTGGTCGCTGCAGCCAGAGAAGGAGAAATGAAAATGGTTAAATATTTAATTGATAAGGGAGCGGATGTCAACAAGAGTGTTCAACACGTAGGTAGTCCTTTAAGCGCTGCTTCCAATTCCAAGCACAAAGATGTCGTAGAGTTATTGATCTCCAAAGGTGCGAGATAAATTAATTACAAACCCAAGACGGGGAAATACCTGTCTTGGGCTTGTCGATAAAAAATATAAAGCTGAATATGACCTCGCCTTATCAGAAATAAGTTTTTCTTAAACTATACGTGCTGGTCAATCAGAATTGAATTACCATCAGGGTCAAGGAGTATAATGCTCTCTGGCCCTGTTGTTTGATCATCTGCTTCCTTATGAATTTCTACACCCTGTTCTTTCAAGTGTTGCTGAATGTTACGTACATCTTCGAACTTGTCTAATTTCTGAGCATCTTGATCCCAGCCAGGATTAAAGGTCAGGATATTATTTTCGAACATACCCTGGAAAATTCCAATTAAGGTATCTCCATTCTTAAGGATATAGTAATTTTTTTCTGCTTGTCCGGCGAATATTTCAAAGCCCAGATTTGCATAAAACTTTCGGGACACCTCAAGGTCTCTTACAGATAAGCTGATAGAAAAAGCGCCAAGTTTCATAAGTGAAATTTTAATAAAAGTCAGTTTAAGAATTTTCTATTTTAGTTTCTTTTATCTTTTTTAAAGCAACTGCATTCATACAGTACCGCAACCCACTGGGTGGTGGCCCATCCTGAAATACATGACCCAGGTGTGCATCACAGGTATTACAAACCGTTTCGATACGATACATACCAAAGCCTTTGTCTTTATTATAGGCGATTGAGTTTTCTTTTACGGGTTGTGTAAACGAAGGCCAGCCGGTACCACTTTCGAATTTTTCATTGGCATCGAATAACAGTGTATCGCAACAAACGCAACCGTAAAGTCCGGGTTCAAATAAACTGCACATCTCAGAACTAAAAGCACGTTCTGTTCCGGCTTGTCTGGTAACTCTGAATTCTTCCGGAGATAATTGCATCTTCCATTCCTCTTCCGTTTTTTCGACACGGCGGTCAGGCTCAGGATTTCCTTTATTCGCAAAACGTAGGATATCTATCCAGGTAAGCATAAGTTTAATTATTTTTAGTGAAAAAGAATATTTAAATATAAGTAGCTGTACAACCAAATTAAAATCAAATTGATCAATTTAAAGCTTTATTAAGCTTTTGTTGTCTGCTTTAATACGCTTTGAGCGAATTTCTTAAAAAGTGGAACTTTTCTAACTATTAATCGAAGAGTTCTGCCATTTTAAGGTCTAACCGTAATAAGGCATTATTAGGGTCAGAGCCAAAAATAGAGTAATTGACCACTCCTGTTTTATCCACTAAAATCCAGTGTGGCGTTCCACCAGCACCATAATCTAAGAACGTAGTGTCATAGTTCTTATCCTTAAAAAATGGAAACCTAAAATGGAATTCTTCTTTAGCTTTAACAAACTTTTCTGCCGGAAAGTCGATTGCTTCAAAGTTAGTATGAATGCCTAGTACTTCAATCCTTTCACCATGTTCAAATACTATACGATTAGCATAAGGTATCGCTCGGCCAAGGCATCCCGGGCATCCAAGACTAAAGAAAAGAATAAGCAAGGGTTTGCCCTGGTAGTCTTCCTTTTGAGGAACTATATCTCCAAAAATGGATTCCAGCGACCAGTCGGGTAGAGGTGCTCCAATTTTGAGGATACTTAAATCAAGTCGATTTGCCATTTGAAATTAAATTTGGTTGATCTACACTTAAGTAATGCTTTGTACTTTAATAAGTTTAAAATGATTATCCGATGTGTGCAATAGAATTTAATAAATTTAAAATTGTAGCAACAGCATTTGTAAACCCGTCTCTTTAATCTCTTTTTATCTATCTTTGAATTAGCCAAAGCCAATAAAACGATTTGTCGACCGGAGTTTTAGCAGATTAAATCGTAATCATGCCTGAAGATAAACAGATACCTGAAATTTCCTTTCGTAATATTCATGGTAAGGATTTCGATTTCGAAATCGTTTCTAACTGGGAAGTGCTGCGCGACGATTCGCCATTGCATCATAATCCCTATGTTCCTCATCGCATCCGGTTCTACGCTGTACTCTTTATCTTAAAGGGAGAAGGTTATCATTATATTGACTTCAAGAAATACCATTATCAAAAGGGTAGTATCATCTTTATATCTAAAGAGCAGGTCCATGCTTTTGAGCAAAACCTGGAACGTGATGCTTATTTCATGGTATTTACGCAGGATTTTTTAGAGCGTAGTAGCGCCGGCTCTAGTTTAATGCATCGTCTTAGCCTTTATAATTATCATTTATATCCTCCGGTGCTTCAGTTAAGCGAAGAGCAATTCCCGGTATTTCAAAACTTAATCAATCGACTAGCCCATGAGTATCATGCGCCTGATGATATGCTTACGGAAGAACTGATCCAATCTGCATTGAAGATATTTTTAATGCTTGCGGAGCGCATTCGTCGGCTTTATCGGCAATTCGAAGGAAAGTCAAGCTATCACAAGACTTTCTTAGCCTTTCAACGCTTGTTAGCTGAAAACCTCCTGGAAAACCGTCAGGTGCAGTATTACGCAAATCTCCTGGGAATCTCTACAAAAAAACTAAATCGTGCTACCCAACACGTAGTAGATGGCTCTGCCAAAGCTTTTATCGACGATCAGCTGATCATAGAAATAAAACGACTGTTGATGAATACAGACCTGAGTATTAAGGAAATTGCTTATCGCTCCGGATTTGAAGACCCCACTAACTTTGTTAAATACTTCAAAAAGAACGAAGGCACTACGCCTTTGGAATTTCGTAAGCAGTTTTATACGGAAGATTAGTTTGTCTCTTCATAATATGCCAGAGATAAAACGGTAATTCTTAGCAATTCAAAATTTCCAAAATGTTTAAGCAATTGCTCCCCTTAACACTGTATTTCCATCTATTTAACATGGACTTAACACCTGTCCGATTTTAACCATTCTTTGCCCATTTTTCACCTTTAGATCATGAACTTTTAAGTGCACATTTGTATTATACTACTAGTTATTGTATAATTTACACTTAGTGACTATGCGAAAATCGATAATCTTAATTTTAGGAGTACTTTTTACAACAGTATTATTCGCTGCAAGTACTCAGAACAACAATCCAGAACCTCAGAAAAGTATCTTTGATGTCCTTAACTACCAGGAAGTTATGGAAATAACATTAGAGTTTGAGGTAGACAAAATGCTTAGTAACCGAAGAAGTGAGGATGAATTCGCCGGGACGATGACCTTTGAAGATCAAACTGGAGAAAAACAAACCTGGAAGACTAAAATCAATATGCGTGGCCGTTTCCGTCGTACGCGATGTACAGAGATGCCACCGCTAAAGCTCAACTTCAAAAAAGGTGCACTTAAAGACGCAGGACTTGCGAAATTTGATGACTTTAAATTAGTGACCCAGTGTATCCAGGACGCCAGCTCAGCGAAAGAATATTTAATCAAAGAGTATTTAGCCTATAAGATGTTCAATCACTTGACAGATTATAGTTTTCGGGTACAAATGTTAAAGATCAACTTCGTTGATAAGACCACAGGAGAGAAGCGTAAACAATGGGGATTTTTGATTGAGGATACTGCCCAAATGAGAGCTCGCGTTGGTGCCGAAAAACATGATCAGATATTCAAGATTGAAAAAGATCAGATCGATTCTAAATCTTTGAAGATTACAAGTTTGTTCGAATATATGATTGGTAATTTGGACTGGGACGTTAAGCAACGTTTTCATAACATGAAACCAATTTCAAAAGATGGAAAGGTGATTCCTGTGCCTTATGACTTCGACTTCTCAGGATTAGTTGCAGCATCATATGCTACTGTCAATCCAAACTTTGCAGTTAAAAGTATGCAGGACCGTTTATATCTTGGATACGCAGAAGATTTGGAAGATTCAGAAGAAATTATCCAGTTATTTAAGGATAAGAAAGAAGCAATGATTGATGAAATCAAAGATTGTAAAAAACTACGCAGAGAGGTTCGTTTGGAAATGATAAGATATATCAACTCTTTTTACAAAGGGATTGAGGATATCAAACTTCCTGCTGAGTTGGAAGATTCCAGCCTGACCTCTAAAAGCTAAAAGAATTGTTTACCTATACTACCATTTTGTAAACCTTAGCCAAAAAGCTTTGGTCAAGAATAGCTCCTAACATAGACTGGGGCTATTTTTTTTGCCTGATTTTTAGAGTTTGCGTTTAATATCCTATTTTACAGCTACTTTTATAACTAAACGAACAAACTAACTAGGGCAAATGGCAATAATAAGTTTTTTAGGATTTACAATCCTGGTAGCTGTAATCGCTTACTTAGCTACACGAAGTACGGACGAGGGAACATCAGACGGATATTTTCTGGGAGGAAGAAGTTTAACTGCTGGTGTGATCGCCGGATCTCTTCTCTTGACGAACCTTTCCACAGAACAAATTGTAGGATTAAACGGCTCTGCTTACGAAAGCGGATTATCAGTGATGGCCTGGGAAACACTTGCGGCAATTGCTATGGTGGTCACAGCCTTATTCTTATTACCTCGATACTTGAAGGGAGGTCTGACGACGGTTCCCGGGTTTTTAGCAGATCGATTTGATGTAACCACTAAGACGCTAACCTCAGGCTTGTTCTTGACAGGTTATGTAGTGGTTTTGTTACCCGTGATTTTGTACTCAGGATCTGTAGCAATTAGTGGGATGTTTGAAGTACCGGAGTTGTTTGGAATCTCTGAAACTGCCGCCCTATGGCTTTGTGTTTGGGGGATTGGCATAATTGGTTCCATCTATGCCGTATTCGGAGGACTGAAAGCGGTAGCGGTATCGGATTCAATTAACGCGATTGGATTGTTAATCGGTGGTATCTTAATTCCGATCTTTGGTTTAATGGCGATTGGAGATGGAAGCATTATGGACGGAATTTCGACCATGGTTGATGCGAATCCTCAGAAATTCAAATCAATGGGAAGCGAAACTGATCCCGTTCCGTTTCATACGATTTTTACCGGAATGATGCTGGTTCAATTATTTTACTGGGGAACCAATCAACAGATTATCCAAAGAGCACTTGGAGCTAAAGACCTGGCAGAAGGGCAGAAGGGATTATTGCTCGGATCGTTTATTAAGATTCTGGGACCACTGATTGTGGTTCTTCCCGGACTTATTGCTTACCATATGTTTGATGGAGGCTTGAGTAGTGTGGATGATGCTTATCCAAAATTAGTTAACGCAGTTTTACCTGCTTCTCTATTAGGATTTTTTGCAGCAGTATTATTTGGTGCCATCCTGAGCTCCTTTAATAGTGTCCTGAATAGTTCGGTTACACTTTTTGGTGTTGATATTTACAAACAACACATTAATCCATCAGCGGATGAGAAAACTGTCGTGAAATACGGAAAAATGTTCGGTATCATCTTAGCAATTGCAGCGATGTTTATTGCACCATTGATTGCCAATGCAGGAAGCTTATTTGATTACCTTCAGGAGATTAATGGTATCTATAGTATTCCGATTTTGACGATTATTTTTGTGGGTTACGTTACCAAATATGTACCAGCGATAGCAGCAAAGATAGGCTTACTCTCTGGTTCAATTCTTTACATCCTGAGCCAGTTTATTATGAAGCCCATGTTCATCGAAAATGCAAAAGTGGCTGCAGGTGTAAATGAAAGTACAGAACCTTCAGTGATTGCCGCTATTGAATCAAGCGCGTACCCGCACTTCCTGGATGTCATGGCAATACTATTCATCTTGAATGTAGTGATCATGTTAATCATTGGTAAGCTTTACCCTCGAAAAGAAGCCTTCGAATTAGCATACACCAAACAAGTGGATATCACACCGTATAAGTATGTCAATCAGATAGGTATTGCGATTATCGTAATCGTGGTTGGTATTTACTGGTACTTTGCTTAATCAATCACTTTCTACAAATAAAAAACCGGTAAGCACTTTGATTTTGCTTACCGGTTTTTTCATTCAGTACTTTTATTGTAGCTGATTATTGTTCCGTCGCTTCTTCCGTCGCTTGCTCTTCCCGCTTTTGTTCGAATTCTTTGATGATCTCTTCATCAGATTTGAAGAGATTACTCAACATGAATTTTGCAGATTCCGCAAATTCGTCTTGTGGATATTGCTTGATAAAAGATTCGTACAAAACCTTTGCTTCTTCTTTTTTACCCATACTGTCGTCCAGAGTAAACGCCTTGAGAAATAATGCTTGTGGTGCTTTTTCATAGCTCGCAAAATCATTCATTACCATATCATAAATGCCTAGAGCTTTGTCAAACTTATTGACATTACGAGCCGTTTCTGCTGCTTTTAATAACATCTTTGGGCTTTCGTCATGTTCTGGATTTGCTTTTGCAAACTGAACACATGCTTCCACATATTGCATGGCTTTATCATTATCTATTCGACGACTTTGCTCGTCATAAACTTGACCTGCCAATGCCTGAATGGACTCCAAAGTTGGTGCATTAGAACAAGCAAATAGGCTTATTGAAAAAACAAAAAGTAAAAATTTAACATTCATATTTCGCTGTTTTGATGATTTTTATAATCGTTGAGAAAGTAATTTTGACCTCTTAGTGGTGTATTACAAAATATTTTGCCAGAAGTATGTTACGTAAGCACTATAAAGTTGTCTAATAAAATACCTAAGCAATTATTCCAAATAACTATTTTGCAAATTTAAGTAATTTCAACATTTGAAATGTAAAAAAGCTTATTTCCCTAAATTTATCAACTATAAATATGCGTATTCTCTTTGGTTTTTTTCTTTTTTATTCGCTGATCCTGACGAGCTGTGATGGCCTGGTCAAAAAGGAATATCTTCAAACAATAGGCATACGCCCAACATCCTACGAAGCAACAGCGAAAGGATGTAAAGATCAACTTAACTATATCCCGGATTCTAATGCTATTGATCAAACGCCGATAAAGTACATCAGAGTAAACTTTCATGTAATTTGTGATGATGATGGAAAAGGTAATTTTGCGGAGGAAGAAGGACGAAGATTTGTCTATGATGTTTATAATGCTGCCAACGAAAAGCTTGGTCGGAATAAGCAGATGAACCTGCCCGTTGGGAATAGTACACCGACCTTACCCATGCGCTATCGTTACCTCCTAACAGGGAGACCAGATGATCCCAATGATGATGGTATTTATTTTCATAATGACAGTGAGCATTACCACCTAGTCAGCAAAGGCAAGAATAGAAATATCTATGGGAAAAGTGTTTTTGAAAAGTATGGTATTCAGAAAGATACGGTCCTAAATATATTTGTGCAGGCACATCATCTGGATAGCCTTAAATCCAATACTTACACTAAAAGTATTCATGGTATTGGATATACCAATTTCGTAAAAGTAAACCACTGGTACGAAGATGTCGTCGATACGATCTGGGTCAATGGCAAGCCAAAGGTGAAGTGGCATAAATGGAATGCTGTCAAAAACTTAAATCACGAGATTGGCCATACGATTGGCTTGCGCCATTCTTGGATCGGGAATGATGGCTGTGAGGATACTCCAACGCATCATAATTGCTGGAACCGAACAAAAGGCCGAGCACCTTGCGATACAGAATGGTCAAATAACGTCATGGATTATAATGCACATGCCAGCGCCTGGTCGCCTTGTCAGATTGGGATCGTCCATCGGAATTTTGCAGATCAAAGAAAAAAGATTCGTAAATTATTAGAACCCACCTGGTGCACATTTGACCCGAATAAAACGATTGAAATAAAAGGGGATACCCAATGGTATGGTGCTAAAGATCTAGAAGGAAACCTGGTCGTTAAGAACGGCGCGAGTTTGACCATTCATTGCCGGGTTTCATTACCTAAGGATGCTAAAGTCATCGTGCATCCCAAAGCAAAATTAATACTCAACGGTGCTACCATTGAAAATGACTGCGGAGAAGAATGGAATGGAATCGAAGTATGGTCAAAAGGCGAAAGTAAAGGTACAGTTGAACTCTACAGTGGCGCTCAAATCCTTAATGTTAAGAATCCTATCGAGTTAAGTGAACTATAGTGAAGAGATGCTGTTCCATTCATGTTGAACAATTACATGAATGACTATGTCTAAAATTTCAATCTTCTGGCATCGCCGTGATTTAAGATTCTCTGACAATGCGGGCCTCTATCATGCCCTAAAAGGAGCACATCCAGTACTTCCATTATTTATCTTTGATAAAGATATCCTCGATGATTTAGAGGATAAGAAAGATGCTCGTGTAAATTTCATTTTTGATGAAGTGCATAAATTGCATCAAGCGCAAACTGCGCGCGGCTCTTCTATGATTGTACGTTATGGAAAGCCGATTGAGGTTTGGAAGCAAATAAGTAAAGAGTTTGATATCGCGGCTGTTTATACGAATCGGGATTATGAACCTTATGCGAAAAGCAGAGATAAGGAAGTGCAGCAATTACTTGAAAAGGAGCAAATCCATTTTCATGATTATAAGGATCATGTGGTTTTTGATCGGGATGAAGTACTAAAGGATGACGGGAATCCTTATACTGTTTTTACCCCTTACTCTCGTAAGTGGAAAGCGAAGCTAGATACTCATATGGTCAAAGGAGGTAAAGGAGAATCTACTTCCTATTATTTTCAATCTTATCCAAATGAGAAGTATTTTGATAATTGGTTACCCATAGCACCTTTACCAATGCTTAGCTTAAAGGAAATGGGTTTTGATCCTTCTGATATTGAAATACCACCTACGGAGGTTCCCCGAAAAATAATCAAATCTTATGATGAGACTCGAAATTTTCCGGCGATTGACGGTACTTCTCGATTAGGCATTCATTTTAGATTTGGTACCATAAGTATTCGGGAAAAAGCACGAAAAGCTCAGGGTCTTAATGAAACGTACTTAAACGAATTAATCTGGAGGGATTTTTATAGTACCATTCTGGATCACTTTCCGCATGTAGTTGGTAATGCCTTTCGAGCGAAGTATGACGCTATTCCCTGGAGAGATGAGCCGGAAGAATTTCAGAAGTGGTGTGCAGGTAAGACCGGCTATCCAATTGTCGATGCAGGTATGCGAGAGCTAAATGCTACAGGTTATATGCACAATCGTGTCAGGATGATTACCGCGAGTTTTTTGACGAAACACTTGTTGATTGACTGGCGCTGGGGAGAGACTTACTTTGCCCAAAAGCTACTGGATTTTGACCTGGCCAGTAATAATGGAGGCTGGCAATGGGCTTCCGGATCTGGTACGGATGCTGCGCCTTACTTTCGGATCTTCAACCCGGAGAGCCAGCAAAAGAAATTTGATAAAGATTATAAATACATCAAGCAATGGGTACCAGAGTTTGGTACGGATGAATACGTTGAGCCAATGGTCGAACATAAGTTTGCGAGAGAACGGTGTTTGGCGACCTATAAGGAGGCTTTGGGGTGATTTTATCGCTGATTTAAAGCATAGGAGGCCTGTTGTGCTAATTTCTCTTGTAAAGATTATTATCCTTATTTTTGCCGGGCATCTAAAACACAAGCGATAAAATGCGAAACGTAAAACAAGAAAGAGAAACTATTATAAAAGAATGGACTCCTGGTCTGCTTCCTTCTGCTCAGCGCAAAATTCAGAATTATACTTTTCAGGAAATTGACTTCCGGCAAATAGAGCTTGATTGGGCTTCTTTTGAGCTTTCAAATACTACTTTTCTTGGTTGTTCTTTTAAAGAACAAGATGAAATCACCTTGATCAAAAAAGGAGCTTTCATTTTTAAGGCACCTCAGGATTTACCTTATAATCCTTTTCGTAAAAGTCTCTATCGTTATGACGAGCTGATGGAGGGCTATACTGCGGAAGAAGATAACAGTGTAGATTTTAGTATTTATAAGCATTTTTCGCAAACCCGAAATAATCCGACAATTAACGAAGCCTTATACCAGAGAATCCATGATCATGCGATTGATACTGCTTTGCGCGACCTTATTGAGATTGATGATGAAGGAATGACGAGCCGGAAATGTATCGGAATCATGGGAGGCCATTCCACCAAACGTACAGATAATTTTTATTTGAAAACTGCGCAGACCGCTAAGCTGTTAGCAGAGAATGGTTACTTCATTGCATCAGGTGGAGGTCCAGGAATTATGGAAGCAGCAAACTTTGGCGCTTACTTTGCCGGAAAGAGCGACCAGGATTTCATGGAAGCAATTGGCATATTGCTTAAGGCCCCGCATTACACCGATAAAGGTTATCATGAAGCAGCTTTTGAGGTCCTTGAAAAGTTTCCGGAAGGGGAGGAGAGCCTGGCGATTCCGACCTGGTTTTACGGGCATGAGCCTAGCAATTTATTTTCTACCTATGTTGCGAAGTATTTTTCAAATAGCATTCGGGAAGATACTTTACTTGCAATAAGCTTGTATGGAATCGTATGTGCGCCGGGAAGTGCAGGAACAACACAGGAAATATTTATGGACGCAACGCAAAACCACTATTGTACTTTTGGTTATTATAGTCCGATGGTTTTCCTTGGAAAGAAACGGTATGAGATTGATACCTTAATCTTTCCTTTGTTAAAACAGCTGGCTTATGGAAGAGATTATTTTGATCTATTACATTGTTCTGATAGTCCGGAATCTATCTTACGCTTTTTAGAAGCGCATCCTCCCAAAAAACCTAATCATCAGGAATAGATTATCCGTTTAGAATAAATAACAAGTTCTCTTGTTTTTACCTACTCGTTTTTTCGAACGTTTACGCTTGTTAAAGCTATAGTGTTTGTTTTTGAATTTCTTATTTCGAATTGTTTTCTTAGTACTTGGGCTATAGCTTTTCTTTGAGTTGCCTACGGCGCTATTCTTACCAGGGATTTTAGCAGGTTCAGCACTTTTCCGATCGTTAACTACCAGTTGAGGATTTTTTTCAGACTCCGCAGGGATGGGAGTGACTTTAGAGGATAAAGTATCCACCTTAGTAAGTTGTCTGTTTTCGGTAGTGATTCGGATTACTTGCCCAACTTCAAATTCATCAATGTCGAATTCAGCGTTCAAGATGTCCATATCGGAAACGTCTTTGTGCTCTTTGATTACGACAGTGTGATCTTTGAGTTTATCGTCCTTGTATTTTCTACGGACCTGGGCATCCAATTGGATGGCAAATAGCATGGCAAAAGCCAGCATTAGTAACGGTTTGTTCATGGGAGCTAGCAGTTTGTTCAGTGTCTGGAATTATAAAAAACCAAAATTCAACAGATATAAAAAGATACCTATTTTGGCTTGGTCATCTATTTTTACGTGTTTGTTGGAGGGATCGTTTCGTCTTAAGGATAATTTATATCATTTAAACGAAAATGTCAAGCTATTAAAGTGTTAAGTATTTGATAATCAATTAGATAAAATGATGAAGACCATCGGGGATTCCGATGGTCTTCTGAGTGTTTGGATCAAGGTGTATGTTTAGTCTCTTACTTTCATTACTCGGTGAACCAGTTGTTGGAACCCATTATATTTGATGTTTAAGAGGTAGAAACCAGGTTGGTATCGCTCTAAATTAATCTCTTGTGTGTGTGCACCTGCAGGGATATTCAATACTTCAAGAACTTGACCGGTTGGGCTTACAACTTCGATTGTTGCATCTGATTCGAAAGGCGTAACCAAGCGTAGTGTTGTTCTTCCTTTTGTTGGATTTGGTTGCGCGATTACATCAGTGTTAACCTCAGCGTTGATCAGGACGGATACGACTTCAGAGAAATCAGTAGTACCATCGAAGTCGATTTGCTTAAGTCGGTAGTAAGTACGACCGAAGTAAGGTGTTTCATCAACGAAGCTGTATCGGTTGATTTGTTCTGTAGTACCAGCTCCGTAAACCATTCCGATATTCTCAAAGCGCTCACCATCATAAGAACGTTGTACTTCGAAGTAGTTATTATCTAATTCCCAGGCAGTTGACCACTCAACGATTGTAGTTTTATTCGCTTGTAATCTTGCGCTGAAATTAATGAGTTCCACTGGTAGGTTTGCTAAGCAATCAGAATCATCAGCAGAAAGAATAGTAATTAATCTTTTTGCGGTTACACTACAGTTGTTATTATCAGTGATCGTTACACGGAATGCTTTTTCACCAGCACTTGTCCATGTGTAATCTGCATTAGCAGTTGTAGATTCTGCAAGTTTATTGCTTGCTGCACTTTCGTCAAAGAATTCCCAAAGGTATGTGTAATTAGCGTTGTCGTTAGGTGTGATGCTAAAGTTTACAGCGAAGTCTTGACAAGTAGCATCACCCAAAGTAAGTGTAGGCATAAAGCTACAAGATTGCTCGATTCCACCATCTGCAACAGAGCTGGCATTTCCTCCAGAGATTACTTCGAATACCGGGCTAATACCTTCTGTCTGATCAATGTCACTATCGAAGTTTTCTTCTCCTTGCTCAGGTACGATTAAGTTATAACCAATTGGAAGACTCGTCTCATCAATTCGGATAAAGTAAAAACCAGGTGTTAAGTTGAAGAACTCAAAGAATCCTAAATTGTCTGTTCTCATTTCTGCTTCGAAAACATCATCAGCAGTATTTGCAATCATGTCAGGACCTGCGTTGAAGATTTGTGCTTTCACCTCTGTTACGCCGTCTTCATCACTCGCTTCTTGTCCGTTTGCATCCGAGTCAACCCAAATACGACCGATCATTGATCCTTTGTGGTAGTAACCAGCATCCAGGTTAGTAATATTGTTATTTTCTCCTAAATCAAGTACTATGCTTCGTCCGTCAAGAATATTTGCATCACTGTCTTTTGCACCGTCTCCTCCTTGTCCGCTTTGAGTTAGGTAATATCCAGAAGGTGTTGCGAATCGAACTACAAAAGTATCGCAAGGTAACTCTGTGAATGAATAGAATCCATTAGCATCTGAAAGTGCGTAATCATAGCCTGGTAGTGCATTTCCTTCTGTATCCTCCAAGAAGATGAATACTCCACCTAAGCCAGGCTCTCCGTCATCCTGGATTCCATTCGCATTTAAATCTTCCCAGATACGGTCTCCGATGCTGCAAACATTTTGACAAGTTCTTTCTGCGTAAGAAATTGCATCAAGATCTAAGTCAGGTGTATTTTCTTTTTTCTCAAGTTTGATATATGCTGCATCAGACTGAAGCTTTACAGTTTGATGAACATTATAAGTCATAATCAATGTTTCTAAAGTCGCGTTAAGTGTGAAGTTAACTCCGTCAAGTGACTCATATACTAATAACTTCGAGTTACCTGCGTATGAGCTGGAGTAGTAACGAGATTTCCAGCTGATTGTCAATGATTGACCAGCAGTTAAAGTGTCTTCTAATTCTACAGTAATATAATCACCATTGTCCCATAATTTTGTATAGTTTTCGTCAATAGACCCAAGGATATTTGATTCATTATCCGATCCATTATTAGCAATTACCGTTTTTGCATTTCCTGTATTATCTGTTACTTCAGCTCCTTCATCACAAGTAATACCGTCGCCGTTAATTATTTTTGCGATGATGTTAGATTCTCCATCCCAGTAAGTACATCCCTGGCGACGAGCACATCTAAGGAAGTAAGTAGTTTCGGTGATTTGACCTGGATCATAGCTTTCAGCATTAGCACCATCAATTGCAGTCCAATCTACCCAAGCTAAGTTAGGATCATTTGATTTTAACCACATGTATTGAATGGTTCCTGTTCCTCCACTAGGATCAGTAATGTTCTCAATGATTTCACCTTTGAAAGGTCCGGCCTTTACCTCGTAGTTTCCGATTTGACCTCCGTGTGTTAAGTTATCACAAGTTGTTAGTGGTGTACCTGAAAGGTTGAAATTAAAATCACCACTTGTGCCTGTAAAGATTAAGCTATTATCTGTTGGTTGAGATGTTACGTAAAGATTTAACCAGCCACATGCATTAAATATATTTGCTCCTTCTGTTTGGTTCGCACCAGTACCTACCTGGAAAGAAGGTCCCATTCTATCAAAAGTTATTAATGCTCCAGCGGCTCTTTCAATACCTGTGAAGGTACCTTCTGTTGCTGTGTAATAGTACCAGTCAGAAGTGTCATTATTTCCACAGTTACTAGCTTTTGGGCTGCCAGTGGGTGTAGAATATGTTCTGCCACTAATAGTAGTTTCTACCATAAACTGAATAGTCGTATCGCCATTGTTTACGATACGGCCAGTGAAAGTAGCAGTATTATCATCGTATTCTGTGAAAACACCGTTGTGAAGCGTGTATCTGTTGTCGATGTCTTTCATGTTCAACCATGTTCCATAAGTATATCCACCATTACAATTTACGGTATTGGAGATAGTACGTTCAACTAAAACAGTTTGAGCAAATGTGCTGCTAACAACTATTAAAGCGAAAAATGTAAAGAAGAACTTAGATGAAAGATTAGAAAAAACAGATAAGATTAGTTCTTGGTTAAATAGTCGAGTTCGTAACATGATGTACGTGTTTACTTAATTGAAAAATTCGTTTCCGCAGGAAATAGGCGGCCAATCTTATTGTTCGGTGTTTTTGCTGTAAGTGTGGTAGGGGTAGCGAGAGTAAAGTGGAGGAAAATTATAATCCTTGCAGGAGGTGAAGGATTAGATTTAACAGGGTTTTCCCTGCTAATTACGAGACAAAGTTACACTTCAAAGTGATATCGCGCAATACATAGATGAAAATAAAGTATAAATATAAAATATTTATAATTGAATGTTTTTAATCCTTATTTAAGTTTAAAAACTGATAGCCAATGCTTAATGAATGAAAATAATATTAAATGTATTGTAGGAAATATTTTTAAAAATAAATTCAATTTTAATTCATAAAACTATGAAAAGGCTTGTCACGGTTTAGAGTTTCCTGGTTGAGTGGTGAAAATTTAGCTGAATGTGACAGGGGAGAGATTGTCTTTTTGTTGGTTTTTATTGTTGTTATTAACGAGAGAGGGGAATTGTGTTACATTGTTTCGGAGGAGGGTAAATAAAAAGGGCTGAGTGTTTAATTACCCAGCCCTTTCATATAAGTCAAAAGAATGAATTATTCTTTAATAATCCGAATAACTTCAATGTCATCATTATCCTCGAACTGTACTTTAACAAAGTAAGATCCAGCAGCATAATTATCTAAGTTGATGGTAGCTTTTCCGTCTTGCTCATTTACTTGTACAACTTCTAGAAGTTGTCCTGTAGCAGCATAGATTTCAAGAGTAGCGTTTCCATTCATGTTTAGAATAGACTCGATGAATAGATCACCACTAGTTGGATTAGGATACGCAAAGAATTTTTGCTCAGCAGGGTTGAAGACGACTTCAACTGTATTTGAATACATAATCTCCCCATTGCTAAGATTCTCTCTAACGATACGATAGATGTTACGTCCTATTCTAGGCGTATTATCCATATACTCGTAACGATTCATGGTTTGCTGATTACCTAAGCCCTCAACACTTCCCATTGCATCAAAGTCAGTCATATCAGCAGAACGCTCGATATGATATCTGTAAAGACCATTTTCCGGCTCAGTATCCCAGTGGATAGCTACTCGGCTGTTAGCCATGATATCAGCAGAAAGATTCTGAACGAATCCATTATTACCACAAGAATTAACCTCAATTACAACCACATTAGATTCTGCAACGAAGTTATCACAACCTTCTCTTCTTGCACAACGGATATAGAAAGTAGTTGTACTTAAGAATCCAGGGGCATAAGTTGGAGCATCTACGTTTGGAATCTCAGACCATGATCCATTAGTTAATGAACCACCGATAGTAGATTTAAGCCATAAATACTCTGTATCTCCGTAACCACCAGAAGGTAAGCTTACGCTAACAATAGGATCAGCTTCTTCACCAATACATAGATCTTGATCGTACCCGATCTCTCCGCCATTAGTGAAGTCATCACAAATAGGGTAGATACCAGCATCAAATGAAAGATCATCATCCATCCCTTCTACTACTGTGAAAGGTGGCGTTTTACCAGTTACAGGATTTGCATCGCTATCTAATTCATCATTTCCGCCTTGATCGTTATCCGTAAATACATTTTCAGAAGAATTTAGCCCAAATTGGATATAATACTCTCCAGGTAAAACACATTCGAATAAATATCTTCCATCATTACCGGTAACTTGTCCATCAACAACCTCATCATCTTCATTACAGATAATTCCGTCAGGACCTGCATTTTTAAGGATAACAGATACATCTGCTACACCAGGTTCCCATGGTTGTTGAACGCCATCTCGGTTACCATCATAGAACACATAGTCACCGATGTTAACACAATCGTAGAATCCGGCATCGATATCATTATTACATTCTGCAACTCCCAAGTCGAAATAATCAGTCATTCCAGTATCTTCGTTGATATCACTATCAAGAGCATCATCTCCACCGGCACCTTTTGGAGATGCTTTATCACCACCAGTAAAGGTTACTTTATAATTTCCAGGTAGAAGACCATCAAAGCTATACGCTCCATTCATGTCTGTCATTACCATTCTATTAACACTCGTACCATTAGTTGCTGTACCAGTCAGAGTCACGGTAATGTCCGCAATCCCTAATTCACCTCCATTTTGAATTCCGTTTCGGTTTACATCATCAAAAACAAAGTTTCCGATCTTAGAAGGATCTATTAGCGTAACCTCTGCTGAACAAGAACATCCGTTTGCATCTGTAATGTCAACAGTATAAGTACCTGCATTCAATCCTGTAGCTGTTGCCCCAGATTGGCCATTACTCCATGTATAACTTAAAGGAGCAGTTCCTCCGAACACATTTACTGATGCACTACCATCACTTCCTCCAAAAGTACTAATGTCTACACCTTCGTTATAAGATGAAGTAACCATTGCACTACAAGAAGTAATACCGTTTGAGATAATTGTAACTGCAGTTGAGTTACTAGCTACACAGCCATTTGCATCGGTAACTGTTACACCATATGTACCCGCACTAAGGCCACTTGCTGTAGCAGTAGTTGCACCATTACTCCATAAGTAAGTGTAAGGAGCAGTTCCACCTGAAACATTAACAACTGCAAATCCATCCGCACTACCAATACAGGTCTCATCTCCTCCATCGTAGGTAAGACTAAGAGGAGAAGGCTCTTCAACAGTTACATCAGCAGAAGCAGAGCAACCGTTTGCATCGGTAACAACTACAGTGTAAGTACCAGCGCTTAAGCCAGAAATACTCGCTGTCGTTGCGCCATTACTCCAAGCGTAAGTGTAAGGAGCAGTTCCACCACTAACCGTAACAGACACAGATCCATCTGATTCCCCATTACAAGAAACATCAGTTCCAGAAGTAGATAAACTAAGAGCAGTCGGCTCAGAAATAGTTACCCCTGCTTCTCCAGTACAACCGTTAGCATCGGTGACCGTTACACCATAAGTACCAGCACTTAAGCCAGAAATGCTAGCAGTAGTTGCACCATTGCTCCAAGCGTATGTAAACGGTGCTACACCACCATTCGCTGTAGCAGATGCAGATCCATCTGATCCTCCATTACAAGAAGCATCAGTACTTGAAGTCGTCAGTGAAATAGCATCAGACTCTGATAAAGTAACTGAAGCATCATCCGAACAACCATTCGCATCGGTCACTACAACGCTGTAAGTACCCGCACTCAAGCCAGTAATACTTGCAGTAGTTGCACCGTTACTCCAGCTATATGAAAATGGTGCCGTTCCATCTGTGATATTCACAGTTACAGAACCATTATTACCGCCATTACAGCTAATATCAGCACCATTTAATGAGATTGTTGGTGCCAGGTAGCGTGTTACAGTAATTGATTGACCTGACAATTCATAACAACCATCTAAACCGGAAACATTTAATCCTGTTTCAAGGCCAGTCAATCCGTCTTCATAGCTAATTGACCATATTAAACAAACTCCAGCACCTGCACCTTCTAAATTAAAAGGAGGTCCAGCTGGAAGTCCTAATATATTTCCACTTTGATCAGTGATTACCCAAGCTTGGTTTGAACCAGTATTACCAGTTAAAGCAACATCGATTGGATCGTCAATTCCATCACCTGCACAAATTGAGGTATTACTGGTAGTACTTAAATCACCACCATCAAGTATACAACAGTCTTCACGCAGTACCTCAATAGAGTTAGAAAGATCGAAACAACCTGCTAAGTTTCCAGCATTTGCTCCTACGTCAAGGCCAGTAACAGTGCCTTCGTAGCTTAAATGCCAAATTACACAAACACCTGGAGGTGCGTTTTCGAAATTGAAAGGTGGAGCATCAAATAATCCCAGGATTTCTAACCCTGGAGTAGTAATCAACCATTGTGAATTACTTCCGATATTTCCTGATAAGGTAACATCGATAATGTCATTCTCCCCATCGCCTACACAAATTTGAGTAAGATCAGTCGTGATAATGAAACCACCATCAACACTTGAGCCACTAATTGTAACGGAACCAACAGCACCACAACCATTACTATCTGTAGCAGTAACACTGTACGTGCCTGGAGCTAATCCAGTAATTGTAGCAGTATTTCCACCATTACTCCAACTATAAGTGTATGGAGCTGATCCACCACTTACGTTAGCTGAAGCAGTACCGTCATTATCATTACAATTGGCATCTGTACCTGTTACTGTTAGTTCAAGACCATCCTGAGCTGCTATATCAATAGATGCAGCATTAGAACATCCGTCAACATCTGTAACCGTTACACCATAAGTGCCAGCACTTAAGTTTGTTATTGTAGCTGTATTTCCACCATTGCTCCAAGCATAAGTAAAAGGTGCAGTTCCACCATTTACACTAACGGTAGCAGTACCATTATCAGCACCACATTCAGCATCTGTTCCAGAAATACTAATATCTAAATCAGAATTAGATCCGATTGAAACTGTTTCTGAGTTAGTACAGCCATTCGAATCGGTTACCGTTACCGTATAATTACCAGCTGCAAGACCAGTTGCGGTAGTACCGGTTTGTCCATCGCTCCATTCAATAGTAAAAGGAGCAACTCCAGTCATTACACTCACATAGGCAGTACCATTTGCAAGTCCACAGTCTGCATCAGTTGTAGTAGTCATTAACCAGATACCTTCAGGAGATAATTCGACAGTAATACTGCCAACTCCCGTACATCCATTAGCATCTGTCGCAGTGACGGTATAATCGCCTGCAGAAAGACCCGAAGCAACTACGAAAGTTTCTCCAGTACTCCATAAATATGAAATAGGCTCTACGCCACCTGAAACGTTTACACTAGCTGTACCATCTGCAGAACCCGGACAGGTTTCATAAGAGGCGCTAAGGAATAAGTTTAGACCACTTTGTCCAACTACCGTTGAACCAGAAGCAATTGCTCCATCAACATCTACCACTGTAACAGAGTAGGTGCCTGGGGCTAAACCTGAAATTGATTGAGTAGTTGCGCCATTGCTCCATTGGTATGTAAAAGGAGCCCAGCCATTAGTTGGCATAGCGGTAGCAGTTCCATCGTTTGCGCCACAAGATGCATCTGTAGAACTTACAGTTACATCTAAAAAAGCGGACGCCTGAACTAAAGTTTGGGTCAAAAAAAACAGGGTTATTAGAGTAGCGACTTTACGAATTGTAAGTGACCAATCTGGTGTTTGTCCTGTCTTGATTGTAAAATTCTTATTCATGTGAATTTACAATTTAGGATTAAAAAATGTTTGTTTCGTTTAATATATAAATACAGGATAAGCAGCTAACAATGTTAGATACATACCTTTTTTTAATACTCGGACTGTTTAAATTATTGCTTTGCTTGTGTGTGTTGCGGGGTAACCATTAAAAAGAGAAATGCAATGACTATATCTACCTATGAAAATATGCCAAATTATAAATTGTCATATCTTATAAGCATTTTTTGATGGTCGGTTTAGGATAGCACAACCAGAAGTTGAGCTGCTCAGATTGCGTAAAGCTACAAATAAATTAACCGATCTGCAACACTTGTTTGCAAATCGGGGATAAATACCCCTATTTAGGGTAGAAAGCTATATTATGTATTGTTTTAATTTAAAACGCTCTTTAATTAGTTCGATTTTAGGAGATGAACGCTTCTTGAATCTGCTCCATCCTCGATACTTAGAATATAAGCTGCAGGAGGTAAATCACTTAAATCCATTTGCAAAACGACCTTATTGCCAGTAATTTGGGCATTTTGGATAACAGGTGTTCCATTTATATCGGAAAGTGTCCATTTTATTTCTGAGCTATTTATACCACTAATGCTCACTGTACAGAAATCTATTGTGGGGTTAGGGTAGATGCTTATGTTAATTTTTTCATTCGCTGAGTTATCGAGTAAACTCGATACATCGCTGATAATTGCTTCGCCGGGTTCTAATGAAAAGTAACCAGCCGAAAGAATAGAAATGGTGCTTATTTTATGAAGAGGGTCATAATAGGTATTACCAATATCCCCATCTGAATGTACTAAAGAGGTATCACTATATAATTTTAAGACGACCGGACCATTAATATAAGCGCTGATTTTATGATCTTCATCATATTCAATGCTTAGATTTCTTCTTTGATCCATTTGAATTATAGGAAGTTCATTCCAATATAGACTATCCCCATCTGATATATGTATCATTCTTAGTTTTTGCTCCTGATCTACTGAAATGAAATTATTGGTAGCATTGGTCCACAGCGCTGTTAAATGATCAAAAACTATATTCCTTCCTGCCTTTTGAGTTTGAGTAAAAACAAAATCTTGCGAATCATCTCGTTGGACTTGCAGTGCTGTTCCATCGGCAATGTTTTCAAAAGATTGCACGCTAGGTGCTATATCAGCGAAAGGGACGATCAGCGAAGTAAATTGAAGTTTATCAATAGGATAGGAACCTGCCAGGGTTTTATTATGGTATTTGGTAGTAAGACCATTATATGTACTATCTAATGCCAAAAAGTATTCTTCAATACCATTTGTTGCTTCTGTTTTTACGAAAACATGATGATCAGATTTGGATATTGTTGTTGAATTAGATGCCGGGTCAATCAGGACGCTTCCTTCTGCTGCCGCAGGATCATTGGTTTGCAGACCACTACAATGCAATTGGAACTGATACTTACGTGGACTCGAAGAAACACAATCATCCCACATAATGAAATATTCATCATCAATAAATAACACCTTTCTGATTAGATCTGCTTGTTGCCACGATCCGGTAAGTTCGCCATAGTCCATACTTTTCATATCGAAATAATGCTCAATATATACCTCATTATCATTATTGACCCATTCACTAAGAGGTGGGGTTGGGCCCTTACCATCTACGAGAATTAGATTGTGATCGGTTGCTTTGTTTACAAATGAACGATAATTGGAACCTGTATATCCTTCATCAATGGCAAAAGTATGCCCATTATAATATAATTGAAAGCTCATTGCATCTGCCTGGTGGTGGGCTTTTGCACCGTAAAGAGCAATATTGTTTTTACCGATAAGATGCATGTAAATGCCACTTGGGTCATTATAAGTATTTCTAAAGATTAAACTGCCAGCATCCGGTAAGGCCTGGAATAAGGCTTCTTCATAATTCCCTTCTGCAACATCTGTACATAAATATTGTACTCGAGTCCAGAAGTCATGATAATGCCCTGACTCACTAGGGATATTAAATTCGGAATACCCGGACAGGGTCGTAAAATTGGTTGAGAAACTTGTAGCACTGTCGTGAATTGAAGGACTACGCCCGTCAGGCATTCGAATGAGCATCATCCACTTATAGAGGTTGTAATAGTTTTGATCGTACCAGGGGTGAGCAATTGTTCGTTCAACATTTTTAAAAGAATATTTTAAACTTTGATCAGGCAGATAATTCCACATTGCTCTGATAAACGGAAAAGCATTTTGAAAACCGTAATAGAAATAGTTAGGCCCTTCAGCATATCCTGCCAGAATATTTTGTTCGGAAACCCGAGGTATCAGCCCATCAACCTTCCAAAGAAGATTGTCCAGATTCCACATTGCAGTATTTATCCAATTGGCGGGCTGTAGCGTAGGGTCCTCATTTTCGAAATCTGCTAGTATAATACCAGCCAGGCCAAGTGCCCCACAGACCATTATTCCATGATTATTCGGATTATAAAAGAAAAAGTCAATATCGGGAAATCCTGCTATCGGGTTGGGATAGCTTCCGGTTGCTCTGGTATATAGATTTCCTGAAAAAGTTTGCAATTTAGTTTTTGCATCCTCCAGTTTTTCGTCAGGAACATTAGCGCCTTTGAGTAAATCATAAGCGACTAATAGATGGATTAGTTCTTTGGATCGAAATTGCCAAGTATAATAAAAAGACCAGCCCTCCTGGACTTCGACTTCTGTATTAATGTTGTTGAGGATGTCTAATGTCTTTTGAAGAAGACCGCTTTCTTCGGTGGACATTAAGCTTTGAAGAGTATCATTGTAAATGCCTTTCTGCATCAGAATAACAAAGGCAGCCTCTCTGGCGATCTGCGCTCTTTTTCTACGGTCCTCATTACTTATATTTTCACTGGGGAGCTCTTGTTGAGCATAGCTATAAATGCTTTGATAAATTTGGAATTGCTGTTCTTCCTGCAATTTCAGGCGAACTGTTTCTATTTGTCCGGCGTCAATAATAGATCGAGGGTAACTAAGGTCTGCTCCATCCGGGATATAGTTGCCTTGCGCAAAACCAATGTAGGTCAGGCAAATACAAAATAAGAGTGTAGTAAACTTCATCGTGCTGATTATATGGGTCAATAATCGAGCGCGGAGGTAGAATGAAAACTGAGATGGAGAGGTGCGAAAAAAATAGCAATTGATCTGATAGATCAATTGCTATTTAAAAATCAAGATGTTTTTATAAATCTGTTTTTACAAATAAACGCTGGGATCTAATGGAAGAAGACCAGAGCGTGATAGTATAAATTCCTGGTGCCAAATCCCTAACATCCATGGTTTGTTTTAGAGAAGAAGCAGGAATCATTTGTTGATGAACAATCCTGTTGCTTATGTCTCTAATCTGTAAATTGATTTCCTGGTCAAATACTTCATGAAAACGAACGTTGATTTCGTTTACCGTAGGATTTGGGAACAAGGTATATTCAAGCTTTGAGTCATGCTCTAATCTAATTGCGATTACTTCCGAAAAGCTGAATTCACCTGTGTAATCAATTTGTTTTAGTCGATAATAATTTATTCCGGAAACCGGGAGTTCATCTTTATAACTATAGACTTGTGCCTCATTGGTGGTGCCATTACCCGATAGGTAACCAATGACTTCGAATCTATTCCCGTCCAAAGATTTTTCGATTTCGAAATGACTATTAATTTCTTCCTGGATAGTGGACCAGTGTAATTCTACTACCTTATCTTCTGTGGCTTCTCCATAAAAATAAGCTAACTCTACAGGTAAAGGTCCTAATAAGAAAAATGCTACTGAAGCAGTAGAGGTGCATCCGTTATTAGGATTGGTAGCCGTTAAGGTAACGACCTTATCTCCACCAAAATCAAAAGCATGTTTAACTGATGCTCCTGTTGCAGTGGTTCCGTCTCCAAAATCCCAGGTTAAGATAGCATATGCTAAACTTGAAGTTCCTGTAAACAGAATAGAATCTCCATTGCTTAATCCATCGGGCGTGGCACTGGTAATTATAGCAATCGGTCCTTCCAGGACCGTAATTAAAACTACATTAGATTCTCCAGTATAGGTCGTAAATCCAAATCGTCTTGCACAACGAATAAAGGCAGTGGTTTGATTCAATGCCGGAGGGGCGTAAGTTGCACCTGTAGCACCTGGGATTGCCTCCCAGTCTGATACACCAGGTACAGACTTCATCCATAAGTATTCAATAGCCAGTCCATTATCCCCGCCGGATGCGTCTGCGACGTTGATTATTGCTGCAGGGATTTCACCGAAGCAAATGGTCTGATCAACGGCGACATCTCCGCCATTATCAATGTTATTACCAAAGCTAAATGAAGAAATAAGTAATAGGGAAAATAAAAAGAACGTAGGTCGCAAGCGACCTTTCGCGTAGGGGGTAAAAAGATACATGTTCGAGGGATTAATGCCCTTAATTGTAAGGACGTTAATTAATATATTATAATATTCGTTCTCAGCGCTCCAAAACTAAATGATGAAGTATTGAGTCGCTGTTTTTGGGATACAAAAGAAGGGACAATTACTATACCATATTATTTGGAATAATATTAATATATAGGCAGCGTAAGATAAAATTTAGGGAGTGGTGAAGATATTGTTGAGACTATGTCTGGGCAGCTTGTTTTTTTAGAGTAGAAAATATTTCCCAAACTTGAATTAACAAACTTTTTGAGCCATCATTATTAATAATATAGTCGGAGCCTTCGACTTTTACGGACTCTGGTAATTGTTTGTCCATCCTTGCACGGACAGCAGCTTCTGTGCTTTTATCTCTTTTCACTACTCGTTCGATGCGTAATGCCTCCGGCGCAGTAACACAGATCATTTTATCCATTAAAAGGTTTGAGCCGTTTTCGAAGAATAAAGCTGCTTCTTTCAGAGTGAAAGGAACATTCTCTTGAGCATTGTGCCAAGTCTCACCATCCAGATAAACTGCTGGATGTACGATAGCGTTTAAGCGCTTTAATTGATCTTCATCTTTAAATACTATAGATGAAAGGTAGGAACGATTTAGGGTGCCGTCCTCAAAGTAAGCCTCCTGACCAAACGCTTTTTTTACTTCACGTACTACGTCTTCGTTTTCTGTCATAAGCAATTTGGCTCGGTCATCAGCATAATAAACAGGTATACCCAGCAACTCGAAAATCTTACAGACTGTTGTTTTACCACTTCCAATTCCTCCGGTGATACCTACTTTAAGCATAATTATGATGATCTTTAATTCTTGTAAAAGTAGAAAAATCTGATTCAAAATTAAATCACTTTGGTTTTAAGTAACCAGCTAGCTAGAATAGCGTATGAATATTTAAACCCCTCATTTACTATTCCGTAACGACAAATCCTTTAATTTTTTGGATTGATGTTAGGAAGAGCTAATTACAATATCAACAATGAATTATAATTTTAGCATATTTGTTGTATTCAATTTTATTAATAAAACCTTTCAAAATATCATATTGCCTATATATCGAATAATACCTTCTGCTTTATTGTTATGTAGTTTTCTATTAAAACTGCAAGCACAGGATATACACTTTTCTCAATTCTATAATGCTCCACAAAACCTCAATCCAGCTTTAGTTGGAGCATTTGCAGAAGATAGTCGCTTTATTGCAAATTACCGTCGTCAATGGGCTTCCGTTCCTGTACCTTATCTAACTTTTTCCGGGGCATTTGATACCAAAGTTTATAATAAAATTACACCTAATGGATTTTTCGCAGTAGGAGGTGTGTTTAATTATGACCGTCAGGGAACGAGTGCTTTGCGACTAAGCCAGTTTGCACTCTCTGGTGCTTATACTCATCAACTCAGTGATCAGCAAAGTATAAGCGCAGGTTTTCAATTAGGATCGGTAAGCCGGAGGTTTGTATTGGATGATCTCAATTTTGAAAATCAATACAACGGAGACATCTTTGACCCAATGAGTGATTCCCGAGAGCGCTTTGACGAAACCTCAAAGACTTTTTTGGATATGGGCTTTGGACTAAACTTCTATACTCAGTCTGATGAGGGTTTTCGCTTAAATGTTGGAGCAGGTCTTTTTCATCTAACGAAACCTGCTCAAAATTTTTATAATCAGACGGATGCAAAACTTCCGTTTCGTTGGACTGGACATTTGAGTGGACAAGCGCCCTTGAACGAATTATTTGATATACAGTTCCGATTATTAAGTCATTTTCAAGGACCTTATCAGGAGTTTTTGTTAGGTACAGCCGCTATTTATAAACTTAGCGAAGTGAGAAATAAAGAAATTTATCTTAGTTTAGGTACCAATTATCGATACGCTAGCGAAAGCGATGCCATTATCCCAACGCTCGGGATCCGTTATGGTGCATGGTATGGCGAATTTTCTTACGACATAAATATTTCAGAATTTGAATTAGCAACCAACGGTGCGGGTGGTCCAGAGCTCTCTTTAATATATACGATTACTAAAGTCAAGCCACCACCTGTATTTAAAGCTTGTCCAATTTTTTAAACTTACTTTGATGAAATGCATCGCTAGTATTTTTTTTATGCTCTTAGCTACGTCTTTGACTTATGGTCAAACTGCCCGGGCTTTTGAAAAGGCCGGAGATGAAGCTTTTCAAAAACGTGATTTTGGAGCAGCATTGCAATACTTTGCTGAAGCGATAAGCATTAAACCTGAGGATCCAGAGTTAGCCTATAAATATGCTGAAGTCGCTCGTTCCTTTTTTGCCTATGATATTGCTATTGAATATTATAACAAAGTGCTGGAAAGTAAATCTGCTGCTAAGTTTCCGCTTACCACTTACTGGATAGCAGAAGCTCACCGTGGAAAAGGGGCTTATGAAGCTGCTAAAAATGCTTATGAGTCATATTTGCAAAAAGGAAAAAATGATCTTTATAAGAAAGAAGCAACTGCAAGGCTTGCTGATTGTATTTGGGCAATGGAGACGATCGAAAATGCTCATGATGTAAAAGTGGAAGCGCTTAATAAAAAAGTAAATACTCCATTCTCTGAGTTTAGTCCACTGCTTCGTGGCGATACGCTCTATTATAGCTCTTTACGTTATGACAAGTCCGAAGACGAACATAATCCGCCACGTAAAATTTCTAAAGTGCTAGCTTCTGTTAAAGGAGCAAAGGGTCGACCTCTTAAGCAACGATTTAATACGGATAATCAATTAACAGCCCATACTGCTTTCAATAGCGCAGGTAATCGAATTTATTTTACGATCTGCGATTATAAAGAAGGATTAAGAATTCAGTGTGATCTTTATTTTCGGGATTGGAACAATAAACGCCGTCGCTGGGGTAAAGCAGAAAAGCTGCCGACTTCTATTAATGTCCAAACATCTACGACAACCCATCCTAATATATACAACGACCCAGCTTCAAAAGAAGACGTTCTGTTATTCAGTAGCGACCGGCCGGGCGGAAAAGGAGGATTAGATATCTGGTCGGTAAAGATCAAAAAGGATGGAACCTTTGCAGAACCCCAAAACCTTGAAGGATTGAATACCGAGAAAGATGAAATTACTCCATTCTTTCATGAAGTCAGTAATACGCTCTTTTTCAGTTCAAATGGTTATCAGGGTTTAGGAGGCTTTGATATCTATGAGGTACCACTTGATAATGATAAAATAGGTACTGTTCAGCACATTGGCTATCCTATGAACAGTAGCTATAATGATATGTACTTTATACTAAATGCAGATTCTACAACTGCTTTTATCTCTTCAAATAGAGAAGGGGCAATGTATCTGGACGAGAATAACAAGTCATGCTGCAATGATATTTTCAGGGCCCAGATTTCAGCGCCCGAAGAACCAGTGAATGAAAATCCAATTGATTCTTCAGCCATTACCATTGTTCCAGAAATTCCACCGGTTGTTGATACAATTGTTGCGCCGGACCCTTTAGTAGAAATTGACTTGCCGCCTTCAAGCCTTGAAGATTTTTTGCCATTAGCGCTCTACTTTGATAATGACGAACCCGACAAGCGTACACGTCGCAATACAACTAAGAAAAGTTATTTACAGACTTTTGATCCTTACTATAATCGCAGATTTGAATTTAGAAATAGCTACGCGGAGGGATATTCTGGGGAATTAAGAATTCAGGCAGAAGAAGCTATTGATTTGTTTTTTGAGGATAAAGTATTGAAGGGACAAACTTACTTAGGATTATTTTCGGATATCTTATTGAAGCGATTAGAGGAAGGCGAAAAAATTGAAATCTTCATCAAAGGATATACCAGTCCCCGAGCCAAGAGCGATTATAATATTCATTTAGGAAAGCGTCGGATCAGCTCCATAAAAAACCATTTTCGCACCTACCAGAACGGAATATTCTTACCTTTCATAAATACCGGAAAATTAATTTTGAGCGAGCGCTCATTTGGTGAAACTACTGCTCAGCAAAGTGTTAACGATGATCTAAACAATCAAAGATTATCCATTTTTAGCCCTGAGGCGTCCTTAGAGCGCCGTGTAGAAATTGTTGAGATCATTCGTGGCCAATAAAAAAAACGATTTCAACCTTCATTTTAATCGGATTCTCATCGAAATTTGATGTCGGCTATTAGCTATAACATCATGTAAGCAACTATTCTATTGAATTGGAATGAATCTTGATTTACTGCTACAGAGTTAAGTTTTTATTACTTTCCTCAACCTCTTTTTCCTAATAACTCCCCCTAAACAGCAAGTTTAACAGCAGTTTTTTTCAAACCCGATTAAAACGAACTAAGGTAATGACGCAGTTTCTTCGTTTTGTAGGCACCATGTGTGCGCTACTGTCTTTTTTTACAATGCAGGCACAATTGGATGCCAATTTCTCAGTATCAGATTCTACTGGATGTGGGACTTTACAAGCCCAGTTTTGCGATATCAGTACAACAGCTCCGGGAGGAGTTATAACGTCAAGATCATGGGATCTTGGAGGCGCTCCTGCAAATGGTATAAGTTGTCCTTCCAGAGTATTTGGAACACCCGGTACCTATACGATCTGTTTGACAGTAACAGATGATCAGGGTAATACCGACACCGAGTGTAAGGATAATGTTCTTCAGGTTTTTAATTTACCTAGCCCGGAATTTAGCGCTTCGCATACTTTGGATTGTGTTCCGGCGTCGATAGTATTTACGGATGCCTCATCGTCTCTGGATGGCGATATTGAAGAGTGGCTTTGGGGACTTGGAGGGTCTTGCGGAACGATAACCATCACTGCGCCGACAGCTCCTGCAGCTACCTGTACTTATGATCTGCCAGATTTTTATACTGTTAGTTTGACGGTCAAAGACGATAACGGTTGTACAAATACCATTACAAAAGACGATTACCTTGAGATGAGAGCAGTACCTACGCCGAGCTTATCTACGAGTAGTACCTTTGGTTGTGAACCGCCTTATACCGTTTCTTTTGTAAATACGAGTACGATTACTACCGGAATTGATTTCGTGTGGAATTTTGGTAACGGAGGTACCTATACCGGAGAATCACCTCCGGATATCACTTATAATACTCAGGGGACTTTTGATGTTACGCTGATTGCTAACGATCCTATGACTGGCTGCGCGGACACATTATTTTTAGAAGATCATATTACGATAGGTTATCCCATTGATTTTGCAGTTTCAGAGACAGAAGGCTGTGAAGGAACTTCTGTAAGTTTTACGGATAACTCTCCAAACGTTGCGGATAATGTAGTTTGGGATTTTGGTGATGGATTTTCATCTATCGACCCAAACCCTTCACATACCTATAATATATCTGGTTGCCACTTTGTTAAGTTGACAAGGACTGTAGGTGGCTGTACCAGTGAAAAATATTTACCTACCTGTATCAATATACAGGGACCACCGTCATTTACGGTGAATAATGATAACAATTCAGGCTGTTCATTACCACATGTTGTTAACTTTTCCAGCATCACTAATGATGCGGATAGTTGGGAATGGGATTTTGGGGACGGTAACACGAGTACCGCCCAAAACCCTACCCACTCTTATACAACTTTTGGTGATTTTGATGTATATATTGTCGGTCAAAATAGCTTAGGCTGTACCGACTCCGTTTTTGTGAATACTATTTCTGTTGAACCTGTGGAAGCCATCCTTGCGGATGATGATATCTCGGGTTGCGCACCATTAGAGGTTACACTGGGAGAAAATTCGAATAGTGTTACGGCTATTACGGATTGGCAGTGGCAACTTGCTACTACTTCGAATACTTTTATTTCGTTTTCTCAGAGTCCAACGTTTACCGTTACGGATACTGGTGTATTTGATGTGGTATTGACAGTTACCAATACACTTGGTTGTACGGATACAAAAACTTTCACCGGAGCAATTCAGATTGGTGAAAATCCAACTTTGGATTTTGTTGCATCCACTACTGAATCATGCGTAGAAAGACCGATTGATTTTACAGATTTATCGGATAACACGGTTGATTACTGGTTTTGGGATTTTGGAGATGGTAATGATACAGAGGGCCAAAATCCAACACATTATTATCTTGATACCGGATACTATGATGTCAATCTGATTGCAGCAAGTAATGGTTGTTTTTCTTCTATTACCTTTGATGATTATATCCATATTTCGGCTCCGGTTTCGAAATATAATGTGATCAAATTCTGCGATGATGATTTGAAGAGAAAGTTCAAAGATAACTCTGTAGGAGCGGATTCAATATTTTGGGATTTTGGAGTAGTTGGAATGGATAGTGATACTTCTTCCAACCCTAATCCGGAATATACTTACCCGGGGCCAGGTACCTACACGGTGACTGCTACGGTATATAATTTCATTACTGGTTGTTCTCACTTTAGAACAGAAGAAGTCGTAGTAACTGATCCGATTGCTAATTTTACACCATCCACTCAGGTTGGCTGTGTACCATTGCAGATTAATTTGAGTAATAGTTCTCAAGATGCAAATGTATACTATTGGAGTTCGCCGAATGGAGGGAACTTTTCGGATGAAAACGAAGAAAGCCCCTCTCTGACTTTTGATAGTCCCGGGGCGTATACAGACCTACAATTAATTATTAAGGATATAAATAATTGTAGGGATACGATGATTCTTACGGATACCATTTTTGTAAATGAGATTGTCGCAGATATTAATGCGACGCCGGCTGAAGGCTGCGAACCATTAACTGTGGGTTTTACAGATAACTCCAGCAACCTGTTTAATACGAATAATACCTGGGCCTGGGATTTTCAGGACGGAGGAACGTCTGTGGATGAAACACCCACGTATACTTTTAATAATTCTGGAGAATATTCCGTGAGCCTGGTAGTGACTGATAGCTGGGGATGTACGGATGAAGTCACTATTGATGATCCGATTCTGGTAAGTGCACCTGTTGCATTTTTTGAAGCTGCCGTGGTTGAAAATTGTACTTTTGCTGAGATTCCTTTTAGTAATTTCTCTGATGGACAAGATCTTACTTATTCCTGGGATTTTGGTGATGGTGAGACATCGGATGAAGAAGCTCCAATGCATGTATATACTGCTGCGGGCACCTTTGATGTTTGTTTGACTGTAACGGATATGTTTGGATGTGATCATACCTTCTGTGAAGAAGATTACATTACAATTGCGGAACCAACAGCGGACTTTACTCAGGATAATAACTTTGCTTCATGCCCACCACTTACGGTTAATTTTGAAAACCTATCAAGTGGAGCGGTAAGTTATGTTTGGGATTTTGGTGATGATAGTGGATTATCTTCACAAGTGAATCCAACACACGTTTATACCACTCCGGGATCTTTTGAAGTTACCTTGATTGCTACGAATGCTGCGGGCTGTCAGGACACCATATTATTTGATGATCTTGTAGTACTAGACGGACCAGTTGGAGAGTATACTATTGATATTGATTCAAGTTGTGCACCTGCAGTAGTTACTCTATCTGGTAATTCGGTTGCTAATTATATTTACACCTGGGATTCAGGCAATGGTATTGTACAAAACAGTCCAACCTTTGTCTCTAACGATCAAATTACCTTTACTTATAACCAGCCGGGAATTTATACGCCAACCCTGAGTTTAGAAAATAGTACAGGTTGCTTTAGAACGCTCGAGCCAGTAGGAGCCATTCATGTATCAACGATATCTCCTGATTTCGGAGCTTCAGAGACACTACAATGTGATAATAATGAACCCATAACTTTCTATAACTTTAGTAGTACACCAGATCCGATTACAGATGTAGTATGGATGTTTGAATCCGGAAACCCTGCAACGGTTAACGCGATTGAGGCGCAAACTACCTTCCCTGGAATGGGCTCCTATGATGTAACTATGATCGTCGATAATGGTATTTGTAAGGATACTATTACTAAGCAGGACTATATAAATATTGGACCATCACCAGTAGCAGATTTTAGCATGGATATAAATGCTGGATGTGAACCTTTAATGGTTAATTTTACAGACTTATCTTCTGTATCAGTTGGGTCAATTGCTACCTGGAATTGGGATTTCGGAGATGGAACTACAGACGCCGCACAAAACCCGAGTCATGAATTTATGGCAGGAGAAAATATCGTGGTAAGCCTTGAGGTTACAACCGATGAAGGATGTACTCATGTGTTTACTCAAAACCTTGATGTTTATGCTCCAAATACTATAGACATAAGCGATGATATGGCGATTTGTATCGGTGAAGTTGCGCCGATAGAAGTACAGGTTACTGGTGATACAACTGGTAGCACCTTCTCATGGTCCCCAGCTGCCGGACTTAGTTGTACAGATTGTTTTAATCCAATCGCAGAGCCGGGAGATACCACTACGTATACTTTTAGTATGACGAATGCTTTTGGATGTACATCTTCAGCTGAAGTTACGGTGCAGGTAAAACCATCCTCATTGCCAGTAGTTGATTTGACAACAGATACATTAATATGCTATAATACAGGAGTCCAGCTGGAAGCAAATGCTGGCACCGGAACTTTTACTTACTCCTGGGATACCAGTAGTCCTGGATTAGACTGTTACGATTGTCCTATGCCTTTAGCAAGCCCTGAGCAACTAACCAGTTATACGGTTACCGTAACGAATGAATTTGACTGTAGTACAGTTGCTTCAGTTGATGTGGATGTGATTGACGAAAGAGCGCCATTTTTGGGTATGGATAGGGTAGTGTGTGAAAATGGAAGCTTAGAATTGAATACTTCAATGGGGAATGATCCGGTTTGGTTGACTACAACGGGATTGAGTTGTACGAACTGCCCTAATCCAATCGCGAGCCCACCAGCACCTACGGTATACTATGCACAGGTAACAACTGATAATGGATGTGATATCATTGATAGTGTATTTGTAGATATTTTGTCCCCTGATGATGTTGATGCGGGGGATGACAAAACAGTTTGTCTTGGAGAATCCGTTTTATTAAGTGCATTAGGAGCGGGTGACGTTACATGGAGTCCCGCTGAAACGCTAAGTAATCCAAATGTTCCTAATCCGATGGCGACGCCTTCTGAGACGACGATGTATTTTATGACATTGACAAACGGAGACTGTGTTATTACAGATTCCTTATTAGTTGAAATAACGAATAATACGAATATTGAGTTAGAGGATATAACAATTTGTGAAGGAGAATCGGTTGAGCTCGATGTGATTGGTAATGCTGATCAATTTGAATGGATTTCAGATGCTGATTTATCGGCGGATGATATAATGAATCCTATGACTTCTCCAACGGAAACGACTAATTATACGCTGGTAGCAAGTTTGGGAGCATGTTTGCCAGATACTGCCACAATGATGGTAAATGTTATTCCTGCTCCAGAAGTAGAGTTGAGCGAAACTGCAACTTTCTTCCCTGGGCAATCAGTTGATGTAGAACTTGTAGCTCCTAGCAACAGTCTGTACGGTTACCTTTGGTCTCCAGCAGATAATATAAGCTGTGTTACTTGCGAACAAACGACGATTACTCCGGTAGATTCTGTCGTTTATCAGGTGCAAATAACGGACTTCAACACAGGTTGTTCGAGCATTGATACTATCAACTTTTTAATGATGGATGCTTGTCCGCCGGAATTAATAGGAGTACCAAATGCCTTTTCTCCAAATGGTGATGGTATTAACGATGTACTGGAAATATATCTTTCGTCAAGTATGAGATCTGAAGGCATTATTTCTTTCCGTGTATTTGACAGATGGGGCGCTCAATTATTTGAGAGTGACAATGCTAATTTGGGATGGGATGGAACCTATCAAGGGAAGATGATGGACATCGGCGTATATATGTATTTCATCGAGTATCCTTGTCCAGTAGATGGAAGTATTCAGATTAAACGTGGAAACGTTACGATAATCAGATAAAAATTTCGAACTGAACATACTATTTTTAAAATAATGAATAGGAACCCAGTGCCAAAAGCACTGGGTTTTTTGCGTTATTGCCTGTTTGAATGCATTTTTTGTGACAGGGTAAATGATTGAGATTCAATTTTTTTAATTTATTTTAAATTATTGATTATCAGTATTTTATGTTGGTATTTGCTTGCTGATTTAATCAACATTATCTCATTGTTTAATATGATGCACGGCATCAAATTTGGCTTAGTGTGCCTGAATTAAGTTAATAATTCATTTTTGAAGCATACTAAATATGAGAAGATCTAGTCAACTAATGACGAGTATAATACTATTCGTCTGTTCTCTTCAATCTACCTTCGGCCAAGTCAGTGCTGATTTCACTTCAAACGTAAATTCTGGATGTGGTTCACTCCAGGTGTCTTTCACTGATCAATCAAGTTCTACTGTAGGAAGTATTTCCTCATGGTCTTGGGATTTAGGAGGTGTTTCCTCTTCTACCCAAAATCCTGGTAGGATATACGGTACACCGGGTTGTTATGAAATATGCCTGACAGTAACGGATTCGGAAGGTAATACGGATACTGAATGTAAAGACTGTTTTATACAGGTTTATAATTTACCTGAAGTTGATTTTACTGCTGATCCATCGGTAGGCTGTAGTCCATTGGAAGTAGAGTTTACAAATTTATCTAGTTCAGAAGATGGAAACATTGTAGAATCGATCTGGGGACTTGGTGGTTCGGCAGGTGTTATTGTTGATAATGGAACATTACCATCTATCACAAGTACCTATACAACTCCTGATGAATACAATGTATCACTAACCGTTACAGACGATAACGGGTGTACGAACACTAGTAGTAAGGAAGACTTTGTAATTGTCTCTCCTGATCCTATGGTTAGTGTATCTAGTTCGCAGACTTTCTCCTGCACCAGCCCTTTTATTGTTTCGTTTCAAAATAATAGTGACACACAGGATATGTCATTTTTCTGGGATTTTGGAAATGGGACATTTTATAATGGGACTAATCCACCACAGGTGGTTTACCCGACCTTTGGAAGTTATACTCCGATAATCATAGGTACTAATACTATCACTGGTTGTGCGGATACTTTAGTGCTGACGGATTATATACAAGTTGGCCATCCTATTGAATTCGCAATCTCAACAATGGCGGGCTGTGAGGATCTTTCTGTAAGTTTTACGGATCAGTCAATAGATGCGGCATCAGTGGTGGAATGGAATTTTGGTGATGGGAGCCCAGTTTCAAATCAAGCTAACCCAACGCACGTTTACGAAACACCTGGTTGTTATACCGTAACTTTAACCAGAACGGTGAATGGATGTACTGCTTTTAAGCAGGCAGAAGAATGTATTGAAGTATATCAATTGCCAGGGGTTAATTATGGGAATAATGCACCTATCGGTTGTGTTGCACCCCATAACGTACAATTCTTTGGAGGTTCTGCTAATCCAAATGTGGAGTATGCCTGGGACTTTGGAGATGGAAATACAAGTACACAGCAAAATCCAAATCATACTTATACGGATTATGGCACTTACCCTGTTACGCTTACGGTAACCGATCAAAATGGCTGTGTCTCTTCAATTAATTCAGATCAAATCCTTATTCAAACTATACAAGCAACTATACCAACAGATACAATGGAAGGTTGTACACCTTTGGATGTATCATTGTTTAGTACTTCTACTTCTCCTACACCAATTACAAGCTATCAATGGGAAGTGGTAAATAATTCAACTTCTCCACCTGTAATTCAAACATCAAACGTAGAGCAACCTGATTTTACTTTGATTGATACTGGGTATTACGAAATCAGACTGGTGGTTACAAATGACTTAGGATGTAGAGATACCTCAATGTTTTATAATCAGATAGCAGTTGGTATGCCTCCTGAGATGAGCTTCACTGCTGACCCTCAGATTAGTTGTGTTGAAACGCCAATTACATTTGGTGATACAGGATCAAGCTTTACGAATGATTGGCTTTGGGACTTTGGGGATGGGGGATTTGGATATGGAGCTGCACCGGAGCATGAATATTTAGATACGGGGTATTTTGACATAACATTATATGCTTATCACCATAGTTGTGAAAATGAATTGACTATTGATAGTTTTATCTATGTTCAACCTCCAATTGCTCAGTTTACTACTGTACAGGATTGTGAGACTCCGTTTACAGTTTCGATTGAGGACAACTCAATTGGCGCGGATTCTATCTTTTATGATTTTGGAATTGATGGCGTTGAGTGGGATACGACTTCAGAGCGTGAACCCGTATTTATCTATCCGGAGACTGGAGACTACACCATTACAATGACGGTTTATAATTTTGACACAGGCTGTCAGGATGATGTTACTCGTTTTGTAAGAGTACGTGAAATTGAGTCTTCCTTTACAGTAGACTCTCCATTAGAAGGTTGTGTTCCGATGGTGATGAGTTTTACGAATAACAGCCAGGATGTTCAAACTTATGAATGGACCGCTTCGGGCGGAAACTTTTCAAACCCAGGGGCTGCAAATCCTACCCTTACGTTTACCACTCCTGGAACCTATACAGATATTCAATTAATAACCACAGATATCAATGGTTGTCAGGATACTTCGATTTTTACGGAGACTATTTTTGCGAATGGTATTAACCCTGATTTTACGATAGATCCGACGGATGGATGTCGACCTTTGACTGTAAATTTTGAAGATTTCTCAACAAGTACTTTTGGTACTATTACAGATTGGGCATGGAGTTTTCAGGGAGGGGCACCAAACGAAACTACTCAGGATGTAACCACTACTTTTGAGAATATCGGTGATTATGATATTACACTTACATTAATTGACGACTGGGGCTGTACGGCCACACAAACTATTAATGATGGCGTAAAGGTTACTTATCCCTTGGTGTCTTTTTATGCAGATACACTATCTTGTACGGAGCGTCAGGTAAACTTCACTAATACATCTGTCGGACGTGGAATGAATTATATCTGGGATTTTGGTGATGGTGAAACTTCCACGGCAACAAATCCTTCGCATTTTTATCAAAATGAGGGAGTCTTTTCAGTTTGCTTAACCGCAATAGATATTAATGGTTGTGATAGTACTTTCTGTATTCCAGACTATGTCGTTATCGCAGACCCGGTGGCTCAAGTACAGGCGGATACCACTTATACGACTTGTCCTCCTTTAATTGTCAATTTTGAGAATCAATCTTTGAATTCTACAGATTACATCTGGGATTTTGGAGACGGTGGAGGAACATCAGATCTTGAAAACCCTGCACATGTATTTACAGAACCGGGAAGTTTTGATCTGACCTTGATTGCTTCTTTTGAAGGTTATTGTATCGACACATTGGTCATAGATGATTATATATTAGTGGAAGGTCCAGTTGGTAGCTTTACGTTTGATATTGACTCTGCCTGTGTACCTGCTGTAATAACTTTCTATGGTGAGTCGGTTGATAGTTATAATTATACTTGGGATTTTGGTAATGGAGAATTAGATACAGCATTAAATGTAACGGCTGATACAGTACAATACACTTATACTGAGATTGGAAAATATGTTCCTAAATTAAAGCTTCAGGATAATAATAACTGTAGTAGAGCATTCGAATCACCAGATACCATTTATCTAGAGCAATTGAGTTTAGATTTTATGGCAACCGATTCGATCATTTGTACGGGAGAAGAGAGTACGACATTTATTAATCTGACAAATTCAAGCCTTCCATTAAGTTATGCAAATTGGATATTCCCAGGAGGTGATCCTGAAACATCTACTGCATTTGAACCAATGGTTACTTTTGATAGTGCAGGAGTTTTTGACATTACGATAATCTCTTCAAATGGTTTTTGTACAGATACTTTGACGAAACCTGCTTATATCAGAGTAGGGGAGACACCGGTTGCTGGATTTATGATGAGCGACTCTGCGGACTGTGCGCCTTCTTTGATAAGCTTTACAGATTTATCTTCAGTGAGTACTGGATATATTGCCGGATGGCAATGGAATTTTGATGATGGAGATGAAAGTGATTTTCAGAATCCTTCACATACCTTTACTGAAACAGGTGCTTTTAATGTCAGCTTAACGGTCACGACTGATATCGGATGTACAGACGAAGCGATTAATGAAATGGAGATCTATGATCTGCCAGAGGTTGTAGTACCAGAGCCATATAATATATGTATTGGGAATACAGTCTCTCTTGAAGTTGAAGTCTTGGCAGATACCTCAGCCTTAAGCTATTATTGGTTAGATGATCCAACTCTGAGTTGTACGAATTGCTTTGTTCCTGAAGCAAATCCAATTGACACGACTACCTATTACTTTGTAATTACGAATGTTATTGGTTGTTCGGATACTTCAGCAGTGGTTGTTGATGTGAGGCCATTTGAGGCTCCTACTGTAAATATTACTAATGATACGACTATTTGTGCTAATACAATTATACAATTATTTGCAGATGGCGGGAATAGTATATATGAATATCAATGGGATCAGAATGCTCCCGGATTGAGTTGTTATGATTTCTGTTTTAACCCAATTGCTAGTCCGGAAATAACAACCTTGTATACCGTTTCGGTTACAAATGAGTTTGATTGTCAAACTGTTGAAGACGTTCTGGTAGAAGTCATTGATGAGAGCCAGGAGTTTGCAGGCCCAGATCGAACGATTTGTGAAGATGGATCAGTCCAGCTTAATGCGAATATTGGCAATGATCCGGTTTGGTTGGTTAATGATGGCTTAAGCTGTACTTATTGTATGGATCCCGTTGCGAGTCCTGATGTAACGACCTCGTATGTTGTTCAGGTGACGACTGACCTGGGCTGTAGAATTGTAGACACCGTAGTTGTAAATGTTAGAAGCGCATCTGATTTGGATGCTGGTGAAGATATGACGATTTGTGTTGGGGAAAGTGTTACGCTCGATGCAATAGGATTTGGAACGCCGACGTGGATCAGTGGTGCAAACCTGAGTGATCCAAATATTTTTAATCCAAATGTAAACCCAAGTGCTTCTTCAACTTACATCCTTTCGGTTACAGAAGGAGAATGTACATTGGAAGATTCACTTACTATTGATGTAGCAACACAAGCGGAGGTATTTGTTGAGAATCAAACCATTTGTCTTGGCGAAAGTATACAATTAGAAGCTACCGGGACAGCAGAAAACTTCTTATGGACGCCATCTGAAGGATTGAGTGATCCTACGATCTCAAATCCGATAGCAACTCCACTGGTAACTACCACTTACACCGTTACGGGGTCATTAGGAACTTGTCAGGATGGACAGGCTACGGCCACCGTCACTGTAATACCTGGACCGGTGACAAGACTCGCAGAAGTATTAGATTTTTTCCCAGGTCAAACGGTTGATTTAGAAGTGACTACCGAAGAATTAGCAGGATATACTTATGAATGGTCACCTATAGAATTGGTAAGTTGTGTTTCTTGTAATAATCCGCAAGTAACAGTCGATTCAAGTACCTTATTTACAGTACTGGTGACGGACCCTGAGACGGGCTGCGGAACGCTTGATTCTACCTTTGTCCGAAAGCAGAATAATTGTCCTGAAGATTTGATTGGAGTACCAAATATTTTTACTCCAAATAATGATGGTCAAAATGATAAATTGGAGCTTCGGCTTTCACCAGCCTTACAACCAACCGGCATTGAAGTTTGGAGAGTGTTTGACCGTTGGGGAGCAATGATATTCGAGAGCAGAGACGCTGGCGAAGGATGGGATGGAACCTACAAAGGTAAAGCTATGCCTGCTGGAGTTTATATCTACTATATAGAAGCACCTTGCCCGATAAGTGAAGGGAAAATCATGAAAAAAGGAGACATCACTCTACTCAAATAAAGAACTTTTAGTATGCTTCTTTAGTTGTTGGGCCTTCAGACTTGTTCTGAGGGCTCACTTTTTTGTGATATTAACTTTTTATATTTGAAATTTTACGTTACTTTTGTTTATAGTTTGATGAGATGGTAGCTTTTTTCCTGCCGTATTTCAAAGAAACAACATACCTTAGCAAAGCAAAACCGACTAGTCGCTTCCAGCTAATCTTACATTTAATATTTATGTAATTTTTTATGACTGAACAAAATCAATACAATTATTGATGCGTTTAAGTAACTGTCAAAGTTTTCCCTGAACATAATGTTGTCAACCTGATTGATTCTGAAATAGAAAGTTGAGATTAAGATAAGTAGCTGAATCTTAGGTTTAAATTTATACCCCAATCCCTTAAACAGAGGCATGCGGAAACAAAAACTATTTGCAACACTCTTTACACTTTTCTGCGCAGTGGTAGCATCTGCTCAGGTCACCGCTGATTTTACAGCCAATATAACTGAAGGCTGTGGCTCTTTGCAAGTATCTTTCACAGATCAATCCAGTTCGACGGTGGGATCTATTACTAGTTGGAGTTGGAATCTTGGAGGAGTGAATTCCTCAAACCAAAATCCTGGTAGAATCTTTGGAACCCCTGGTACCTATACCATTTGTTTGACAGTGACCGATAGTGAAGGTAATACAGATACAGAGTGTAAGAATAATTATATTCAGGTTTTTAACTTACCAGAACCAGCATTTACTGTGGATACACAGTTTGGATGCGTACCGGCAGAAATCACCTTTACCAATGCGTCTACCTCAGCTGATGGAAATATCACTCAATATATTTGGGGACTTGGAGGTACTGCCGGAGTGGTTGTAGATGATGGAAGCACACCTGTATTAACCAGTAGCTACGCTGCTGCTGATCAATATACAATTAGCCTTACCGTATCAGATGATAATGGATGTACCAATTCTATTACGGAGACTAATTATATCACGACCTTTGATCCGCCACAAATTGATATTACCATAGCAGATACTTTTAATTGTGTGGCCCCTTTTATTGTTACTCCGATAAATAATGACCCGGATCCGGATTTGGTATACATCTGGAACTTTGGGAATAACCTACCACCTTATATTGGTGCTAATCCACCGGGTACAGTTTATTCCATGGAAGGGAATTATACTATTTCAGTAATTGCTCAAAACCCTCAGACTGCTTGTTCAGATACTCTGGTCTTAGACGATATTATTAATGTTGGAGATGCCGCTAGTTTTACCTATGGTACAGATGTTATTTGCCAGGGAGAGAGCATTACTTTTAACAATACTTCCATTCCCGGAGTCACTAACTTTCAATGGGATTTTGGAGATGGCGGAACATCCACGGTGACCAACCCAAGCTATACTTTTAATACGCCTGGTTGTTATACGGTTAGTTTGAACGGAGATTTTGACGGTTGTACAGATAACTTTACAGCTGCGACTTGTATTCAGGTTTTACCAAATCCTTCTGCTAACTTTTTGATGGATGCACCTGATGGATGTACCTTGCCTCATGAAGTTAATTTTAGTGGGATTACAAATTTTGGAACCAGCTTTTCCTGGGATTTTGGAGATGGCGGAACGAGCAACTTACAAAATCCGAATCATGTATTTACAGAATTTGGAATTTTTCCAGTGGTATTAGAGGTTACAGATTTGAATGGCTGTATGCAAACTTATGTAGATACAGTTCGATTGATCGAAACGGAGGCATCAATGAATCTTGGTTTTGTATTCGGATGTAGTCCCGTCAATTTTACCTTATCTGATAACTCAACCACAGTAAGTCCAATAACTAGCTGGCAATGGTCAATAGACACGGCTTTTTCTTTTCCTAATTCGCCGGTTTTAACCTCCACTGATCCAAGTCCCTCGTTTACTATCGCCGATACCGGGTGGTATGATATAACCTTGATCGTCACGAATAGTCTGGGCTGTTCGGATACTATTGTGAATAGTAATGCGGTGAGTGTTGGTATTCCACCAGTAGTGGATTTTGAAGCTATTCCTGTAGTAGCTTGTGTTGACGAACCTGTTCAGTTTACGGATTTGAGTAGCCCATTTTCGAATGCCTGGTTTTGGGATTTTGGTGATGGGGTAGTTTCATTGGAACAAAACCCTGTGCATCCTTATACCATGCCTGATACTTTTGGGGTAAGCTTAATTGTTGCGCATAATGGTTGTGAAAGTTTTCTGTCAATTCCTGATTATATCATTGTCCAAGAACCTCTGGCGAATTTCACAATAGAAAGAGATTGTGCAGATCCATACGAAATAAGTTTTATGGATGCTTCTATCGGAGCGGATTCGATATTCTGGGATTTCGGCAAAAACACCGGATCACTTGATGATACCAGTTCACTGATAAACCCAATCATTACTTATCCGGACACAGGATGTTATATAGCTACACTGATTGCTTTCAATTTTTCTACCATGTGTATAGACACCGTTACTCGAACGGTTTGTATTGCTGATCCCTTGGCTTCGTTTACCTTAAGTCCTTTAGATGGATGTGTACCATTGAATGTTAATGTTACGAATAACTCTTTATTCGATGTAGCCTGGGAATGGACTGCACCCGGTGCCAGTATCTCTAATGCAAATGGCCAAGCACCCACTTTAACTTATAATACGCCCGGATACTATTCAAATATAGAACTCGTAGTTACCGATGTAAATGGGTGCCAGGATTCCATAATGTTTATGGATACGATTAGGGCGGATGGAGTGACTGCTGCCATAAACCCTATTCCTCCAGGAGGATGTAATCCTTTGTTTGTAGAATTTCAAAATAATTCTACGAGTTTTATAAGTCCAATAGAAAGTTATTCCTGGGATATTACCGGACCTGATGGTAATTTCTTCGTTGATACAGAAGAAACAGAGTTCTTCTTTGATACAGTTGGAGTATATCCAGTTTTACTATCCGTTACAAATGAATGGGGCTGTACAGATACTGATATACATGATGTGATTGTTTCCAGCCCTACAATAATGTTTAGTGCGGATACAATTAGTTGTCCATTGGACACCGTTCAGTTTACAAATATGTCGGTAGGAGATAGCTTACAATATTTCTGGACTTTTGGGGATGGTGATACTTCTACACTAGAGCATCCTCAACATATGTTTTCAACTTTTGGTAGTTATGAAGTTTGCCTGGATATCGTTGATGAAGGTGGCTGTCAACTTAATTACTGTCAAATGATTGAGATTGTAAGTCCAATGGCTGCTTTCTCTATTGATTCTACCTTTGCAGAATGCCCTCCTTTGATTGCTACTTTTCAGAATGAATCCCTAAATGGTATTTTTTATGAATGGGATTTTGGAGACAGTAGTGGAGTGTCCAATTTAGAGAATCCGGCTCATGTTTATACTGTACCTGGGATTTATGATGTACAATTAATTGCGATCATTAATGATAATTGCCGAGATACACTTTTTGTTGATGACTTAGTTGTATTAGAAGGTCCAGTTGGGGAATTTAGTTTCGATATTGATACAACCTGTGTTGGATACGATATTAACTTCTTTGGTTCTTCCGAATTGCCTTATACTTATATATGGGATTTCGGAAATGGTAATTTAGATACCACTTTTAATGTGATGACGGATACGATCAGTTATTCTTACCCACAAGCTGGTGTCTATGTGCCTAAGTTAATTTTGGTAGATGAAAACAACTGCCCGAGAGGATTGGAATCTCCTGATTCCATTTATGTAGCACTCCTTGAAATAGACTTTGCTGCGACGGACTCTACGCTTTGTGAGGGGATTGATCAGGCAACCTTTCTAAACCTAACAAACTCATCAGCTCAAATACAAAACCTGGAATGGTTCTTTGAAAATGGTAGCCCCGGATCAAGCACGGCTTTTGAACCGACCGTTACCTTCCCAACGCTAGGTAATTTTGATGTGTGGCTGTTTATTGATAATGGCTATTGTTCAGACACCTTGTTTAAGGAAGATTACATTGGCGCCGGGCCAGTACCTCAGGCAGATTTTACCTTTTCCGGAACAGGAGGATGTGTTCCCTACGGGATTCAATTAAATGATCAATCCACAGTAGTTAGCGGGAATATTGAAAACTACTTTTGGTCCTTTGGGGGACTGGGTATTATCAATGATCCTAATCCATATTACGTCTATACGAGTGGAGGAACATTTGAGGTACAACTTGTTGTGGAAACAGAATTTGGTTGTACGGATACTGCATCGATTGATGTGACGGTAAGTGAGCCCGCCAATCCTTTTGTATCTGTTGGAAAGGATGAAATATGCATTGGAGATGTTATCCAGTTAAATGTAGAGTTTCAATCTGACACTACCGGACTTGATTATTTTTGGTTGCCTGATCCTACCTTAAGCTGTACGGATTGTTTGGAGCCTTTGGCGAGTCCGCCAGTTACAACGGAGTATTATTTGGTTACTACAACACTTGCAAATTGTATGGACACCTCCTCCGTGACTGTTAACGTCGGTCCTAATGCTATTCCTGTTATTGATTTGACACCAGATACTACGATTTGTTTCGAAGTTCCTTTGCAAATCACCCTAAGCTCGGATGGTTTAGCAGATACTTATATTTGGGATCAATCAGCAGATAATCTAAGTTGTTATGATTGCGATGACCCGATAGCTACTCCGATAAATGGGACTTTATATACGGTTACCGTGACGAATAGTTTTGGCTGTGATGTGGTAGATTCGGTATTTGTTGATGTGGTAGATCAGAATCAAGCGCTTACAGATGGTGATCATTCTATTTGTAATGGTGACACCATAGCCTTGCAAATATTACTTGACGGAGAAGTGAGCTGGCTGAATAATAATGGATTGAGTTGTGATGATTGCCTTGATCCTTTAGCTAGTCCAACGGAGACACAAATTTATCCAATTGAATTGATAACGCCAGATTTTGGCTGTTTGCTAATTGATACCGTAGAGTTGACCGTGATTGATTTAGATGCTTTAGATGCAGGAGACGATGAGCGTATATGTCTGGGAGAATTATTTAGTCTAAGTGCGACAGCTTCGGTGGAAGGAGATTTACAATGGACGCCATCCTCTAGTTTAAGTGTCGATACAATTCCAAATCCTGTGGCAAGTCCCTCCGAGACCACAATGTATTATTTAACGCTTACGGATGATCTTTGTCAGTTAGTAGATTCTGTCAGAGTGGAAGTGCAATTCGAAACCGAAGTCACAGGCATGGATTATATCATTTGTGCAGGAGATACCATTACCTTAGAAGTTAATGGAGAAGCAGATACCTTTGACTGGAGTCCGGAAGAGTCGCTCTCTGATGCGATGTCGCCAGCGCCTCTAGCTTTTCCTACTGAAACTACAGTTTATACATTGGATGCATCGCTTACCACTTGTATAGAAGATACTGCTCAGTTTAATGTAATAGTCAATCAGGGCCCAACGATAGATGTTCCGTTTAGTTATGATAAGTTTCCAGGTGTAGATGTACAGATAGATGTAAATGTGTTAGCAGGTAACGGCCAGTATTCCTTCGAATGGATAGGTTTTGAGGGATTAACTTGTTCGGACTGTCCAAATCCGATAATGACTGCTGATACGAGTGGATTTTATACTTTAATTGTTACTGATGAGATAAATGGTTGTACCACAGAGCAATTAGTATTTATAAATAAATTACGAACCTGTAATCCTGATTTACTGGGGGTACCAAATATATTTACACCAAATGGAGATGGTAATAATGATAAGATTCACGTTTATACCGGTACGATTCCAGAGATAACGAGCTTCCGAATATTTAATCGTTGGGGAGCACTAGTGTTTGAGACAGATAATATGAACGAAGGATGGGATGGTTTTTTCAAAGGACAGGTCATGCCTACCGGCGTTTATGTATATGTGATTGAAGCTCCATGTCCCTTAGATAATACGGTATTGGTAAAACAGGGAGAGTTCTCTTTGGTTAGATAGGTCGAGTTAACGGGTATATAAATAGGAGATTTTTAAACCGGGGATGTTTTTGATTTTGTCAATTTCTTCAATTCTGATTTTGGCAATGAGTGATTTTAGTTGGCGCAGCGTATCCTCTACTTGACTTTGAGCAATCGAAATTTCTATGGAAGCTTCATTACCAAAGTCCTGACTCATCATCTCTAAATCTAACTTCTTGACTCCGTTCATCACATCACTCATCAATCCATAGTCGAATTTGATTCGATAAATATCTTCTACTGTTTTTTCAATAATAGTTGCCGCATCAAAGGCTTCAATAGTGGCCATTTTATACGCGTTAATTAATCCACTGGTCCCTAGTTTGGTCCCTCCAAAGTATCGAACAACCACAACGAATACATTCGTGAGGCCAAAGCTATCAATCTGTCCCAGAATAGGTCTTCCTGCTGTTCCGGAAGGTTCACCATCATCATTTGTCCGGAAGTTGTTATTATCTAATCCGATACGATAAGCAAAGCAATGGTGTCTTGCTTTAAAATGCTCTTTCTTTACAGCCTCTAAAGCCTCTTGCCAATCTTCTTCCAGATAACAAGGAAAGGCGTAGGCAAAAAACTTGCTGCCCCGATCCTTAAATTGCCCCTCACTGGGTGCTGATATGGTTTTGTATTGATCTGTCATCGTCCCAATGCAATTAAAATAATAGCGATGATAGAAAGTGCAATGCCCAAAATATTCCACTTGGAGTATTTTTCTTTAAAGATCAGGAATCCACCAATGATGGCAGAAAGGGCTATAATCGCAACATTGTTGATAGGGAATACTACGGAACCTTCCCAGCCGGAACCCAGTGCTTTCATGAGAAAGTATATTGAAAAATAATTAGGGATACCTAATAAGATTCCACCAATAAGATTCTGCCAGGCGAAGCGTAGCTTACCCAGTAAGATTCCACCAAGGACAATTGGGAGACCGATAGTACCCGCGAATAAAAATATAGAAGAAACAAAAGCAGGGTCTCCACTGGTCTCCAAAATGTTTTGTTCAACGTATTGTAAGACAATCTCAATTAATGCCTGAAACACTAACACCAGGATTGGGAATATCCAAAAAATCCGCTTTACCTTTTTCTTACTTGCAACACTCTCATCATGTGGAAGATTCGTCAATATGATAGAAGCAATAGCAGTCAAGATGCCCAGCACTTTCAATAAGCTTACGGACTCTTGATAAGCGATAATTGCAAAAACTACCGAGATCAACATCGACATCTTTGACATGATGGTGGTCAGGGTGATTCCAAACTTTTGAAAGGTATACCCAATAATGGTAAAGCCAGAAATAAAGAATAAAGATATTCCCGCGGCGTACGGAAACCATTCCGTTTCCTGGAACCCCGATTGTACTGGAAAACTGCCTACCATTACCCAACCCGTTGCAACACAGGTGAAGTAGTTGACGACCACAGCCTGAAAGGTATCTACCTTAAAGCGTTCGAACCAGGTCATGATGAAGCCAAGGAGGGTAGAAGAAAGAATGGATAAGATTAAGTAGAGCATGTATTAAGTTACAATTGAGAGCGAAGATGTTATAAAGTAATTAGGGCTCGCAGATCAACAATGTTCGCAAAGGTAAACCATTAACAAAGATTTACAAATCATTGAATTATTGTTAACAGCGGATTAGGAAAGCAACTTGCATCTTTGTCCATGTATTAAATATCCAGCACTTTGCAACGATTTTTCTATATTTGTCGCAAAAAATAGCTTGGAAAAAACATTAAAGCAATACGATACCCAGGTCGCAAAATGTCAGGAGGTTTTCGAAAAGAAAACCAAAGACTATGGAACGGCCTGGAGAATCTTACGCCCCTCGAGTTTAACCGATCAATTATATATCAAAGCTAGCCGGATTCGTAGCCTGGAAGAATTAGGCGAACAAAAAGTAGAAGAAGGTATAGAGCCGGAGTATATTGGATTGGTTAATTATAGTATTATGGCCTTAATTCAATTGGATTTAAAGGAAAATGATCCTTTAGAATTGGATTTTGAACGAGCGACTTCGCTTTATAAAGAATACATGGAAGCTACTCGGGAGCTGATGATTGCCAAAAACCATGATTATGGGGAAGCTTGGCGTGAGATGAGGGTGAGTTCTCTGACGGATTTAATACTGATGAAGCTCTTACGAGTGAAACAAATCGAAGATAATGAAGGTAAAACATTAATCTCCGAGGGCTTAGACGCTAATTATCAAGACATTATAAATTATGCATTATTTGCTTTGATTAGGCTGGATGAGGCCTGATTTTATATTTTTGATTAACAAAAGAACTTAAATAATATAATATGGTAACTGCACTATATCTCCTTTTGATCAGTAGTAAAATGACGATAGGGAGCTTGGTAACTTGCATTGGCTTAGATGCATTATTGCTAACTTTTTTAGTGGGCTATTTCAAAAAGCAGAAATCATGGTTGATGAGTTATGCTCAAAACTTCTGCGGTGCTCTGTTTGTGTTCTCTGGCTGGGTAAAAGCCATTGATCCACTTGGTACTGCTTATAAGATGGAGCAATACTTTGCTGAATTCAAATATACCTTTGAAGAAACATGGATGTCCTTTATTGCACCTTTGTTTCCGTGGTTGTCAAATTATTCAACTGGCTTTTCAGTATTTATGATTGTATTGGAGATTGTGTTGGGGGTAATGCTGATCCTTGGATCTAATCGGAAACTAACCGCCTGGTTATTTTTGGGGATTGTAGGTTTCTTCACATTCCTTACTGGCTTTACCTTTTTAACAGGATATGTACCAGGGGGCGTAAATTTCTTTGAGTTTGGTAAGTGGGGAGAATATGTGGAAACCAATATGAAAGTTACGGATTGCGGATGTTTTGGAGATTTTCTAAAACTAAAGCCTAAGGTATCCTTCCTAAAAGATTTAGTGCTTCTGGTGCCAGCCTTATACTTTGTTTTTCGATCAAAGGATATGCATCAACTGTTTACCGCTAGTACCCGTAAAATTGTTGCAGGAGTAACGACCGCTGCGGTGTTCGTTTATTGTCTGAGTAATTATGTTTGGGATCTACCACATACAGACTTCCGTCCTTTTAATAATGGTAAAGATGTACGTACAGTTAAATTAGCGGAAGAAGAGTCGGCCGCTAATGTTCAAATCCTGGGGTACAGACTTACGAACAAAGAAAGTGGAGAAGTAGTTGAACTGAGCTATGACGATTTCTTAAAACAATACAAGTCCTATCCTAAAGAAGCCTGGGATTATGACCAGGTGAAATCAGAACCAGAAATTGAACCAACTAAAATCAGTGATTTTGACTTTAGTGATTTGGATGGAAATAATATGACGGAAGAAATCCTAAGCGATCCAAATTACCACTTTATGGTCGTTGCGCACAAGTTATACCTTGATAGCGAATCATCTAAAAAAGTAGTTTATCAGGATACACTATTTGTTGTTGATACCATTGATGTAGAAGGAGAGATCAAATTAGTACGATCAGTGGACAAGATTGTGCCAAGAGAAGAAACCGAAGCAACCTTTACCTGGGATGAAGATTATACCAATGACTGGAAAGTGGTCAATGAGTTTATGTCAAAAGCGGAAGCACAGGGATATAATACTTATGCTATCGTTGGTGGCGCAAGCAGTGCTATGATTGATGACTTACGACATGACACTCAAGCTGCGTACCCATTCTACGAAGCAGATGATATCTTGCTAAAAACGATTGTTCGTTCTAATCCAGGAGTAGTACTCTGGAAAGATGGTAAGATTGTGATGAAGTGGCATAAGTCAAAACTACCTTCTTACGAAGAAGTTGCCGCAGAATACATAAAGTAAATGCTTATTTAATTGATATTCATAAGAGTGGTGGTATGACTTTGGGTTGTACCACCACTCTTATTTTGGTAATATTATAACCTGGATAAAAACTTGGTTTTAGAATAATAATCCTTGTTTTTCGTCACTTCTGTAACACTTCATCCTGACTTTCGACAGAAAATTAAATTAAAGGATAATCATTTGTGTTCCTTTACCAAAAAATGGTTTACTTTGTACCCGCGAAGTATCCCAAAATGATCTTCCGTTGATATATGCTAAGTAGAAGAAATATCCGCATAAAAGTCATGCAGATGCTCTACACTATAAGTAGAGATAAAGCGCTCAGTCTTGAAGAAGCTGCCAAGCGTTATCAGGAAGCCATCAATGAGTCCTATGTACTTTATTTGTACAATCTCAATTATCTAGTTCATATCACCCGATATGCTTTAAAAGACGCTAAGCGTCGATCCTCCAAACATCTTCCTACGGATGAGGATAATACATTTACACCTAAGTTATACGATAATGAATTTATCCAGGCCATAGTTCAGGATAATAGTTTTTCTGATTATGTCAGCCAGAATAACTTCGATTCGATGGTTGATGATGATACCGTTCGAAAATTATATATAGAGTTTTCGAAGACGGAAGATTATAAGGGCTATCTGGCAAAGGAAACGGTATCAGAGGATCATTTAAAAACGATTCTTGCACTTTTTAAATTTTGTAATACACACGAATTATATAATGAAGCCGTAGAGGATCATTACCCAACCTGGGTCGATGACAAATCGTTGGTCGTCGGTACGGTTAAAAAGACGTTGAAAGCACTTCCGACGCAAAGTGATTTCATGGAAGTCTATAAGCCAACTGATGAAACAGCGGTTGATTTTGGAGAAGTCCTATTCAATTATGTAACAACTCAGGATAAAGAACTCCTTGAAATCATCGAACCCGTATTGAATAATTGGGATGCTGATCGAGTGGCAGTCATTGATATGATCCTGATAAAAATGGCCTTGACCGAATTGATCGTTTTTCCAACTATCCCAACTAAGGTAACGTTAAACGAATTCGTAGAAATCTCAAAACTGTATAGTACAGATAAGAGTAAAGATTTCATCAATGGCATTTTGGATCGCCTGATGAAAAAATTAAATAAGGAAGGTAAGATCAAAAAAGAGGGAAGAGGTCTACACGGCTAGGAGTACTTTTTTTATTCGCTGATTTCCTCTTCCGATCTCCATCGGAATCGTCCTCGCTGATCTCGGCTGTCCAGAGTTATACACAACACCATCAAACACTAGCACCTTGAAAACGACCCTTGCCTGCCTCGCTACGCTCGTTTGCCTATCAATGGCAAGCCTTACAAATGCTCAAAGCCCAGCTCAGCCTAATGCTTTATCCGCCAGAGTCCTCTGGGTAGATTATTTCTCCAATCATACCGATGGGTTTGCCAGCGCAAGTGATTATAACTTCGGTGCAAGTATCGCTTATCACCGTAATATTAATGAATTCCTGAATCTACATGTGCCCATTCAGTTTAAGAGCAGCGAAGTACCATTGAATGATGCTCCAATCTTTAGCACAGATAAACGAGGGGTATTTGGCTTTGACGTTCAGGGGCATTTTGGAGATTGGGACGGCCTAGGTCGATTTAAACCTTATCTGTTAGCAGGTATAGGTCTAAGTTTTATCAGTGATGTGGATGAAGTTGATATTGCCTTTCCAATTGGAGGAGGTTTTCAATTTCAGTTAGGACAAAAATCAACAAGCCCTTCGGTAATCTTACAAAGTGAGTATCGACTAGTGACGAATAGCTACCGTAATAATTTTGTACACGGTTTAGGAATTGTTTTTCCACTTAATTTTAATGGGAAAACAAAAACACCATTGGACCGGGATGGCGATGGGGTAGTTGATGATCAGGATCGTTGCCCGGATACACCCGGATTTCCTGCGCTAGCCGGTTGTCCTGATCGGGATAAAGATGGCTTTGCCGATATTGATGACGAATGTCCTGATGATCCAGGCTTGATTGCTTTTATGGGCTGTCCCGATACGGATGAAGATGGCATAAAAGATAGCGAAGATGAATGTCCAACGGAAGCCGGACCCCGGAGTAACAAAGGCTGCCCAATCGGCGATCAGGACCAAGATGGAGTTTTAGATCCTGATGATTTATGTCCCACTGAAGCTGGCCCCGCCAGTAATCGGGGGTGCCCAGAGATTAATGATGCAGATAAGGAAGTGCTTAATCTTGCTGCTCAGCAAATTTACTTTCAAACGGGTGAGGCTACTTTACTTCCGGAGTCCTTTGTAACCCTCAATAATATCTTTGAAATCCTGCAAAGATACCCAGCTTATAATTGTAGCATCGGTGGACATACTGATAGCGTAGGTAATGCCTCTGCTAATCAAAGGCTTTCTGAAAGGCGAGCCAAAGCTTGTTATGATTATCTGATCAATAAAGGTATCAATAGCAGCAGATTAGACTATAAAGGTTATGGAGAAACGCAGTTTATTGCGGATAATACTTTTAAAGAAGGACGCGAAAAAAATCGCAGAGTAGAGTTTAATGTATACTTAAAATAGGTCTATTGTAGGTTTTGGGTAAATATTGTTAGGTATTGGATTGCCTGGATTCGAATAGGTTTTTGTAAAAAATGTCTTAAAAAAATGTGACTTCATTTATCTGGAGAAGTCTTAAACATATTCCCATCCAAGCTAGACTTACGAACATTTGACCCAATTTTTTTTTCATCAAAAACCTATTCAAAACATGAGAAATCTAGTATTCTCAACCCTCACATTACTAATTTTATTTTTACCATTGGTATCTTCCGCCCAAACTACGGCTCACAAAGATGCTTTAACCTTACGTTACCTTTTGGTTGATTATTATTCTAATCATCAACCTGATGGAGCTGACTTTTTCGCGGATAGCGACCTCTACACCTCTGGTGCGAGTTTTGGCTATGCAAGAAATATTAATAGCTTTCTGAACCTTAATATTCCGTTCCACTTGCGTCATACCGCATTACCATTAAACGATACACCAGAGTTCTCTGGTGATAAGATTGTTCTTGGTTTAGATGCCCAGGCGCAATTAGGAGACTGGGATGGCAGTGGCTGGTTTAAACCTTACTTACTTGCCGGAGTAGGAGCGTCATACGTTTCTAATGCTACCAGAGGAAACGACTTTAACTTTGAGATTCCACTGGGCGCAGGTCTTGGTTTTCACTTACACTTATCAGATACCTGGCATCCAATCATCAACTTACAAACGGAGTACCGCTTAGTAAACGATTCTTACCGAAACAACTTTGTACATAGTATTGGTGTAGCTTTTCCAATTGGAGATAAGCCAATCGTAATCCCTGAGCCTTTAGACTCTGACGGTGATGGCGTAACAGATAATCTTGATCGTTGTCCGAATGAAGTTGGTACAGCAGAACTAAGAGGTTGCCCGGATACAGACGGTGATGGTATCGTAAATATTGATGACGATTGTCCGGAAGTAGCTGGTATTGCAAACTTTAATGGTTGTCCGGATACTGATGGTGATGGTATTCAAGATGCTAATGATGACTGTCCGGAAGTAGCTGGAGTAGCTGGATTTAATGGTTGTCCGGATACCGATGGTGACGGCATTAAAGATAGCGAAGACCAGTGTCCTACTGTTGCGGGTACTCGTGCCAGAAATGGTTGTCCTGAAGTAGATACAGACGGTGACGGTATCCTTGATGAAAAGGACAACTGTCCAAATGAAGCTGGCCCTAAAGCAAATAATGGTTGTCCTTATGCTGACGCTGATGGCGATGGTGTATACGACAAAGATGATAAATGTCCTAAGACGGCAGGTCCTGCCTCTAATAAAGGATGTCCGGAGTTAAAAGTAGAGGATAAAGAAACTTTAGACTTTGCTGCTCAGAATATTTATTTTGATACAGGTAAAAATAGAATCAAAACAGCTTCTTATCCAATCTTGGATCAGGTTGCGGATATTCTTTCTCGATATCCTGCTTACAAATGTAGCATCAGCGGTCATACCGATAGTGTTGGAAACGCTGAGTCAAACCAAAGATTATCGGAAGCACGTGCCAAAGCATGTTATGATTACCTGGTATCCAAAGGTATTTCTGGTACCAGATTATCTTATGCAGGTTTTGGAGAGACACAACCTATCGCAGATAATAAGTACAAAGACGGACGGGAACAAAACCGACGGGTAGAGTTTAATGTATTCCTACAGTAAACGATCAGCCTGAGCTTAATAAAGAAAGGTGGTTTGACAACTAGTCAAATCACCTTTGCTTTTTTATATGAAATCATGCTTTGGGGAAGGAAAGAGATTTAAAGCACCTCAGCAACCTCAACTATTCGGTATTTTGGATGATCATCGAACATTCTTCTTAGAATTGGAATATGTCCTTGACCGAAAATGATTAAAATACGATCGTCGTCTTCCTCAACGCGCTCCAGTACTTTACTAAAGATTTTTATGTTTCGCCGATACCACTCTGAAATGAGTTCGGCTCCAATGTACTTTTGATCCGGACTTATGGCAAGTCTGTCTTCTTTTTCATCCTTATAAAATACCGGAAAATCTTCTTCTTTAGATTGGTCAATAATAGAACTGAAAAACGAAATATAAATATCGTGATTCAGGCCTAATGATTCTTTGGTGTTATATCGAACCAAGCCTTCAGCAATGCTGTGCTCTTTTAAAAATTGGTTTTCTTCGTGGATGTGTTCTTCCATTTTTTTGGTAAAAGCGGCATCAAGTGCGGGGTATTGTTTTGCTGCAACTTCATTAGCTGCGGAGCCGAGCCATAAGCCAGGAGCATCAACACATTCAACACCATTGAGTCCAAGCATTTTGCTTAGTTTAAAACCAATTTGATAGTGCTCACTGGTGCCTCTGCTATTAGCCAATTTTTGGGGATCAAAATCCTTTTCCTGGTATAAGGAATCGAAATAGGCTTGATCAGAGGACATACATTCTACGAATACTTTGCTAGGATTGTATTTAGCCAACGCTTGGTTTACCTGGTTGATTTCTTGTTGTCGACGATCTGAAAAGTAATTTTCTACGGTGGTATTATATTCGTCTGCTCCCGGGTTGGAGAAATGCCATAATCCCAAAAGTACGACTTCCTTACGATCATCCTTCGCAGCTTCCTCCGTAGGAGGATCAGCGGACGGAGCACAGGCGAATAAGATAAATAATACAAGACTTGGTATAGAGAAAGAAAGGAAATATTTCATGATGTTTTAAGTTTAGCTTAGTAATTGGATAAAGGTTATAATCAATTGAATTCTTCAACCGGAGCAATAATGAATAAATCATGCTGCCTGAATATATCTTTCATCAAATCGCTTATTTTATACTTTTGATGGTAATATATTTTTTCTTTTAAGGGACGTAAATCTATGATAGTCCATTGATCTTTTTTACCAAACTGAAGTAGATCAACGTATCGATATGCATAGCCTTCTTTGTTGTCAAGTGCATCAATGATTTTCCCGTCTTCTTTTTCAAAACGACTAGAAAAGCTTAAGTGAATTGATTCATTCTGATGAAAGGAAGCAAGCTCATGCAAGGTGTTTCCCAATTCGTAAAGACTTAACCAACTAAATCCTTTTGCAGTGTGAATACTCCCCATTTTCAAAAGCATTTTATCTTTCTTTAGATCAAAATTCTGCTCTTCGAATGCCTTAAACAAATTCGTTTTCATGTAGTCAATCCGGGTACTATTACACTCCAGATAATCTCTGGTCGCATTATAGTGATAGATTTTGGTAGTGGTTAATAGTGCATCTGCGATTGCCTGATTAGCCTCATGGTGCTTGGACGCTTTTTTTAGATACTTTTTGAACAATGGAGATGCGGTCATGGAAACGGAGAGCCGTTGTTGATCAAGTTCATTCATCTTGTAATAGGATTGAATAGAATCCCTCAGGGACTGATGTAAGGTCCATAACTCTTTTTGATCTTCTTTTGAAAGTTGGGCGTACATCCGGTCGATCAGCGGAATATACCCATAGCAAAACTCCTGGTCAAGTCCATATAAGTTCCAGCCGTTTTTCATTGCTGCTTCTAAGAATGCTGCATCTTCTTCGTACTCAAAGAAAGGGATTGGTGTCCAGATACTACTGTCCTCTTCAATCACACTATATCGTTGGTTAAAGGTGTTGAGTTGGCTAGTAGTTTTTTGAGGATCTTTAGCCATCTCTTTTAGTAGCTCAGCAGAGTGGGGGCCAACTTCGACTCCGAAGTGTTGGTAGCCGGCTTCGTGCAAAATAGGAATCATGGCCCTTGTGAAATTTGAAATGAGTTTTGAACCATGATATTCGCCGATGAGGAAATACTGAGTTTTCATAGCTTCCTTGCGGAGTAAATCAGCCCCCGGTCCGCTGAGTTGATTGTCTTTTAAATCAAAGTGGTAAACGTGCTTGGATAAGTCTTGTCGTAATAAGCTATCTTGAGCATTTACAGTTTGTAAAGTCATTAAGACTATTGTAAGAAGGATAAGGTGTATATTTTTCATATTTCTAATGTTTGGTTCAAAGATGAGCGCAATTGCATTTTCTGACAATTTTGTTTTACCAATTAGCCAGTATTTAGTATCAATTGGGAAGATCATTTACTTTTGGGATGATATAGCTGAAAAATGGAATTGGTGTAATAAAAGGATAGTTTGATGTAAAAAAAGCATGAATTTGAATAATAAATTATAGCTTAAGTTTAAATTAGAAATCGTTGAAGATATTACAACACATATTAGGCTGGATCCTTTTTTTAGGACATCGTTACTTAAGTTACTTTGCAGACGGAGATGTAAACTTTAAGTCAACAGCAGTATTAATCAGTTATGATTTAATCCTGATGGGGGTGTTCTACTTAGTATATTTTTATTTAGCACCATGGCTCTTTAAAAACTATAGTCTTCTAAGACTGGCAATGATCTCGATTATTGGTATCACTGTATTTGTGCTCACTCGATACCTAGTCCAGGAAGTATTATTTGATATCTTTCTTGGATTTACAAACTATTATAATCGATCCTTTACGTACTTTGTCTGGGATAATTTATGGCGTGGGTTTCTTCCGGTCCTTGGAGGTAGTCTCGTTTTTTTGATAGAGCGAAAAGTAGCCAGTGACAAAGTACGACTTCAACTTCAGAAGGAAAAATCGGACGCTGAGCTGGCTAATCTTCGATCGCAAATCAATCCTCATTTTCTATTCAATACGATGAGTTTTTTGCATACAGAGGCTTACCTTGTTAGTCCGCCATTAGCCGATACGATCATGCAGTTTTCTGATGTATTACGACACAGTGTAGAGAGCGCCAAAGAAAAAAAAGTTACATTGACTAGCGAGATTCAGCTGTTAAAAAACTTCATTTCACTTTTTGAAAAAAGATTTGGCGACCAATGTTTTGTGCAATTTGAAAGTATGGTAGAGCACCCCGAAATACTAGTAGAGCCCTTACTCTTTTTACCTTTTGTCGAAAACGCCTTTAAGCACGGAAAATTCAATGACCCCCAAAATCCGGTTCGACTGGAGATCATTGAAAAAGATAAGCAGCTTAGCTTTAGTTGCTATAATATAAGTGGAGAAAAACAAAAAGACTATAGTAGTGGTATCGGACTGGAAAATGTCCGAAAAAGATTGGATCTTTTATATCCTGATAAATATGAATTGCAAATTAATGATGAATCAAAGCAATTCAATGTCTATTTGCAAATCGAATTATGAGCGAACAACAATTCAAATGTTTGGCCCTTGATGATGAGCCACATGCACTAAAAATATTGAGTGCATATGTGGAACGTACGCCGTTTTTAACAATGGAACTGGCGACTTCATCGGTGTGGGATGCAATGGATTTGTTAAAGGCTAAAAAAGTCGATTTACTATTTTTGGATATCCAGATGGATGATCTGACCGGATTGCAATTATTAGACATTGTTGGGCCAACTTGCCCGGTTATTTTGACGACTGCTTATTCGGAGTACGCCCTGAAGGGTTATGAATATCAGGTGATGGATTATTTGCTAAAGCCTTTTTCTTTTGATAGATTTTTAAGAGCCGTTAGTCAGGTCAAACAATCCCAGGATAATATTAAGCATTCGCCGATCGTACCTACGCTGACAAAAACGCAGGAAGCCGAAGCGATTTTTGTTAAAGGGGACGCTAAGCATAAATATCACCAGATTCGGTTTAATACCATTAAATATGTAGAAGGGCTAAAAAATTATCTGCGCTTTAACTGTACGGATCAAAAAGTAATCACTTTACAAAACCTCAAGGATGTTATGGAGGACCTGCCCGCTGACCGATTTATCAGGGTACATAAATCTTATATTGTTAACCTGGATTTCGTACAACAGATAGAAGGTAATCTGCTTCTTATTGATGGACTATCTATCCCGATTGGCGGGAGCTATCGGGCTGCTTTTTTTGAGCGGATAAAAAAATGATTCAGGGTAGTCTATAACTTTTTAATCAATTTCGTGAGAAGCCCACTTTCTGACTTCATAATAAACCGTTGAATTGGTTCGGTGAATACCTTTGATCGAATGAATTTTATCCCGCATTACTTGCAGCAAATGCTCATTGTCCCGACAGAGCAAATTAATTTCGATATCTGTTGGACCAGAGGTAATCCCCAAGAAAGAAACTTCTTCAATACGTACTAAGGCATCCGCTACTTTATCTACCAAAGAGGATGGCTCTACTTCAATCGTCAGTCTATTATAGACTGTATAAGATGTTCGTGTTGGATCAACCCAGCCAAGAATATGGAGAATTTTATCATCCTTTAGTTTATTATAGCGATTTCGGACGGTAGAAACAGCAACGTTTAATTCCGCTGCAATATCTGTAAAAGACATTCGGCCATCTTTTTTTAAAAGCTGAATTAGCTTTTGATCGAACTCGTCCAATTGGTTCTCCGTTTTCATTTTTCGTTTTGCTTATACAGTAATATCGCTAAAATAAGGAATGTAAAAGAAGTTTTTTGGGTTATAAAAAATTATCTACATTCTGATAGCTGACAAAACGAAAGAAAACGCAAAAAAATATACGAATTGTGCTAAATTATAGCTTATATTTATAAGAAAAGTGAAGATAATTTCATTTTGAGTTATCTTTTTAATCTTCATCCAAAGCTAATTTCATTTCCTCTGCCACTACCAAATTAAGATGTAATTAACCCTAGAATTGTATTTTAGGGTGACTTAAGAATAATTACAACACGCTTTTTCAAGAGAGATTAACCAATCAAAAGTGCGGTTAATCTCTACTTTTTCTTCAAAGACCCTATATTTATTATGTTCCGAGCGCCTCTTTTTCTATTAGTAATTCTTTTTTTCTATTCGTGTGCTCCGGATAAAAACCAGGAAAGTAGTACTCAGGCCAATTGGCAGTCAGATTCTGTCTACGTTGTACACCAGCCCGCGGAGTATGACCCACAGGAAGCAATCTGGCTCATGTGGTCACCGATGGATCATGTTGAAGGCTTATCCAATGAGCAAGTAACCTTAGAAATTATTGATCGCTTACATCCGCATACTAATATCGTCGTGACATGTTCTTCACCTGATTTACTGAAACGCGCCCGCTCAAGTATTCCTGCGAGTGCTTTGGAGAGTGGCCGGGTAGAGCTGATAGAGGTGCCAGGCGAGGAATTATGGGTTAGGGATATGGGACCCAATTATGTAAAGTTATCCAATGGTCAAAAAGCTATTGTTGATTTTAATTTTAATGCCTGGGGGTATACCCCCATTGATGAAATGGATGAGTATACCATCCGATTGGAGCAATATGATGAACGAGTTGCACAGCTTAAAAATTTACCAATAATAGAAAGTGATATGATTAGTGAAGGAGGAAATCGGGAGGTTAATGGAGAAGGAGTACTTATGGTTGTTGAAACTGTTGAGGAGGGACGTAACCCTAATTGGACAAAGACTCAAATGGAAGCAGAATTTAAAAGAGTACTAGGTGTTCAAAAAGTAATTTGGCTGGCAGAAGGCTTATATGAAGATGATCATACTTTTCGAGGACCTCTTAGGCTTGAAGATGGTCAAAAGGCATACACGGTCATTACTACTAATGGGCACATTGATGAGTTTGCACGCTTTGTAAATGATTCAACGATTTTACTTGCTGAGGTTGCTCCGGAAGATTTAGAAAATGACCCCATTGCCCAGGAAAATCATCAGCGAATGGAAAAAAACTACAAAAGGCTTTTAGCATCTACAGACCAAGATGGGAAGCCTTTTAAAATAATTCGAATGCCGCTGCCAAAGACTATCATTAGCACTATGAAACCCGGGGATTCCGTATATGATTATATCAGTACGCTGGATTACCAGGATGGATCAACTTTTCCGATTGGAGAACCAGTCAAAGTAATTGCGGCTGCCAGTTACCTTAATTTTTTGATTACAGATGAAGTGGTGTTGGGACAAAAATACTGGCAAGAAGGTCTGGATCAATCTATAAAAGACAGAGATCAAAAAGCAAAATCAATCCTGGAATCTGTATTTCCTGATCGTAAAGTAATTATGCTTGATGCATTAGCAATCAATTGGGGCGGCGGTGGCATCCATTGTATCACGATGCAAGAACCAAAGATTTAGAAGAATTATTTTCAATGTAACCAACAACTTCGTAGATTCAGAGATGGAATGATCGAATTGCCAAATCAAACTCTTATTCATGCGTATTTTATTTTTCTTATTCTTTATATCTTCTAGTTTACTTATGGGACAGCAGCCCTTGCATCAAAAGCTTTATGAATCCTTTTCAGATTACAAGGAACCCTTGATTACACATCGTCGCTTTAAACATGCTGATATTGAGCAGGTGCTTAATCAATTTCGAGAGAAAGATTGGCTAAGTATTAAAGCGGTCGGAAAGTCAGTAGAGGGTAGAAATATTAATCTGGTTTCTTTAGGTAATGGACCGGTTCAGGTTCTTTTGTGGTCGCAGATGCACGGTGATGAGCCAACTGCTACCATGGCACTAATGGATATTTTGCATTTCTTTGACGGAACGGACAAAACGTTTGAGCCACTTAGAAAACAACTCCTGAAAGAGTTGAGCATTCATATACTTCCAATGCTCAACCCTGATGGTGCCGAAAGGTATCAGCGTCGGAATGCATTGAATGTTGATTTGAATAGAGATGCACTTAGGTTACAAAACCCGGAGACGAGATTACTTAAGAGAATGAGAGATAGTCTTGATGCAGCATGGGGTTTTAATTTGCACGATCAAAATCGATACTATGGAGCAGGCTTAACTAATGAAAATGCAAGTGTTTCTTTTTTAGCGCCTGCCTATAATTATGAGAAAGAAGTGAATGAAGTCAGAGGAAATGCAATGAGATTAATCGTAGTAATGAACGAAATGCTTCAGGCATATATTCCCAACAAAGTAGCTAAATATTCTGATGATTTTGAGCCCAGAGCATTTGGCGATAATATGCAAAAATGGGGGAGTAGTACGATTCTTATTGAATCCGGAGGACTTAAAAATGATCGTGAAAAACAAGAGTTGAGAAAGCTACATTTTGTCATGCTTCTGGGTGCCTTTGAAGCGATTGCGAATGGTCGATATAAAAGCAAATCAAAATTTGATTACGAAGCGATTCCTTTTAATGAAAGTAATCATTTTCATGACCTTTTGCTGCGAAACATTCAATTAGAAAAACGCGGTAAAGATTATACGCTGGATGTAGCGATCCGCTACGCTGAAATAGAATACGACCGGCACAGTAAGTTTTACCTGAAAGCTAATATAAAAGATATTGGTGACCTAAGTATTGTACATGGCTATGAAGAACAGGATATGTCTTCTTATAAGGCAAGTTCAGGCAAAGTGCACCCTAAGACTTTTAAGTCTATGAGCAAATTGAAAAAGAAAAAACTCAAAAAACTTTTGAAGGATGGTTACACCACCTTTAGAGTGAAAGAAATACCTGAAGAAAGACTATGGTTGAATAAGCCATATGCTTTATTACTCCCCAAGCAGAATATTGAAAATAGCGTTCAAATCGGAGGAAATCCATCTTTGATTTTTAGCCAGAAAGGCAAGGTGAAAAAAATCTTGATTAATGGCCAGTTGTATGACATTGATGATGGAACTCTGAAGTTTTGACGGATCTAAATTATTGCGAATGTTTTATGAAATATTGGGGCGAAACAGAATAAAAGAATTATGCATTCTAGGCTTTATTTTATTGTTGATGTCAATGCTTTTGTTGACTTGCGAATTAGATACATTAGCTCAGGATAGGAAGACTGAGTTTCCATTTAAAAAGGAACTCCACACCAAACTGGATGAAATAGTGAAGCAACATGAACTTATGGGGATGTCAGTATTATTGCTTCATGATGGCGAAATTGTAACCCAGCAAAACTTTGGATTACGAGATGACCGTCAGAAATTACCTGTTAATGATTCTACTTATTTCAGAGTCGCCTCTATTTCGAAATCATTTACGGCAACAGCTATTATGCAGTTAGTAGAACAAGGCAAACTGGATTTAGATGTTCCGGTAAATGCTTATCTGGATTGGGATCTGGTTCATCCGAAACATCCGGATCAGGAAATTACTTTGAGACATTTGATGAGCCATACTTCTGGTATTCGAGATGGCAAAGGCTATAGCAAGTTTGTCAAAGCGATGCGACAAGAGGAATTGGATATAAAAGAACTATTTGGAGAGGAGGCAGCTTTTCAGACACCGGATATGTTTGCAGATCATGCACCAGGTGATTATTTTTCGTATACTAATTGCACCTGGGGAATTATTGCAGCTTTAGTCGAAATAGCAAGTAATGAACGGTTTGATGTTTATTGTAAGCAAAACATATTCGAACCATTGGGGATTGGGACAAGCTTTAATGTTTTGGACCTAAAGCATATAAAAAACTTGTCGATTCTCTATCGATTTGAGGATGGGGTCTGGAAAGCACAGACGGATGATTACAGTATGGAAGCACCTATAAGTAGTGCCTATGAAAATTATAAACCGGGAATGAACGGACTTTTGTTTGGGCCCCAAGGCAGTGTACGTAGTTCTGCGCGGGATCTGGCGATATTTAGTTTGATGTTACTCAACAAAGGTAAGTTAAATGGTAAACAGATACTTGCGCCGAGTTCGGTACGTCAGATGCTTGATAATCAATGGACATTCCGGGGGGATAATGGAGATACCTGGGACCAGTTTTTTATGAGTTATGGCCTGGGCATACACAGGATAACCAATCGCGATTCTGCGGATATCATTTTTCCGGATAGGAAGATGCTTGGCCATCCCGGAATAGCCTGGGGCTTGCTATCTGATATGTATTTTGATCCTCAATCGAAAAGTGGAATTATCTTTATTACGAATGGCAGTAAGCAGGCGTATAAATATGGAAAAAATACGACTTTTTATCAAGTAGAAGAAGATGTATTTGAGGCAGTGTTCCCATTTCTTCAACAACTAGAATCTACTCCATCCACTATCAACTAGCGCCTATGGAACATTATGGAATACTCAGTTTTGTTCCAACTATAGTTGTGGTACTATTAGCGCTCATGTTTCGAAAAACATTTGAAGCATTGGTCGCAGGTTCGATAGTAGGGTTTTTGATCCTGGCAAAACTCGGATTCTTTGATGCTTTTACGGACACGATGTTAAAGGTCATGTCGGATTCGACGATTGGCTGGATAATTTTAGTGTGCGGACTTTTCGGATCCTTAATCCATCTCTTGGTAAAATCTGGCGGGGCGTCTGCATTTGCGGACTTCTTGTTACGGTTTGTAAAGAACCGAAGAAGTGCATTGATAGTCACCTGGCTATTAGGATTAAGTATTTTTATCGATGACTATCTGAATGCCTTGACGGTAGGTAGTTCAATGAAAAAGGTAACGGACAAGTTTAAAATACCCAGAGAATTATTGGCCTATATCGTGGATTCTACGGCCGCACCAATCTGTGTGTTAATACCTTTGTCAACCTGGGCGATTTTTATAGCCGGCTTATTAGAAAGCGAAGGCCTTGCCGAAGCTGGAAGAGGTTTGCAAGCGTATCTTTTGGCGATTCCTTTTATAATATATGCCTGGGTTGCGGCTTTGTTAGTACCTATGGTGGCAATGGGATGGGTTCCTCCATTGGGGGCGATGCGTGAGGCGGAGGCAAGGGCAAAAAACGGGGTGTTAATCCCTCCTGGATCAGAGGCGATATCAATTAAGATTAGCGAAGCGAATCCCGGAGATTTCAAAGACGGAGCTCGGCGAATGCCTAAAATAATTCACTTTGTACTACCCATTTTGGTTTTGATAGCAGCAACTGTATATTTTGAAGTAGATGCTTTGAAAGGAATAATCTGCGCTGTTTTTTTTACGATTGGTTATTATCTGATCGATAATGTCATGCCTTTTTCGAAGGCTATGGAAGAAGTATTTTCCGGCATCAAAACGATGCTTTTCGCAATGGCTATTGTAATTATGTCTTTTGTATTAAAAGAAGTAAATGATCAGCTGGGACTTACTAATTATATAATCGAATTGGTCAGTCCCTGGTTAAATAAGGCGATGCTTCCAGCCATAGCCTTCGTCGCTTTAGGAATTATTACTTTTTCTACGGGATCCTTCTGGGGCGTTTACGCAATTGCTTTACCCATAATTATCCCTCTGGCTCAAAGCTTGGAAGTCAACATTTGGCTGTCTGTAGGAGCAGTGATTAGTGCCGGTGCATTTGGCTCTCATGCTTGCTTTTATGGAGACGCAACGGTGTTGAGTGCTTCCGCCACGGGGTGCAATAATATGGCGCATGCCATGACGCAGTTGCCTTATGCATTATTAGCAGGAGCTATTTCTTTTTTGATTTATTTAATACTTGGGTTTACGATGTAAGCTGCATTCAAGCCTTTGTTTAAAAAGTATATCCCAGCCCGAGCTGTATACTTAGATTACGGTCTACATCGTCACGACTCGGAAATGAAAAATTTTCATCAGGGTAGATACTATTGTCATAGTCATTATTGGAAACATCAGAAAGCCCCTGTGCTACTCTTAGATCTAAGAGTAAGTTATCGTTTAGGTAAAACATTGCTCCGACATTTATTCCGAATTCAAATGAATTTAGAAAATCTCCCGATTCTTCTTGATCGCCAACAAAAATATCCTTGAAAGAATTATAATCCTTCCAGTCTACATCTTCTAAAGATATCTCATTGCTGCCCGCCGCATTTCCATTTAAAGTGATATTGATGGTCCGGTCAAAAGTTGCAGTTCCCTGAATAAGATAACCGATGTTTGGACCTGCATAAATTTTTAAGTTCTGGGTGCCAAAGTATAATAACATTGGTACGTTGAGGTATTGTTGAACAGAGTTGGCTTCCTGACTGATCTCATAATTGCCAATGCCGAGTACAGTACCATCTGCAGGATTAAAGACCGGAGATAAGATCTCATAATCTTTCTTTGAGATCGTACCTCGTTGCTCAAAATTTAATTCGATTGCAAATCCGAGACCTATCGGCAGATCAGTATAATAGGTAACTCCAAGTTGAAATCCAGGTTTTAGATTTATCGTTTCGCCTTCTTCGGAGTTGCCATAACTTCCGACAGTACTCAGGTTGAGACCTCCTTTGATCCCGAATTGAGCATGTGACTGTGGAATTAGAATAAATAATAAAAAGACTAGTGGAAGGAATAATTTTTTCATTGGGGAAGGTTTTAATTTAGCTAAAGGGTATAATAATCTTAAAACAAAACAGGTGTTGAATATCGACCACCCAACACCTGTCTTATTATTTTTTCAAACTATTTTAATTTCCTCCGGCTACTTTTTCCGGATTCAATAAATCATAGAATTGATTCAATTTCGGAAGGATAATAATTCGTGTTCTTCGATTTGTAGAACGTCCTTCTGCAGTATCGTTGCTCGCTAATGCGTTGTATTGTCCACGGCCGGCAGCGATCAATCTATTTGGATCAACGCCATAGTTGTTTTGAAGTGCACGAACTACGGAAGTTGCGCGTTTTACAGAAAGATCCCAGTTGTCATCAACACAAGCATTCTTGATCGGTACATTATCTGTGTAACCTTCTACCATTACTTCGAACTCTTCCCGGGATTGAACGATTTGTGCAATCTTACCAAGCACCTCATTTGCTCTGGAAGTCAGATTAGAGCTACCGCTTTGGTATAACATCTTGTCCGAAAGATTAATGAAGACGACTGTTTTGTCTACTTTGATATCTACATCCTCATCTTCGATACCATCCTTAAGAACACTCTTTAGGTTGACAGCTAAAGCAAGATTGATAGAGTCCGCTTTAGTACGGGCTGCCTGAATCAATTGGATGTATTTATCCTTTTGCTCTAATTGAGACAAGGTGTTTTTGATATTGTCATTCGCAGATTGACTAAGTACTGTCAGGTCTCCGACCTGTGAGAGCTGCTTGTCACGTTGTTCTTTTGCGTCCACCAGTTGGTCTTTTAGGTCGGTGATTTGCTCTTGTCGAAGCGCCATGTTGCTTTCTAAACGGGCTTTTTCTTGTTGGCAGGCGCTGAGATCATTCATATAACGATTTAGATCTTCACCGCATTTACCAAGATCTTCATTGGCTTTGTCGAGTTCGGTTTGTAGTTGGCTTTGCATTGAAGCAAACTTTTTGTTACTTACACAAGAAGTCATTGCTAAGCAGAGTCCTAGTGTGCAAACAATTAGAATTGTTGATTTCATGTAGGAATTGAGTTTTAAAGTTAGTTAGAAATGGAGCATTAAAACTGAGTAAATAATCAAATGTTCAGTTTTATATTATAAATATTTTTTACATATAGTCCTTATCCAAAACGTAAGTAAAGTACGGTTTGTTATTCAGAAGTAGATAGAATTTAAAGGGAATTCCGTTTCGGAGAGGTGAAATAATAGAAAAGACATTATATACTTAAAACACTCCAGCACCTAATTCAATAACAAAGCCACTATTAATAAAAGGACTGAAACCTACATTTTTCCATCCGGCCTTGAGTCCCCAAAAGTCTGTTCCGAAGTGGCGTAAAAACTTAAGTGGAGTCCGTTGAATATTTAATCGAAACTTTACACCAACTTCTGATACCAGGAAAGTCTCGTATTGTGTCCCCCTCATCGTAAGGTCCGCATCATAGATTTCATAACCTGCGCCTAAATACATATCTACCCAACGTGAAGCAGAGCTGGAATAAGTAATCTGATGGCCTAGTAGTTTGTCAAATTCAACTGGAGTTTGTGGATCTACATCAAAATCTCCGATGTATAATTTGTTATAAATCCATCCGCCGGTTTTTGGTGCTTCCACATTTTTGAAGAGGAGTAATGGAAAGGCAAAGCTTAGGCGCTGGGCATCATCCCAACGATAAGCCAAACTCAATGAGCGGTAGGAATTTTCTTCTTTGATCCATTGTGTGATCCGGCCACTTCCGCTAACGCGATTAAATTTGGGCCAGAGATGTGGCGTTTTGTCTTTCATAAATCGATCAAGTCCCGGTTCAATTTTACCGAGTTCTTTCATCTCCCGATAATTAGGGTAAGGTCGCAATTGATAGACAGAACCCTGATGATTTGTGCCAAAGCGAGCGGCGAATTTTTTATACCAGGGACTGTCTTTTGGAAGGGGAGGGAAGACGATAGAATTGGGCTCTCTTCTTTTGGCCATCCAGGCTTGCCAACCGCCACTGACCAGGCGACCGGAGGTGATGATATCCCGAACGCCCCAGGCATCATTTACTTTTTCTGTTACATCATAAGTCGGAGTATAAATACCATCTGCATTTTTATCTGTACAGGAAGCATGCTTGCCCTCTTCAACGATAATTGATAATGGAAAAGCCGTTTGAGCATCAACTTTAAGTACATTATTATACCAGTGTAATCCGTGAGCCCTACCGGTCACCCGATTTACTTTGATCACGAATCGAAAATCAGGACATTCAACAGCATCAATTATCCGTAATTGTAGCGCGATAGATTCAATATCGTGTTGGTGGCCAGTTGGTCCTGTTTCATCTTCAAAGTAATAATAGAAATCAAGGTCGATGGCCCTGACGTATTTAAGGTCTAATAAACGAAAGTCTTTATTATTATTCTCTGAGTTTAACATCGCTGAAACGGGGTCAATACCATAGACATGTCTGATTTTATAATAAACGACCGGTTCTCTGGGATCATCCTTTTCAAAGGGGAACAACTCTGGAATTTGCTTATTGCCTGCTTCATCAAATAACTTGATTTCATCAGGCGAAAACCAAAGCATTGGAGCAGCATAATGCGCAAGGTCTTTAAAGCTAATGACACTTTCTTTACTCTTCCAGATAATACCGGCATCATCTTCCAGGCATTGACTGAAAGCATTCAAGTTTAAGAATAAGAAGAAAATAATAAAGTACTTGTGTAGCAAGATTACGAGCTTGTTAGGTCAAGGTTTAAGGAAACACAGGGACAAGATACGGGAAAGCTCTATAGCATGAAACTTAGAACGTTAATTAATCAAACTTAAACTTCTTAGAGAGAGAGCATGATCTCTAAACTAGTTTATTTTAATATGTGAATCATCGCAGAAAGGCCCTGCTTTGGTTTGTTTGCAGTTGCAAAGTTTAACTTTACCCGTTCGCTTCGCTTCAAATAACAATGGTTTGAACTTGGTGCCATGATGTGTGCCATCGCAAAAAGGTTGTGATTTACTTTTACCGCATTGACAGTAGAGGTACTTTTTACCTTTTTCGAGTTCAATAGTTGCTGGTTCGTTTGTGGTGGTGTCTGGCTTATTGAAGCCACGAGAAATTTCACTCTTAGGGTCAGGGGAAGCTACTACCGGATAAAAATATGCTGCAGTCCAATGTTCTTTGGGATCATTCGGTAAACCATAGTCCCTTGGAAATTGATGAGAATAAATAGCGCTCCCAAATATTTGATCCCAGATACTAAACATGTTTCCGAAATTACCATTAGGATCGCTGATACCATCTACCTTTGACTTACCATGATGCGCATGATGAAATGCTGGTGTAACAATAATCCGCTCTAGAAAATAGATCAGCGGTTGTAATACCTTAGAATTATAAAAAGGTTTATCCCATTTGATGGTACTATGCGAACCAATGATCACCAGTTGCTTAAGGATGAGTCCGATAGCTACTGCTTTTGCACCGCCTAGAAAAATTACAATAGCGACCCACCAGATATTAGGCATTAGTAAATAATAGAGTGCTGCATTCCGGTAGGAAACGAAGAATCCCATTTCTTCTGCCTGATGGTGCGGGCGGTGTAATTTCCATAAGAATGGATATTCATGCGCAGAACGATGATACCAATACTGTAATAAATCATCAATCAAAAGATAGGCAGGTAACATTACCCAAATGCTCCAATCTCGAAGTATATATTGATAAGGTTCGGCAAGCAAGCTGCCTAGATTAAAAGCTATTAATATGATAGCAGGTTTGATCATTTTAGATAGAACAAAGAAACCTCCTACTTCCTGAATCCAATCTCCATTAGACCGTTTTGTGCGACTCAGATGACCGCTAATAACTTCTACTAAACCGAAGAAGATCAGGATGCCTACTACCATGTAAACATCGAAATCATCAATTCCAAAAATTGCCTTTTCCATTATCTATTTGTTTTAATAAATCAGCACTGTCTAGCATAGTCACTAATTCTGTGCCGCCTCTCTGTGAAACTTAGGTAAGTTTGGGGTATAGATTATTAAGGCAATTTAATCAATTGTTCGATCTTATCCGTATAAACGAAGCGTTGAATGATGCCAACAACCTCGGGATTATGCGAAAATTGCTTGATTGCATCTTTTAGCTCATCAACATTGCCATTTATTTCAGATCGTTCGATATATCCGTACCCACGGTAAATGCCCTCTTCTACCAGTACAATTGAATTCTCATCAGGGGTGCGACCTTTATCTAATAAGATGAAATCACTATCAAAGTCCATAGAGACGGTTTCCATTGCGGCACGTACTTTCTCGTTATAATCCTCAGGCGATTCTTTACCAATACAAGCACCTTCGCATTTGTGGAGATGAAAATAAAAGCAGGGTTTGCTTGAATTAATGTTACAGTATAGCTGGCATAATTCGAACTCGGCTATCAAACGATTCAGGGTTCCTTTAGCTCCGGATAAAGATGGGAATGCCCGAAGAATATTGAGTTTAGCCCGTTCTTTGGCGGTAGGTTTTTTGTAGTCGAGGCAGATGTATCCTTCATCATTTTCATAATAATGGATGACATGCTGGAAGTTGCGAGCGCGTTGAGCGCGATTTACGTAAGGATGATGATATTTAATCTCGTGAGATTCTTTCAAAAGTGCGACCAGTTCACTTCCGGTCACTTCAAAGCTGATTTCATGAACACTCTTTTGTAAGGTGGCGGCCTTGCTGGTTGTTTTTGAAAAATGCTCCATCACTCGCTTTTTGATATTGATGCTCTTACCGATATACACCAGATCACCTGCTTTGTCATGGAAATAATACACGCCGCATTCCTCTGGAAGGCTATGAAGTTTTTCTAAGGTGATATTAGCGGGCAATTGACTTTCTTTGATGCCCATGTCTACCAAATCTCTGATTTGCTCTTCGCTGCTATCCTGATTCAGCGCCATTTCGAGTAGCTTGGCGGAAGCCAGTGCGTCGGCTAGCGCCCGGTGGCGATCTGTAACTTTGATTTTAAAATACCTGATCAGATTACCCAGAGAGTAGGAGGGGAGCCCGGGGAAAGCTTTTCGGGAAAGCCTCACGGTACAGAGTTGACGTTTGGTAAAAGTATATCCCAACCGCCGAAATTCATGCTGAATAAATGAATAGTCGAAGCGTACATTATGTGCAACGAATACGGCACCCTCTGTCATCTCCACTACTTTTTTCGCAACTTCGTAAAACTTAGGAGCGTCAGCGACCATTTCATCCGTAATCCCCGTGATCTGAGTAATATTATAAGGTATGCCTACTTCGGGATTGATTAGAGTCTCATAAGTATCTACTATCTTTTCACCGTCATGCAACACAATACCAATCTCGGTTATTTTGTCCCGACTCGCTCGACCTCCGGTGGTCTCAATATCAATTACTGCGTATATTTTTTTCTTCTTTGGCATTGGTCATTAGTTATTGGTCATCGGTCAT